>CAJXWR010000114.1 GCA_913062675.1 uncultured Trueperaceae bacterium
CCGAACCCGGACGGGCCGCGCCAATCGACGCCCTCGGAGGACGGTTCGTCGTCGTCGCGGGCCAACACCCAGCCCAGCCCGCGTGCGGGCTGCCCGGGCGGGGTGCCGCGCCGGACGGCAGCATCGATGACGTCGCGTGGCGCCAGGCGTGCGTCACGCGTCAACCACGCCTGCGCGTACCGCGCGGCGTCGTCGATCGTCGTGAACAGACCGGCATGCCCTGCCACGCCGCCCATCAGCCAAGCCCCCTCGTCATGCACCTGCCCCTGCATCAAGCCTCCACGCCAGGCGCACACCTCGGTGGGCGCCGTGCCCGGGTGGGGCGGCGCGCCTGCCTCTTCAATGGGCACGAAACCCGTGTTCGGCATGTCGAGCGCATGTGCGACGTGGTTCTCGAACAATGCGTCGAGGCGAAGACCCGTCTGCGACTCGGCGATGGCGCCAAGGAGAATGAACCCCAGGTCGCTGTACTGCACCGTGCCGGGAGGTGCCGTCAAGGCCGACGCCATCGCCTGACCCAGCACCTGCCTGCGATTCGACGCGACGGCAATGAACGGCAACGTCGCGGGGAGTCCGCTGGTGTGCAGCAGCAATTCGCGAACCGTCCGGTCACCCAGCGAAGGCTCGTGCAGCCACCCTGCGTTGGGAATGAGCGTCTTGATCTCGGTGTCTAGGTCGAAGTGGCCCTCGTCGACGAGCCGAAGGGTGAGGGGCAGCGTGGCCATCACCTTCGTCAGCGAAGCCACGTCGAAGCGCGTGGTTCTCGTAACCGGCTCGGTCGCCGCGAGGGTTCCCGCGAAGGTCACGTGCACATCGTTCGAGGTTCCCGTGGCGAGGGCAACGGCGGGCAGGGCTCCATCCTCCACGAATCGTTCGATGCGTTCGTGGGCTTGGCGTTGCCAATTCGGCATGGGGGAGGCCTCCACACCGCGAGCCTAGCACCCCCCTTGCCAGCATAGTGGCCTCTAAGTGGTATGGTGCCGTGGTTCAGGATGACCAAGGCGGCACGGTGTGCCGCATTCGGTGGATTCGCGCCACGCCACGGATTCGGAGGGATGCCGAATGTCGATACAGACGTTGGAGCCGGTCGACGCCTTCGTCCGTCTCTTGGCCGTCGAGCGGACGGCGCCGACTCCAGCCTACGTGCAGCTCAAACGAAACCTCGAGCGCGCCATCCGAACCGGCGAGATCGAAAGCGATACGGCCCTTCCCGCCGAGCGGCACCTTGCCGAAGCGCTCGGCGTGTCCCGCATGACGGTGCGCCGCGCGGTGGACCTCCTCGTCCGAGACGGGTTGCTCCACCGTCGACACGGTAGTGGAACGTACGTGCGGCGCGCACCCTTGGAACAAGTCCTCGATCGCGTCCAGAGCTTCTCGATGGAGTCCCACGCCCTGGGCTTCAAGCCCGGGACGCGCCTTCTCGAGGTTCAGGAATCCACCCTGGATCCTCACGTGGCCCTGGCCCTCGGTCTCGAGGAAGGTCAAACGACGCTCAGTCTGCTGCGACTCCGTACGGCGGATGACCTGCCGTTGGCCGTGCAGCGGGCAAGCCTTCCCCTTCAGTACGCTTCGCTCTCGCTGGACCTGCTGAGGAGCCTCGATAGCCTCTATGCGACGCTGCAGCAACAGTTCGGCGTCGAGATTCGCAGTGCCCGCCAGACCGTCACGGCGCGCCTCCCCACGCAACGCGAGCAACGCTGGCTCGAACTTGGCGCCCATGAACCCGTCCTCGCGCTCGAACGCATCAGCTACGACCAAGCCGGCAACGTCGCCGAGTACGTGCAAAGTGCGTACCACGGGGGTCGCTACCGCATGGCGCTCGATCTTGGACCGAGCGAACCCCCGAAGGACCCTGAAACGTGAGAACCGAATCACGGCATCCCCACAGTTTCGATCTTGACGAGAATTCTAGCCAGGACGTCGCCGTGATGCTCCTCGACGCGCAGGTCGAAGCGGCTCGCATCGCGCGAAGCGCCGCACCTGTCGTGGGGGACGCGGCTGAAGCGGCCGCCGAGCGAGTCCGACAGGGCGGTCGCCTCGTGTACGCCGGCGCGGGAACCTCGGGCCGCCTATCGATGCAGGACGCCGCAGAGCTTCTTCCCACCTTCGGGTTCGACCGCACGTTGGTGCTGATGGCGGGGGGCGAGGCGGCTGGGAGTCGCGCCAAGGAGGGTGCCGAGGATGACGTGCGCGAAGCAGCGACGGCCGTGGCGGGCGCGCACCTCACGCCCCGCGACGTGGTCATTGGCGTAGCCGCTTCGGGCCGGACGCCCTACACGCAAGAGGTTCTCCGCTTGGCCCGCGAGGTGGGAAGCCTCACGATCGCCATCGCCAACAACCCCGGTGCGCGCCTCCTCGAGGGAGCCGATCACGCCATCCTTCTCGACACGGGCCCCGAGGTGCTCACGGGATCCACGAGACTCGCGGCCGGCACCGCTCAAAAGGCGGTTCTGAACACCCTCTCGACCACCATCATGGTGCGCCTTGGCGAGGTGTACGGCAACCTGATGGTCGGCATGCAAGCCACGAACGTGAAGCTCGAGCGTCGCGCCGTGCAAATCGTTCAGGACGCCACGGGGTGCAGTCACGACGAGGCGCAGCGAAACCTCGAGGCGTGCGGGTACGACGTGAAGACCGCCATCGTCATGCAAACGCTTGGCCTCGCGTCCACCGATGCCCGTGCGCGTCTCGAACGATACAGGGGCAACGTGCGCGAAGCGCTTTCCAGCGCACCCGAGTGACCTCAGGCCGCCCGGGTTTCGTTTCGGCGTAAGCGCCGAGGCTCAGCGAGGGGCGAGGCGCAGGATGCGACCACCGAAATCGACGACGAGCAGTTCACCGTCCTGCGTGCGGCCCAGGCTCGAAATGGGAAATCCGAGTTTCGCGAGGAGCGTCGGGGTGACTGCGCCGTCTGCAACCGCCTCGCCGTCGACGCCGAGCAGGTTCCCGCTCACGAAGTCACCGAACACGTACCAACCCTGCAAGTCGGGGATGGCGTCCCCCCGGTAGACGTACCCACCCGTCACCGATCGCCCAAGCCCACCCTCGTGCCGGTACGTGGCGACCGGCAGGGTCGTCCCCGTTGCGTCGCAACCGTCACGGCGGAAGCACGCGTCCCCCTCGAGCGTGCTCCACCCGAAGTCATGACCGCCCGCCGTTCCAGCCGCGACGCGGTTCACCTCTTCGGTGGCGTTTTGTCCTACGTCGGCAACCCACAGCGTGTTCGTGACCGCGTCGAAACTGAACCGCCAGGGGTTGCGCAACCCTTCGGCCCACACTTTCGCTCGTCCCTCATCCGGTGCGTACCGGTTTCCGTCGGGAATGCCGTACGGGGTCGTGCGTACGTCGAGGCGTAGAAGCTTGCCGAGCAGCGTGTCCGGGTCCTGGCCTGCGCGCAGGGGATCGTTCGCGAGGCCGCCATCGCCGAGCCCTAGGTACAGGTACCCATCGGGCCCGAAGGCGAGTTGCCCCCCGTTGTGGTTGGGGAACGGTTGGTCGACCTGCAGCAGGGTCACCGCCGCCTCGGGTACGGCCTGACCGTCGCGGATTGGCATGCGGGCGAGCACCGTGTCGCCCTGACGGTTGCTGTAGTGGACGAACACCTCGGTCAGGATGCCGCTCGCCGCTTCCTCGGGCCAGAAGGTCATCCCCAGGAGGCCTCGTTCGCTCCGCGTGGAGACCGCACTGCTCAGGTCGAGGAACGGCACATCGTCGACCCGCCCCGCCTCGACGATGCGCACCTGGCCCGTCTTCTCGAGCACGTACAGCGTCTCGCCGGCAGCCACCACGCCGAGGGGCTGCTCGAACCCTTCGGCGAGCACGTCGACGCCGACGGCGGGCGCGCCCTGCGCGGCCACGAGCGTCATGAACAGGACGGCCGCAGCGGGCCACAGTCGTGAAGCGATCAGGATGGGAAGGCGAGCCATGCGTCAAGGGTGCCCGGCTTGCGACCTGCGCACCGTGCTGGGCGTCACCGTGTGGTTGCTCGCCGGTCTACCGCGCCCAGTCCGGAACCGTGTCGTCCGCGACGATGTCCCCATCGCGTGTCAACCAGGGGAGGGGCACGCCCGACGCGTCGAGCTCGGCAGCGCGATCGGGGTAGAGCCAGCGGAACGCCTGATCGCTGCGCACCTTCGCGGGGAGGGCGGGCGTGTCGTAGCGTCCCGCTTCGCGGCGTTGCCGCTGGGCTTCGAACAGGATGACGGCCGTCGCGACCGACACGTTAAGGGATTGCACCATGCCGAGCATGGGAATGATGACGTGCGCATCGGCGCGGGATGCGGTGTGCTCCGTCACGCCGGAGCGTTCGTTGCCGAAGATGATGGCGGTGGGGCGGACGTAATCGACGTCGCGGTAGTCGACCGCGTCGTCGCTCAAGTGCGCGGCGAGGAGTTGCATCCCGTCGGCGCGTAACGCGTCGAGGGCACCGTCGATGGCGCGGTGCACCTCGAGGTGCACCCACTTCTCCGCCGATGCGCTGGTCGCTTCGTACGTCGGAACGCCCCCCGTGGGTCGAACGGCGTGCACCGTCCCAATGCCGACCGCGTCGCAACTGCGAAGCATGGCGGACAGGTTGTGGGGCTTGTAGACGTCTTCCGCCACGACCGTCAGGTCGGGTTGGCGCCGATCGAGCACCTCGAAGATGCGATGGGAACGGCGGGCGGTGGGCATGCCGTGAAGCATACCCACCGCCCGCCGTGCAGCGGAGATTTCAATCGTTCACTCGAGTCGCGAGAGGCCGCTCCAGGAACCATCCGCATCGAGTTTCACGAGGTACGCCGCCCAAAAGTCGTTGGACACCTCGAGCTCCAACCGTTCGTACCAGGGGTCCTGCAGCGTGAAGGTTTGACCCTTGAACATGCCGGAAACGTAGAGGCTTCCGTCGCGCAGGGCTACCACGTCGGTCGCGGTTTGCTCCTTCGCGTCGTCGAGCGGTTTCGCCCAGGTCCACGTGCCGGACCGATCAATGCGCGCCGCGAAACCCCCCGAATCCTGGAACGCGTCGAGTCGTTGCTGCGGGTGCCAGTACCCATCGAACGTCATGGGCTGCGTATCAGACCACCCGACGAGCGCGGCCGTTCCGTCGCGCTGCACCGTCAACGCCTCGACACCTTCGCCGCCAGCGCCGCCCGCCTTGCGTGCCCATTGCCAGGCACCTTCTCCATCGACGTACGCCGCGAACACGTCTCCCAGCCCGCCGGAGGCGAGGACGGGATCGCTCGCGAAGGCGGGCGTGTCGAACCGCAAGGCGGAGCTCTTGAACGTGCCGGTCACGTACGCGCCCCCGTCTGGGTGCGCGGCGACGGCGACGGCGCCATCCTCGTCATTCCCTGATGCACGTGCGGCCCACGCCCAATCGCCGGTAGGGGACACCATGGCGACGAACACGTCGCCAGAACCGGCGTGGGGCAGGGCGGGGACACGAGGGGTGCCGAAGAACAGCCCATCGGGTCCCACGAAAGCGTGCGGGTCCAACGCCGGTCCGGGCGTCGTCGATGCGGGAACGGAGCCGATGAGAATGCCACCAATA
>CAJXWR010000115.1 GCA_913062675.1 uncultured Trueperaceae bacterium
GTCCTCCGCTCGGCCCTCACCGGCCTCCGTGACGCCCTGTTGGCCGACGAGCGGACGAACCTCGCGGACCGGGTCGGCTCGTTGCTCCGCGTCCATACCTCCCGCTAGCCCGGGGGTGTCGTTCGATTACGGGACCGAGATGCTCGGGGCTTCTTGCAGGTCGACGATCCGGCGATCGGGACTGATGGACTGTTCCACGCGCACGGGCGACGCGTCCTCGACGACCACCGTCTGACGGAGTGGCTCGACGGAAAAGTAGCGGAGCGCCCCTGGATTGTGGACCCGGAGCTCGTACGTCCCGGGATAGACGCGTTCGAATCGGAACCGTCCGTCCTGCTGCGAACGGGTTCGATACCGACGTTCCTCGCTTTCGAGGATCAGGGTCCGCCCCGCCACGACCCTCCGGTCCTCGTTGGGCTGGCCCGTGCCGAAAATGACCGATTCGTCCTCGGGTTGCGTTTCGGGCGCCGGGGGTTCGTCGTAGAGGACGGTTCCGGTAACGGTCCCTGCAGGGACCAGTCGAAACGTGACGTCCGTTTCGCCCCCCGTCGTTCCCTCGATCGACTGGTACGGGTCCGGAGCGATGAGGACGTCGGACGGGAACTGACCGGGGCGCACGAACACGTCGAGCGCCCCCCGTTCGAGCGTGACGTACGTGAACCGACCCTCCTCGTCCGTCGTCACCGTTCGATCCCCAATGCGAACCTCCAGGCCTCGGAGGTCGATGGCCACGTCGGTCTCGATGACGCCTTCGAGCCGCGTAGCATCCGACCGGTAGCCGAGGGGGAGCCTCGTGTCGTACCGCCAATCGACGGACGCACCGACATCGACGCTCGCGCGGTCGGCCCAGTCCGCCGCACCATGGAGGTGCACGCGCGCACGACCGATCGGCAAGCCAACGTCCCGTTGGTACGCAAGCTGCGCGCGATTCGGCAGGCCGTTGCGGCCTTCGACCTCTCCCGACAGCCAGCCTCGTGGGGTCGCCCGAACGTTGGCTGCAAGCTGGTAGGACTGCAACGCGAGGCGCCCGCCATCGTCGCGCGCTCGGACGAGGAGGTTCGCCCCCGTCGACGGGGCATCGACTCCAGCCCCCAGGCGCCACGCTCCGGCGAAATCGCAGTTTTGCCCGCAGTCCTCGCGAATGCGGCGCCCCGTCCAACCCACGTCGCCCCTTACGTCGATCGACCGTGTGACCGAGAGATCCAGCAACGCCAGAGCCACGTCGAGCGTGTCCTGCGAATCCGGCCTGGTCGGGCCCCAGCGGGTATCGACGTCGAATCGGGCCCTCAACGTCGCGGAGCCAACCGCGACGCCCAGCGAGCCCCGGACGTCGCGATCGAAGAACGATGGGAACCGTTCCTCAGCACCACTCGAACTCTCGCGACGCCAGCGGGCTTGGGCCGAGACCCGGCCGATCTTCGCGCTGGCCTGCAGGTCGTTCTCGGCCTCCGTGACGACCGGCTCGGCACCGACGATCTTCGTCTCTCGGTCGATCTCGGCGCGGGCTCGCACGCTCACCGTCGGCCCCGGCGCCGATGCGGCCACTCGATACGACGTGCTCGCATCGACATGGAGGCCCTCCTGCGTTCCTGGCCTGCCGTCGTGCGACACCGCACGGCGGGACCACGCGGCCGAAATCGACGAGGTTCCCGGTGACAACGAGGCTTTGTAGACCTGCTCCGGCATCGAGGGCTGCTGGTCACCACGGAACACGAAGGTTCCACTGAGGGTCCCCCGCTGGGAAAAACGGAGGCTCGGAGACCAGGCCATCGTCATGGTGTCGGGTCGCCATGCCGCAGCCACTTCCGATCTCCACCCCACGCCACCTTCCGACCCGAGGTTCCGTTCGTGCGTCAGCGCTGCGCCCGTCTGGGTTCGCCCCTCGCTCACGACGAGCTGCGCGGAGACTTGCAGCGTACCGAGCCACGAGGAGCCGTAGCTCCCGTCCACCGCGACGCCGCTCCCGGCGAGCGCACCGACCCCGGACCCCACGCCGACCTTGCCGTTTGTGAACGCTTGTACCTGGACGTTCGACCGGTGGAAACGAAGAGATGCCGTCCCAGGTTCGTCGAAGGGGGCATCGACGCGAAGATCGAGCGACGGCCGGCGATACCGTGCCCGAAACCCTCCCGACTCCAGGTCCCACGGAACGTCGACCGCCAGGAGACCGTACGTGCGGTTTGCGTCGTCCAGCGGTCCGGACATACGGAAGCGAAACATCGACCCGGGGAACGCGAATTCGGGGTCGCCCAACACGTCGTTCGCCCGTGCGTCGGTGGAGAACTGAACGCTCACGGGGATGGAATGGCGCGGACTCACGTCACGTTGCGCCGCGCTCACGCCACCGACGTACACGTCACGGCGCTCACGATCCAGCGTTCCCTCCGCCCCCACACGACGAAGGTAGAAGACGACGATCTCGCGCTCGGCCCGAAGGTTCGTGGCATCGGTTTCGAACACGACGCTAACGTCGCGTGTTTCGCCGGGGGCCAGCTCCACGGCGGCAGGGGTTGGCGTCGCTTCGAACGCGCTCGTCTCGAGGGTGTCGATGTAGAACGAAGCGTCCGTGTTTCCGTGATTCGTGACGCGCCCTGCGACCACGAAACGACGTCCGTGGACGGACAGCGGACCGTCGTCCATCGACAGCTCTCCCCGCCAGATGGGACGCACCTCGACGGCCCTGGACACGCGGGCGACGTTGCCGACGGCATCTCGTAGGACGAACCCCACCGGCCAGGTTCCAACCTCCGCGTCACCACGCACCCGCAGAACCGCGGAGACGACCCGTCGAGCACCCGCGGGTACGTCGAGGGTATCGCGTGGCGCAACCAACTCGAGCGCCGCAGGCACTTCGTACTGGACGTCGAGGACGAGATCGTCGGCTCCGCCGTTGAACACGCGCACGTTCGTGCGCACGACGTCGCCTGGATCGGCCTCCACCCGAATTTCCGCATCGACGTCGGCAGCGTCGATGACCCAGAACCGTTCCGCCGTCGCTCGCGCGTTCCAGCCGATAGCGATCATCGAGACCACGAACACGACAAGTGCGTGCACCCACGTGCCTGCGGCCATTCGGTACCGTCCTCGTCGTCAGACGCCGACTACGGCCCCACGTCCAGATCGAAGCGAAGTGCGTACAGGTCGTCCCCCACCTCCGCGACGAACAGCGTCTCGTAGGAGCCGGATGGGAGATCGCCGACGCGGAATCGCCGGGCCGTCGGACCCGACGGGTACACCCGGATGGGCACAGGCGAGGATGCATGCACCTCTTCACCCGACGATTGGTCGATCATCTGCATCCGGAGGCTCCCCGACCGCACGTACGGACCATCCACCAGAACGTCGACACCGATGCTCAGGTCGCCGGAGCCATCTCCGTCACGCCCCACGTCGACGTTGTCGAACCGTATCCGGGGCGCCTCCGACCGACCCACGTCGACGATGACGCCCACGGCGAATCGCGTCTTCGTTCGGATGCTGAACCCCTCGCTGGCGTCGTCCTGCTGCTCGCGCGCTGTTTGGTCTTCGACGGGCTCGAAAAACAGCATCGACCAGTACGACGCGTTGGCGACGTCGGCCGCGTCGGGAACGTCGATTTTGTACCGCCATGTCCGCCGCTCGTTGGGCGGAATCAGGAAGACCTCCTCCTCGGGTGAGATGAAACGCGCGGCGGAGTGTGGCGACGACCCTGGAGACAAGAACCCGCCTCCCGTCCCGGGCTCCCAATCGCCGAGCGTGACCTCGACGAACTGCGGTTCGCTCGACGTATTGATCACGACTACGGACCCCTCGACCGTACCGTGACCGTCCACGTAGTGAGTCCTCGTCAAGGAACCCGGGATGGCGATGTTGGCGTGGACGTGCGTCGTGAACGAAAGCAGGAACGCAAGCAGAAACGCAAGCAAAACCCAACCGTAACGCCGAGCGTGTGGACCCAGGGCCTGGGCGCTACACGCTCGATCTAACGTACGTTCGTACCACGGCATGCTCACGCGACGACCAACGCTAGAACCCGTCCGCGACGGTGAAGCGCACGATAATGTCTTCGCTGAAGTTCGTCTCCGGCCCGTTCAACTCTTGCTGAATCGCAAACTTAATGTCATGCGTATGTACTCCGGTACCATAATCCTGCAACACCGTTGAGTCGTTGGCGGGGGAGGTCTCACCAGTGAGGTTGACGGTGTACCAAGAGCTGGAGTCCCTCGTGAAGCTTTGGAACGAACTGTCGTCGTCAGAGCCTTCCGCGTCGATGATGCCGAATTTCAGACCGCTCGATGCGGCGTTCCTCCATAGTCCAACGTCATACGGGTCGGCAGCATCGGTCGATGACGTTCCGACCTGAACGACGTCAGCGAAGAGATCGGCGGTGTCATCCGCAAATACGAATTCCACCGTTTTTGCGGACGATTTGTATAGCGTAGAGTTACCAATCGCACTGGTTCCCGAAACGGTGAAGTCGGATGGGGCGATGACCGTATTGGGCTGCTCATACAAGAGTGTGACGGTTCGCGTGTCCGTTGCGCTGCTGGTTTGCGCCCAGGAAACTGCGGTAACCAGAAGCACCGTCACAACGAAAGCCGCTTTTGCGAGAAGGGCTCGAGCACAGTGCGCGAATGCTTTCGGCGGCGATGATTGGTGAAACCAATGACGCGTCATCAAAACTCTCCGATCGTGTACGTCAGCACAACTTGAACATTGAGTTGTTTCCCTGGGCCTTTCCCTAGTTTCTTCAAACCGATCCAACGCGTTTCGACGTCCGTTCCAGGGGGGCCGGTACTCCCTAGCCAAGTAGGATTTACGTTGACTGCGTTACTTGGATTTCCGATGAGCGCTACTCGGTGAAACGTATTCGCATTCCATAGCGCGTCACCGGAATCGTTGGAATCCGCCGCAGCGAACAAGACGACGCCGTCATTGCTTGAGCCATCATCGTAAAAGTAGTCGGATGGAGTTACCGCCGAGGCATCGCTTGTCGAAACACTCGTGACTTCCAGGAACACGGTTGTGCTGGACGTTGCATTGTGGAAGGAGGTAATGCCAGCTTTTCGTACTTCGCCCTCGGGATTGGTCGCGAGAAGGTTAAGTTCGACATCTTCTGGCGCACTTATATCGTTGGCAAACTCGAACGTCGTCGTGACGGTTGTTTCATCCGTATCGGAGACTTGCGCTGTCGCAGCGCCGACCATGAGCGTCACGACGAGCGTGAAGAGTGCGTGCAAAGGAAACCTCGAAACTAATGACATGCGCGGAATCACCTCCGATGCGCACGATAGTTTGGACCCGTTACTTCACCGTTAGCCGACGCCGTCATCGTAGGGAGCGAAGGCTCGAGCGGCCCACGCCCACCGACTCTCCACGACGACGAAGCGACGCTCGCCGCACCGAGGTACTGGCACGTACCGGTTGGTTGGTCAGTCCGCATGCGCTCGCCGTCCTATTCACGCGTCAACGCCATCCACGCTCAGGCTCGAGGGGCATCATGGGCAACATGGTCCACGCTCGCGAGCAACACGTTTGCGTACGAAGAC
>CAJXWR010000116.1 GCA_913062675.1 uncultured Trueperaceae bacterium
CGTTTCGCGGCACGTTCGATGGTCAGAACCACACGATTTCCGGCTTCGACGTGCAGCTGGATCGCGGTGGTGTAGGCCTGTTCGGCGAGGTTGAGGGCGCGACGCTTCGGAACGTGACGTTCCATGGCGCCAGTGTTTCCGGGAAGACGCGTGTAGGCATCCTCGCCGGAAAGATCACGGGAGGTACCGTCAATAACGTCACTGTGACTGGTTCCTCCATTGTGTCGGGGACTGACGCGACGGCAAACTGGATAGGTGGATTGGTGGGCTATGCCAGCACTGCCACGCTCGGGAACATCACCATGCAGGAGGCGGCCGTCACGTCGGGAGGCAATCGTGCGGGTGGCGTCATTGGGCTCGCCGATTCCGGTCTCACGTTGCGCGACGTGCAGGTTTCTGACGCGATAACAGTCAATGGGGGCGGCGCGGCGACGGGCGGCGGGGTGGGCCGGAGTGAGGGGCCGGGTCTGCTCGATGCTCGGGGCATCGCCGTGGCGGCCACGGTGAACGGGAACGATAATGCGGGTGGTGTGTTCGGCAACATCCGAAATCCGGCCGTCATCGACGATGTGACGTTCACGGGTACCGTGAACGCACCCAGCGACAAGGTGTCTCTAGGCGGCCTCGTGGGTCACGTTGCCGCGGACGGTACGACCGTCGAGGTTCGTAACGTCCGAATCTCGGGCGCATTGACGGGTGGCGAACGCGTCGGTGGACTCGTGGGCGACTTAGATGGCCTCAGTGGTAACGCCGTGCACGTGGAAGCCACCAACGTCGTCGTATCCGCAGCGATTCAGGCGGCAAGCGACGGTGCGGGTGGCGCCATCGGACGCTTACGGCGTGAAAATGCACGTGCCACGCTCACGCGCACCTTGATCACGTCTGCCGCAACGATCGATGCGGACGACGCCGCTGGTGGAATCGCGGGCGACTTCACGGCTGGTCCAACCCTCACCCTACGGGAGGTGGGCGTGCGAGCCAACGTGACGAGTCATGCGAGCGCTGCCTCGGCGGGGGGACTCGTCGGTGTTGCAGGCGAAGGGCAGATCGACGCGCGCGACGTGTACGTCACGGGGAACGTCTCAGCTAACGATGGCGTGTCCGCGATACTTGGCCAGGAAGACGATGCGAATCCGACCGACGTGTCGATCGAGCGCATGCACTTCTCCGGAAGCCTGACGGGTACGTCCGACGTCGTGCCCTTGCGGGGTGACGACGTGCAGGCAAGTTTCCATGGATCTTCCGCATCGGGTGGCGGGGGAACGAAGATCGGGGCTGCCGCCTTCGCCGATGCGCGTACGTTCGCAGCGCAGGGATGGGCGATCGCAAACGGTTGGCCGGGCGCGCCGTCCGATGCAACGTGGACCGTATGTACCGGTGGCGCGCCGCGCTTCCCGTGGGAATCCACGCTCGGTGGTTGCACGCCGAACGACCTCTCGGCAGACCTCGCCGTCGGTGTCGAGTCGCGCGCGCAATTGCGGAACGTTCCCTTCGACGTCACCGTCTCCCTCGTCGATGCGCAGGGCATCGCGTTCCCCGCCATCGAGGCATCCACGATCACCCTCACGGCAACGGGAGGTGCGGAGCCCGGCACGTTCCGCTTCGCGAGTGGCGAGGGGGACGCGCCGGTCACCGCCACGTTGCTGCCGGGCGACGCCAGCGTGACGTTCGAAGACGTGCTCTACACCGGTTTGAGTGGCGAAGCTGGGCTCGACGTGATTCTCCAAGCCACGGCCGAGGATGGGACCGCGGATGGGTACGAGGTGTCGCACGACGGCATCAGCGTGCGCGACATTCGCATGGTCGCAACGGCGGCCCCCTCCCTCGCTGCGGCGGATGGGGAGGAGGAAGCCATCATCACCGTGCGCCTCACGAACGTCGAAGGTAATCCCGTCGAAGGCGTCATGATCGACCTGACGACGGACCTTGGGACATGGTGGTTGAACGGTCAGGTGCAGGAGGGCGACGTTGCCTTGCCGACCGATCGCGATGGCGAAGTTCGTGCCGCCTTGCGGTCGAGTGAGCCGGGTGTCGCGAACGTCATTGCGCGATGCCCCGGCGCCTGCCCCGTGCAGACGACCGTCACGTTCGCCAATCGCGTCAACACGCTCGATGTGATTCCCGGTAACGGGACGGTGTGGGTGTACCCCGTCGGTCTCCCCAGCGGTTCCGAGCGCGTGTCGTACCGCCTGTCGGGCACCGATGCCTGGGTGGCCTTCGAGCGTCCTGGGGTGGATGGACCGTTCCGGATTTCGGGCCTCGAGAACGGCGTGACGTACGGGCTTCAGATTCGCGGGGAGGGTGAAGAACCGTTCGCTGCCAGCGAAAGCGTGACGTTCGAACCCGGGGCGGTTGCGCCGCCCCTCCTCCCGGTGTCGCTTGTGCCCGACGGTGCCGTGACGGCGGAGCGGGTCGGAGGGCAGGTGCAACTCACCTTCGAAACGACGATCGTGAACGATCAGCCCGAAGCCTTGCGGAACGCCTGGTTCGATTTCGAGGCTGCGAACGTGAACGGGGTCGACGTGACCGCGTCCCTCGGTCGCGTGATCGAGGAGCCGGTCGCCTGGCGTTGGACGGGAGCGACTTGGCCGGTCGGTGAATCCATCACGCTCACCATCACGCTCGTCATTGCGGAGGAGGGAGAGTGATCCGCATGCAAGGAACGATTCAGAGTCAACGCACCCTGCGCACCCCGCGCAACCTGCGCACCCTGCGAACCCTCACGATCGGTGCGTTCCTCGTTCTCACCCTCGCCGCGTGCGGTACGTCGGGGTCCGGTGGCACCACCGCCCGTGCGACGCTGCAAGTCGACGTGTGCAGCGCGCTCGTGCCGGAAGCCGTGGAGGCCGAGCGTGCGTGTACCCCATTGACGCTCGAGTATCGCGTCCCCTGAGCGTGCGACATGTCGGAAACGAACTGGGGAGCGTTGCATAAAGCGAGTGGTACGTACCTAGGTGTGCGACGCAACCCGTCGCACACCGAGGCG
Organism: uncultured Trueperaceae bacterium; assembly: GCA_913062675.1. Classification (GTDB taxonomy): domain Bacteria; phylum Deinococcota; class Deinococci; order Deinococcales; family Trueperaceae; genus SLSQ01. The sequence continues at coordinate 2,987 of CAJXWR010000116.1, forward strand.
AGGGTGGGGCCATGCAACGCACAAGCCCCCCACCACGCCCGCCGCACGCCCCCCATCACCCCAAGCCAACGCGCACCTCGAAGGCGACGCACCTGGGGGTACGGCTTCTCGCGATCGTGCTCATGCTGAGCCTCGCAGCCTGCTCGGGTGGTGGCGGGGGCACCGATGCGAACGATCCTGCACCCGTACCCACCACCGGTACGCTCCGCATCGCCGTCGAACCCGCGAGTGCCGAATTGACGATCGATCAGGACGGCACGCTCGTCACCCGCCGTACGGGTGGGGGAGACGTCAAACTCGAGCCGGGAACGTATACGGTCACGGGACGCGCCGATGGCCACGAAGACGCATCGCGGCAAGCGGTCGTGAACGCGAATTCCACCACGCAGGTGAGCCTCACGCTCAACGCGGTCGACGATGCCCCGGACGACGAGGTTCCCGATGATGGACCGACCAACCCCAATCCCGGACCGGGTCTCGCGTACGGCGGGGAGTGGGTGTGGGTCGTGGTCTTCGCCGGAACCGAACTCACCTACGAGGGTTTCCTCAGCATCTCCGAGCGGGTCGAGGATACCGATCGCCTCACGAACAACGAGGCGGGTGCGTGGCGCTGGTGCACCCTGGGTCTCGACCGGTGCCCTGGACCGACGGGAATCGGCATGTTCTCCACGTTCGACCGCAGCGACTTCGTGGCCTCGTTCATTGACGAGGACATGGTGAAGATGATCGGCATCGAGGAGGACGGTCGCCTCGAAGTGGACGAGGACGGCTACCCCACCTTCATTGGGCTTGGAAGTTGGTACTTCTACGCGGGTGGCGAGGCGCTCGTCGCCGTGGGGCTCGCCCGCATTTCCGATCAACCGGTCTTCAGCTCCCTCGATGCAACCGAGGTGGAACCGTTCACCCGCTTCCCCGAACCGGCCGAACTGACGCTGCAAACCTCGGAGGATGCCGATCCCGAGGCGCTACGCGCGACCGTTCGAGAACGCCTGGAGGCGCTTCAGCAACGCTATCGTCACGAAGATTGAGGAGACGACGCTACGGGGAGCGCGGAGCGCCGCAACGTGCGGTGCTCCGCGCGCTTCAATCGTCGTTGACGAGGGTCGGTTTGCGCGCAGCGGCCCACCCTGCGCCCAACGCTGCACCCACCACGAAGGTGCCGAGCAGCATGAGGGGCGTCGAGGCGTCGGCGAGCGCGAAGTGCAGGACCGACCCCACGACGGCGGTGAAGGCGAGGCCCACCCCAATGGCGTAACCGACCACGTTCGCGCGTGGTGCTTGCGTCCCTGTGTTCATGACCGCCCTCTACAACGCGTCAGGCGCGCTCAAGCAGGGTTGACGGTCCCACCCAGCCGCTCGACGAGTTGCACGAGTTGGCTGGCCTCCCGCTCGATGACCGAAGCGTCCTCCCCCTCCACCATCACGCGAACCAGCGGCTCGGTACCACTCGGTCGCACGTTCACCCGTACCTCCCCAACCAACCTTCCCTCAAGCTCCGCCACGGCCGCCTTCAAATCGGCGTGCGCCGCAACGGCATGCTTCTGATCCGGGTTCACGCGAACGCTCGTCAACACTTGTGGGTAGATGGGAATCTCGTCCATCCACGCTTCGAGCGGTTTGCCTGACGCGCGAACCGCAGCGAGCGTCTGCAACGCCGTGAGGATCCCATCCCCCGTCGGGGCGAGGTCGAGGAACAGTACGTGCCCGGACGCCTCCCCACCCAAGCGCAATTCCTTCTCACGCAGCAGGGCGTGCACGTACCGGTCCCCCACGTCCGCGCGGTGGAGTGCCACGCCATGCCCCGCCAACCAACGCTCCACACCGAGGTTCGTCATGGTCGTGCCCACCACGGCCTCGTCGCGCCGCACGCGCCCGATGATCGCGATCATGTGATCGCCCGTCACGAGGCGACCGCGCCCATCCACGAGCACCGCACGGTCCCCATCGCCATCGAAGGCGACCCCCACCTCGAGCCCCTCGGCCACCACGAAGTCCTGCAGGGCCTCGGGCGCGGTCGAACCACACGCCACGTTGATGTTCACCCCGTCCGGGGATGCGCTTCGCGTCTGCAGGCGCGCACCCAGCTTCTCGAACACGAGCGGCGCGACGACGCTCGCCGCTCCGTTCGCACAATCCAGCCCGACCCGCAAACCATCGAGGAACGGTGCATGCTCCAGCAGGAACGCGACGTACCCGTCGCGTGAACCGTCGAGCGTCCGCATGCGCCCCACGTCCGCACCCTGCACGGTGTGAAGGTTCGCCTCGTCCCGCTCGAGCCACGCCTCGATGGCCAGTTCTTCCTCGTCCGACAATTTCTCGCCGTTCGCGTCGAACAGCTTCACGCCATTGTCGTGAAACGGGTTGTGGCTCGCAGAGATCATCACGCCCGCGTCGGCGCCCGCATGCTGCGTCAGGAAAGCCACGCCCGGCGTGGGC
>CAJXWR010000117.1 GCA_913062675.1 uncultured Trueperaceae bacterium
CGTCTCCACGATGTCCGCCCTCCGCCAGGCGCTGCATGCGACCGTGTTCTCTGGCGAGCATTGAGGGACGCCCGAAGAACCACCCCTTGCAATCATGTGGTCTAGTAGTGGTATCTTTGACGTGTCTCAAATCACACTGAGGAGGTAAGGCATGAGGCTTCGCACCATCGCATCCCTACTCGCCGCCCTGTGGCTCGGTCTCGCCACGGCCCAATCACTCGACATGTGGTCCTGGCGCACCGAAGACATCGACGCGTACAACCGCATCCTCGAAGCATACGAAGGGGCCACCGGCGCCGACGTGACGTTCGAGGCGTTCCTCAACACGGAGTACAACACCCTCGTCGCCACCTCCCTGCAGGCCAACGAGGCCGCCGACGTCGTGCAAACCCGATCCTACGGAGGCGTCATGCCGTGGATCGATGGCGGTTACCTCGTCCCGCTCGACGGCCAACCCGCGCTCGACAACTATCTGCCCGAAGCGCTCGGCGCCGTCAGCAGCCGCGAAACGGGCGAGGTCTTCGGCGTTCCCTTCGCCGTGCAGGTCCTCACCGTCTTCTACAACAAGGACATCTTCGACGAGCTTGGGCTCAGCGAACCCACCACGTGGGACGAGTTCATGGCCATCAACGAGACGATCCTCGACGCCGGCATGATCCCGATCTCGCTCACCGGTAAGGACAGCTGGATGCTGCCCATCTTCCACAGCGTGGTCGGTGCCGGCACGTACGGCGGTCAAGACTTCGTCGAAGGCATCCTCGACGGAACGCGCACCTTCGAAGACCCCGCCTTCGTCGAGTCGCTCCGCACCGTGAAGATGCTGCAGCCCTACCTTCCCCCCGACGTGACGGGCGTGGGCTACGCCGATTCGCAGGCCCTGTTCATCAACGGTCTCGCCGCCATGTTCCCCGGCGGTAGCTGGGAAGGCGCCTACTTCCGTGCACAAAACCCCGACTTGAACCTCGGCGTGTTCTCCGTCCCCGCACGCATCACCAACGACGCCATGGCCTCCTGGTTCGTGGACGGCGCCTGGGCGGTCTCGACGAGCGCGGACGACCAAGAAGCCGCCCTCGACTTCGTCAACTGGCTCGGGTCCCCCGAGTTCGGGCAGGCGTTCACCGACGAGCTCGCCCAGATCTCGCCCATCGCCGGCGTCACCCCCAGCGATCCCCTGCTCAGCGATATCGTGGACCTGTGGAACGCCAACCCGACGGACTACATGCTGCTCGTCCACTTCCGCTACGGCACGCCCTCGGGCACGACCGTCATCGGAGAGGACATCCAGAAGTTGTTCCTGGACGACATGACGGCCGAAGAGGCGGCCGCCAGCCTGCAAGAGCAAATGGCCTCCTGGTTCACGCCAAGCGGTCAGTAAGCGCGGTACGAGGGTCGCGATGGTGACGAAACCCGCAACCACGCCGCGACGTCCTCGCGCTCCAAGGAGGAAGGCCAACCGGCCTTCCTCCTTCGTGCGTCTCGCGCCCTTCTGGCTGCCCGCCTTCGCGCTCTACACGCTCTTCATCGTCTGGCCCCTCGCCAACGCCATCCTCTACAGCCTCTTCGACTGGGAGGGCCTGCGCCGCGGTGCGTTCGTCGGCCTCGACAACTTCGTTCGCCTCTTCCGCGACGCCCCCTGGAACGTCGACCTTTGGGACGCCTTCCGCCACAACGTTTGGTTCTTCGTCCTCACGATGATCCTGCAAAACAGCGTGGCCTTGGGCTTCGCGGTCATCATCTCGAAACTCAAGGTCGGGGGCCGCTTCTTTCAGAACCTCTTCTTCATGCCCCACCTGCTCGCCACCGTCCTCGTCGGGTTCCTGTGGAGCCTGATCCTCAACCCGCTGTTCGGACCGCTCAACAAGGCGCTGAAACTCATCGGGCTCGACGCCCTCGCGCAACCCTGGTTGGGACAACCCGAAACCGCGTTGCCGACCATCGTCGTGGTCAACGCCTGGGCCTGGCTCGGCTTCCCGATGATGCTCTTCCTCGCCAACCTCGGCAGCATTCCCGCAAGTTATCTTGAAGCCGCACGGCTCGACGGTGCGAACGCCTGGCAGGTCTTCAGCCGCATCGAACTGCCCCTGCTTCGCCCCTCGCTCATCATCGTTTCCGTCATGACCTTCATCGGCAATTTCAACGCCTTCGAACTCATCTTCGTCATGGCCGGGAGTGACGGCAGTCCAGCCGGATCGACCGACGTTCTCGGCACGTACTTCTATCGCACCGCTTTCGGAACGGGTCCCGACGCCATTCAAATGGGCTCGACGCTTGCCGTCGTGACCTTCGGCTTCATCGCAGGCCTCTCCGCCCTCTTCCTTCGCATCGCACGCAGGGGAACCGTGATCTATGACTAGCGGCGTTCAACGACCCAACCCGTGGCGGCACGGTGGACGCGTCGCAACGTACACGTTGCTGATCGGCTACTCGTTCATCGTCCTCTACCCCATCTTCTTGATGTTCCTCTCCTCGTTCAAGACGGGGCGAGAGATCCTCCTGAGCCCCTTCGCCCTTCCCGAGTCCTGGACGTTCGCGAACTACATCGAGGCCTGGACCCGCGGCAACTTCTCCACGTACTTCCTGAACAGCGTTCTCGTGACGTTCGGTGCGCTGGCCCTCGTGCTCGTCCTCGGCTCCCTCGCCGCCTACCCGCTCGGCCGCTACGCGTTCAAGGGCCGCTCGGTCCTCATGCTGTACTTCCTCTCGGGCCTGATGCTGCCCATCAAACTCGGGATCCTGCCCCTGTTCTTCCTCATGCGCAACCTCGGCCTGTTCGACACGCACTTCGCCCTCATCTTCATCTACGCCGCATCCGGATTGCCGTTCACGATCTTCGTCCTCGCGAACTTCTTCGAAACGCTACCCAGGGAACTCGAGGAGGCCGCCCGCATCGACGGGGCATCGGAGTTCAGGATTTTCGGGCAGGTCATGCTGCCCCTCATCCGTCCTGCCCTGGCGACGGTGGGCATCTTCAACTTCATCCCCTGGTGGAACGACTTCTTCTTCCCCCTGATCTTCATCCGGACCGATGCGTACAAGACGCTTCCGCTCGGCCTGTTCAGTTTCTTTGGGGAACACCAGAACGATTGGGCGCTCCTGTTCGCAGGGCTGACCATCACCGCGCTGCCGCTCCTCATCGTGTACCTGTTCGCCAGCCGCCAAATCATCGATGGTCTCGCTGCCGGCGCCTTGAAGTAACCTGCACGCGTGATGCAACCCGTCGTGACCCTCGGCATCGATGCGGGCAGTTCGAGCACCCGCTGGCATGCCACGTGGTATGCCCGCGGACTGGACCAACCGGCCAGGCGTCACGCCGAGGGGCGCAGCGAACCTCTCTCCGCGCTCGCCTTCCTTCCCGCCCAGTCGGCACCCAGCGCGCAGGTCGAGCAACTCCTACGCGACGTGCTGGAAGGCTGCGGCGTCCCGCCCGATGCACGTAGCGACCTGACGCTTTCGCTCACGATCGGCATGACCGGACTCTCGGACGCCACGGGCCTCGCGCAGCGCATCGAGGACGTGATTCGGGCAGCGGCACCCACCCGCACGGTGCACGTCGAGTTGATGAACGACATGGCGCTCGCCTACCGCGCGTGCCTCGCGCCCGGTGCAGGCCTCCTGCTGTACGCGGGGACCGGTTCGATCGCCGTCCATCAGGATGCGTCCCTACACCTGCACCGCGCTGGAGGGCACGGGTACCGCATCGACGATGCGGGCGGCGGATTCTGGATCGGCAGGCAGGCGCTACGGCGCGCCCTCCGCGAGGGCGACGAGACGGGCACCATGCCGCACGACGCGTTCCACGACGCCCTGTACGCCGCGATGGGCGGCGATGACTGGCCCACGATCAAAACCTGGGCGTACGAAGCGGGGCGCGACCGCATCGCCTCCCTCGCCCGGCTCGTCATTGAACACGCGGACCAGGCGCCCGAAGCGAGTGCCATCACGCGAGATGCAGCACGCGAACTCGTCGCGCTCGCCCAACGCCTCCGGCACCGCGTCGGAACCCCCACGTGGGTTGCCTCAGGAGGACTCCTGCAAGGCCCCCACGCCTTGACGCGCGCACTGGAGGAGGCGAAACCGGCGGACGTCGACCTCTCGTTCCACGCTGACGCGTACGCAGGCGCTGCCGAGAGATTGGCGGAGGCGAACGCGCACGCTTGGCGACCCAGCCCGTAATCGTGCCCTGCCAATCGGTCGCGGCACCACGCCCCTGCTAGCCTTGGCGCATGGAGCTTCCCTTCGTCGTTCGTGACCTCGGCCGCATGGGTTACCTCGATGCATGGGACGTGCAGCACGAGGTGCACGACGCCGTCGCGAGTGGACGCGAACCCCCCACGCTCCTGCTGGTCGAGCACGATCCCGTCATCACCTTCGGTCGCAAGGGCGGCCATGAACACCTGCTCACCCCCGCCGAGGAACTCACCCGCCAGGGGTTCGACCTGGTCGACATCGAGCGCGGTGGGGACGTGACGTACCACGGCCCCGGACAACTCGTGGGGTACCCCATCCTGCCCATCGGTCGGCGCGTCCGCGACTACCTGCGCCGCATCGAGGGCAGCATCGTCGACCTCGCTGCGGAGTACGGCGTCACGGCCGAGGGAAGTCCCGGCTATGCGGGCGTGTGGATCGGCAACGAGAAACTGTGCGCCATCGGCGTCGCCATCAAGCGGGGCGTCAGCCTGCACGGCTTCGCCCTGAACGTGAGCACGAACCTCGCGCATTTCGACACGATCGTTCCGTGCGGCCTCGAAGGGACCGGCGTGACGAGTCTCACTGCCCTCACCGGACGACCGGTCGCGATGGAGGAAGCGAAGGCGCGACTCGTACCCCATTTCGCCCGCCACATGGCGGACATGCTGCCCAACGCGGCGGCTGATAGGATTCCAGCGTGAGCAACGGCACCCGCGAACACCTTCCCGTCATCAACTCCCGCGATTTCAAACGCACCGTGCCCGCCGTCGAAGGGGGCGTGAAGCGTCGCGACGCCGAACCCGCCCCGCGGGAACGCAAGCCCGATTGGCTTCGCGTCCAACTCCCCGCTGGCGGCCGGTACCAGGAGATGAAGAAGAACGTGACGGGCAACCGCCTCGCCACGGTGTGCGAGGAGGCGCGCTGCCCCAACCTCGCCGAGTGCTGGAACGCCGGGACGGCCACCATCATGCTCATGGGGTCGGTCTGCACGCGCGGCTGCAAGTTCTGCGCCGTCGCCACCGGCAATCCCGGTGGGTTGCTCGACCCGAACGAACCGAGCCTCGCTGCCGAGTCGGTCGCTGCGATGGGCCTCACGTACGTCGTGCTGACCTCTGTGGACCGCGATGACCTCGAGGATGGCGGCGCTGGCCACTACGCGGCATGCATCCGCGCCATTCGAG
>CAJXWR010000118.1 GCA_913062675.1 uncultured Trueperaceae bacterium
TGGTAGCGATGCGGGGACTTGAACCCCGGACCTCACGATTATGAGTCGTGCGCTCTAACCAGCTGAGCTACATCGCCAAGCTGCGGGCGAACCGCAAGTTGGAAGAATACCGCAGTCGGCAAGCGCGGGGCAAGGACGCGCACGGGTTCATGACGAACCCTTCGGGCAACCGACTGGGCTTGCATGTGCAGGAGGCGGCGGGAGGGGACCGGGGCCCGGTGGTAGCGTGCCGTCATGAAGACGACGCCCCTCACTGCCCTACACGAGTCACTCGGCGCGAAGATGACCGACTTCGCTGGGACGCGCATGCCGCTGCAGTACGAGGGCGGGATTGGAACCGAGCACCTCGCCGTTCGTGAGCGTGCAGGCCTGTTCGACGTGAGTCACATGGCCGAGTTCCGCATAGCCGGACCCGAAGCCCTCCCCTACCTCCGCTACCTGCTCCTCAACGACGCCGCCAAACTCAAGGTGGGACGCGCGCACTACTCCATGCTGCCCAACGATCGAGGTGGGCTCGTGGACGACGTGTACCTCTACCACCTCGCCGAAGACGATTGGCTGCTCGTCGCCAATGCCGCGAACCGCGAGGCCGCGGCAGAGCGGTTGCAAAACGTCGCCACCGGCTTCGAGGACGTCGAGGTGCGGGACGTGAGCGACGACTGGGCGCTCCTCGCCCTACAAGGACCTGCCGCAGCAAGTCTGCTCGATCGACTCGTCGACGTGGACCTCACGACCGTGCGGAAGAACGACACGCTCCCCGCATCGCTCGCAGACGCACCCGTCCGCCTGGCACGCACCGGGTACACCGGCGAGGATGGCTTCGAGGTCTTCACCCGCCCTGCAGACGCCGTGAGCGTATGGACGCGCCTGCAAGAGGCCGGCGCGGAACCCTGTGGCCTGGGCGCGCGCGACACGCTGCGGCTCGAAGCGGGGTTTCCCCTCTACGGTCACGAACTCGACGGCGAGCACGACCCGCGCTGCACCCCGTTCTCCTGGGTCGTCAAGGACAAGCCCTTCGCCGGTCAGGAAGGCTGGCCCGAACACGCCTGCGGCGAACGACTCGTACCCCTGCGCCTCGCGGGGCGAGGCATCGCGCGGGAAGGGTATGACGTCACCGACGTCAACGGTACGCCCGTCGGGCACGTCACGAGCGGCACGATTTCTCCTCTGACCCGCGACGCGATTGCCTTCGCGTGGGTGGCGAGCGACGTCAGCGCCGTCGGATCGACGCTGCACGTCACCATCCGTGGGCAAGGGGTGGAAGCGACCGTCGTCGACCTTCCGTTCTACCGACCCGACGCCCGGGTATCGTAAGCAACCGAAAGCAACTTCGGCACGTCACCCCATGGAGGACGCATGAACATTCCAGAATCGCTTCGTTACGCACGGACGCACGAGTGGATCAGCGAACTCGAGGCCGACGTCTACACCGTCGGCATCAGCGACTTCGCGCAGGATCAACTCGGTGACGTCGTCTTCGTCGAACTGCCCACCGTGGGAGACACCGTCTCGGCTGGCGACGCCGTCGCCGTCGTCGAGAGCGTGAAGACCGCCAGCGACATCTACGCCCCCGTCAGCGGCACGATCGAAGCGGTCAACGACGACCTCGAGAGTGCGCCCGAGGTCATCAACGAAGAACCCTACGCGGGCGGCTGGTTGTTCCGCATCAAGCCCGAGGATGCCTCGCAGCGTGACGACCTTCTCGACGCCGAAGGCTACCGGGCGGTGTGCGAAGAGGAAAGCTGATGCGGTACACGCCCCACACGGAGCAGGACGTCGCCAAGGCGCTCGACGTCATTGGCGTCGACGACGTGAATGCGCTCTTCGCGGACGTGCCCTCCGAACTGCTCGACCCCGTCATCGACATTCCCGAAGGTCGTGACGAGGTTCGCCTGCTGCAAGACTTGAAGGCCCTCGCGAGGCAGGACGACACGACGAGCCCGCACTTCCTAGGGGGCGGCGTGCGCCGTCACTTCATTCCTACCGTCACCCGGCACCTCGCCATGCAATCGGAGTTCGTGACCTCCTACACGCCGTACCAACCCGAGGTCTCGCAAGGCATGCTGCAAGCAACCTTCGAGTACCAGACGGTCATGGCGGAACTCACGGGATTGCCCATCTCCAACGCGAGCATGTACGACGGAGCGACCTCCGTCGCGGAAGCCGCCCTCCTCGCCGTTCGGGCCACGAAACGAAACCGCATCGTCGTCTCCCGCGGGGTGCACCCACAAAGCCGTGAGGTGCTTGCAACGTACGTCGCTCCGCTCGACGTGCGCGTCGACGTGCTCGACCTCGAAGATCACGTGACGCCCGTCCCCGGCGACCTGAGCGACGTGGCGGCCGTCATCGTGCAAAGCCCGAACCACCTGGGCGCCATCGAAACCCTCCCCCCGTTCGGGCGTGCAGCCCGCGAGGCAGGCGCACTGTTCGTCACCGTGAGCGATCCCCTCGCCCTTGCCGTCCTGACGAGCCCGGGGGAAGCGGGAGCCGACATTGCCGTTGGCGATGGCCAAACGCTCGGCGTGCCGCAACAGTTCGGCGGTCCGCATTTCGGTTTCATGGTCGTCACCGAACCGCTCCTGAGGCAACTCCCGGGGCGTCTCGCTGGACAAACCGTGGATGCCGATGGGCGGCGAGGGTTCGTGTTGACGCTGCAGGCGCGTGAGCAGCACATTCGGCGCGGCAAGGCGAAGTCCAATATCTGCTCCAACCATCAACTTGCCGCCGTCATGGCGACCATCAACGTGGCTGCGCTGGGTCCGCAAGGTCTTCGCGAAATGGCGGAAGGCACCGTCCGGAATGCGCATGCGCTTGCAGAGAGGCTCGAACGAGAGGGCTTCGACGTGCTTCGGGGCTCAGCCCCCATCTTCGCGGAGTTCTCCCTCGCGGTGCCTCGCGATCCGAAGACCATCCGTCGCGAGCTGCACGCGAAAGGCGTGCGCGCGGGCCTGCCCATCCCCAGCGAGTACGGCCTGGGTGACGCGATTCTGCTCACCGCCACGGAACTCACCGAGACGCACGAGGTCGACGCCCTCGTGTCGGCCCTGAAGGAGGTGACGTCATGACGCAAACCCGCGAGGACGTCCCCCTCATCTTCGAACGCTCGCAACCCGGTCGCCGCGGCGTGACACCCCCCGTGACGGAGGGCGCGCCCCTCGAAACCCTCCTAGGGCGTGAACACCTTCGCAGCGAACCGCCACGCCTCCCCGAAGTCTCCGAACTCGATCTGGTGCGTCACTACACGAACCTCGCGCACCGGCAGTTCAGCATCGACGGGAACGTCTACCCGCTCGGCAGTTGCACGATGAAGTACAACCCCAAGGTGCACGAGGAGGCCGCCTCGCTGTTCAGCGACGTCCACCCCGAACAGGACGACGGCAGCGTGCAGGGCACCCTCGGACTCCTGTGGCACCTCGCCCGCGACCTGTCGGAGATCACCGGCATGGATCAGGTGACGCTGCAACCCGCCGCAGGGGCGCACGGAGAACTCACCGGCATCCTCATGATCCGCGCCTTCCACGAAGCCAACGGGGAGGGTGCGCAACGCCGCACCGTCATCGTCCCCGATGCGGCGCATGGCACCAACCCCGCGACCGCAGGGATGGTGGGCTACGACGTGGTGGAGGTTCCCACCGGCGAGGATGGCGAGGTCGACGTAGGCGCGCTTCGTGCTGCACTCGGCCCCGACACCGCCGCGGTCATGCTCACCAACCCCAGCACCGTCGGCATCTTCGAGGGGCGCATCCTCGAGATTGCGGAAGCCGCGCATGCGGTTGGCGCGCAGGTGTACTACGACGGAGCCAACCTCAATGCCATCGTCGGGAAGGCGCGTCCCGGGGACATGGGCTTCGACGTCGTCCACCTCAACTTGCACAAGACCTTCACCACCCCGCACGGCGGCGGCGGACCAGGAACGGGTCCCGTTGGCGTCAAGGCGCACCTCGCGCCGTTCCTGCCAGGACCCGTCATCGAGCGTGAAGGTGAGCGATACGTCGTCCAGGAGGACCGCCCGAACAGCGTCGGTCGGATGCGAAGCCACCACGGCAACGTGGGGAACCTCGTCCGCGCCTACGCCTACATCCGTTCGCTCGGCCCCGATGGGCTTGCCGACGTGGCGGAGAAGGCGGTGCTGAACGCCAATTACCTGCGCAAGCGTTTAGAGGAGCAGGGTTTCTCCATGGCGTACGACCGGACGTGCATGCACGAGTTCGTGGCCCAACCCCCCGGTGAGCTGCGCACCCTCGACCTCGCCAAGGCGCTCCTCGACGAGGGGATGCACCCCATGACCGTGTACTTCCCCCTCGTCGTCAAGGAAGCCATGATGGTCGAACCCACCGAAACCGAGGCGCTGGAAACGCTCGACGCCTACGCCGAGGCGCTTGGGCGCGTCACGCGTCGCGCGCAGCAGGACGCCGAGTGGTTGGCGGGTGCACCGTACATGACGCCCGTACGTCGCCTCGACGAGGTACTGGCCGCACGGACGCCCATCCTGCGCTGGACGCCCAGCGAGGCTGTCGACGCGGTGCAGGGCGAAGCCGCCGACTAGCCCACGCGCCGCCAAGCATCAACGAAGGCGCGCGCCGCAACGACGGCGCGCGCCTCTTCATTTCGATCGTGCGACGCTTCGCAGCGTCAGGTGGAGCAGCTCGCGCTTCCCTCGCCATCGGGCGCATCCGAACCATCGGTCCGGAAGCTACTGCCGCAACCACAACTGCTCGTCGCATTCGGGTTGTGGACGGAGAACCCCCCGCCCATCATGTTCTCCACGTAATCCACTTCACTGCCCATGAGGAGTGGCCAGCTCATCTTGTCCACGACGAGCTTCACGCCCTTGTCCTCGAACTCGCGGTCGCCCTCGAGGCGACGATCGTCGATGGCCATGCCGTACATGTAGCCACTACACCCACCCGACTTCACGAACACGCGAACCGCGGCTGCGGCATCGTTCTTCTCGGCAAGCAAGGCGGCGGCCTTCGCGGCAGCTGCATCCGTCACGGTGACGGCTTGATCGATCACTCCGTTCGACTCCATGGAAGACTCCTCTCCTTAACGACCGGCAATATACCAGAGCAAATCGCTAGGCGAATGTCCCCGGGTACGCGATGCGACGCCGCGCGCCATGGCGTGATACACTCTTGCGGCTTGGGCGTATAGCTCAGTCGGTAGAGCGGCGGTCTCCAAAACCGTAGGTCGGGGGTTCAAGTCCTCCTGCGCCCGCCAAGTCCACGCGGCGGTCTTCGATCCGAAGACCGCCGCGTTCTCGTATGCCCCTCCCCCAAAGGTAGGATTCGCT
>CAJXWR010000119.1 GCA_913062675.1 uncultured Trueperaceae bacterium
TACCTCGTCAAGCCGTTCAGCGCGCACGAGTTGTCGGCGCGCTTGCGAGCACTCTTGCGGCGCGTCCCCACGCGTTCGTACACCATCGTTGGCGACGTCACGGTCGACGTCGATGCCGCGCGGGTCGTGCGTGCCGGGCAAGAGGTGAACCTCACGCGACGCGAATTCGAACTCGTCGCCTTTCTAGCGGCGAATCCGGGTCGCGTGTTCAGCCGCGGGGAGTTGCTCGACCGGGTGTGGGGAGAAGCGTTCCTGGGAACGGAACGTACGGTCGATCAGCACGTAGCGCAACTCCGACAGCGCCTCGGAGACGACCTGATCGAAACGGTACGCGGAAGGGGGTACCGTCTCCGAGATGACGGATCCTCAGGCGGCTAACTGGTTCGACGACCTCGCGGAAGGTGTCGTTTTGCTCGCCAACGAGCGCGTGGTGGCCTTGAATGAGGCGGCCGCAAACCTTTTGGGTGTGGAGCGCGATAAGGCGGTGGGCCTGCCGGCCATTGCGGTGTTGCGTGATCATCGGCTCGAGGAGGCATGGCGAACGAATGCGCGGTGCGAGATTCGCCTGAGGGGTCGAACGGTCATCGCGAAGGGATCGGGTGACGCGCTCGTGTTGGAGGACGTCAGTTCCGTTCGCGAGGCGCAAGAGGGTGCACGTGACCTTCTGGCGGTGCTGTCCCACGAATTGCGCACGCCCGTGACGACGGTCCGCTCGACGCTCGAAGCGCTCGCCTACGAGGACCTCGAGCCGGACCAGCGAACCCGATTCATCCGTCGCGCGGAGGAGGAGGCGGACCGGTTGGTGCGCCTTCTCGAGGATTTGACGGTGGACGTGCGACCCCCGCGGGAACGAAGCGTCGAGCTCGGCCCCGTCGTCGAGCGGGCGTGTACCGTGCTCGCCAATCGCCTGGCCGAGCGGCGGGTCGAGGTAATTGCCGATGTTGCGCCTTTCACGGTGTGGGCGGATCCTGACAAGGTGATGCAGGTGCTCGTGAACCTCATCGAGAACGCGGCGATTCATGGTCCGAGCAACGCGACGATCGAGGTGCAAGCCAGGCAAGAAGCCGACGTGATCGAGGTGTGTGTTCGGGACCACGGCGACCCGCTTGACGAGGCGCGCGTGGAGCAACTCTTTGAGCCGCATGCGCGGGGTGCGGGTGTGAACGCCAAAGGGGTAGGCCTCGGCTTGTACGTGGTCCGTTCGATCGCCGAGCGTTGGGGGGGACGTGCGTGGGGTCGCGCGTGGCGCGATGGCGACGGATCGCCCGCGGGCAACGAGTTCGGGGTGAGCGTGCCGCCGCGCCGTTCCTCATCTGGCGTTCCGGTGGATGACGCTCAGACGCCGCAAGACGGTGTGGTGGAGACGTCGCCTAACGGCTAGGCCATGCGTCGGGAAACCCGGGTGCGTCCTCGGCCAGCGTGGAGCCGAAGGGGCTTTCATCGAAACGGCCGTGGCGCATCATCCTGGCCACGGCGCGCCAAGAAGAACGTTGTTCGTCGGCTGCAGAGCGTGCGCGGAGTTCGGCCCACAGCCACACGACGATGCGTTGGATCGCGGCGCGCATCGGTCCGCCGTGCTGCTTCGCGACGAGCATGCCGCCCCGAAGTCCCTCCACGAGGAATCGGCCTGCGTCCGGCGTGGAGCTGCCGCCAAGGTGCGTGGCTTCCGCACCGACGAGGACGACGCGCCAACCGGCCGTTCGCAGGCGGAGGCTCCACTCGAGATCCTCGTTCGTGAAGCGGAAGCGCTCGTCCATCCCGCCGGCGTGGCGCACGGCGGCAAGGCGGACGGCGAACAGGAACCCGGACAGCCATGGCGCGTCGCGCACGGCGTGAGGACCGTTGCCTTCCAGGCTGCGGGTGACGAGGCGGTACGGAAGACCCTGGTCTTGAAGGGTGCCTGCAGGCGTCCGGCCGAGGGGGCCGGTCACACCGACCTGCGGGTCACGAAAGGGGGCGAGCATGGCAGGAATCGTGTCGCGTTCGATGAAGGCATCGGCGTTGGCGACGATGACGACCCCGTCGTTTTCGCCTCGTTGCGCGTGGTGCAGCGCCGCGTTGACGGTGGCGGCGTAACTGACGTTGGGCACGCCGTGCAACGACGCGTGGGGATGGACGGCAAGCGCTTCGAGCATGGCCGGTTCGCCGGCATCGTCGCTTGGGCCGGTGTCGTACACGTGCACGGGGATGTCGGGGTGCCACTGCGCGAGACGCGTGAGGCAGGTACGAAGCACGTCAGGCGTGCGGTGGTGCACCACGGCAATCTCGAGCAAGGTCACGGGTTCAGGCTAGCGCACCCGAGACGTGAACGGAACTTCTCACGTTCGTCGGGTACCCTCGTTCCGTGACGTCCGACTTGAAACCCAGCATCGGTGTTGCCCTCGGGGGCGGCAGTGCTCGTGGGTATGCCCACATTGGTGCGCTCGCCACGCTCGAACGGCATGGCCTCGCGCCCGACGTGGTGGTCGGCACGAGTTTCGGTGCCGTGATTGGCGCCTTGTACGCCCTCCGGCGCACGCCGGAGGCGATGGAAGATCAGGCGGCTCGGTTGCGGCGCAGGGACGTTCTCCCCCACGTCGTCGACTTTGGGTTGCATCGTGGCGGATTGTTCGCTGGCGAGCGGCTCGAAGCGTATTTCGATCGCCTCGTCGAGGGCCGAACGTTCGACGACCTCTCCCGCACCCTGCTCGTGACGGCGACCGACGCCGATACGGGAGAACGGGTGTTGCTGCGGGAAGGGTCGCTCGCGCGTGCGCTGCGCGCGTCCGCATCGCTTCCCGGGGTGTTCGCACCCGTGGAGATCGAGGGGCGCCGTTTGATGGATGGGGGGATTGGCACGCCCGTACCCCTCGATGCGCTCGACGCGCTCGATCTCGATTTGCGCATCGGCATTGGCGCAGGCAGTGACGGTGAGGACTCCGGCACGATTCGTGCCGTGCAGCGCGCCCTGCGTCACCCGTGGGGTGCGCGGGTGCATGCCGCCATGGGTCGGGCGGGATCCGGGTACGTCGGGTCGTTGTCCCGCGCGTTGGCGTGGACGGCGGAGGGGTACCTCGCGACGCAGTCGGAGGCGGGGCACCAGGTGCATACGCGCCCCCCGATTCACTGGTTGCGGTTCGACCGGGCGGAGGAGGCGATTCGCGCTGGCGAGCGCGCGTTGGAGCATGCAATCCCGGCATTGCGGGCTGCGCTGCTCGAGGCCGTCCGCGTTCGTACGTTGCCTGCCTTGGGTTAGAGGATCTTCTTTCCGAGCAGGCTTGCTGCCATCTCCACGAGGATTTCGGCGCTGCGGTTGCGCAGGTCGAGAATGGGGTTCACCTCGACGAGGTCGAGGCTCGTGACGCGTTGGGTGTCACTCAGCATCTCCATGAGCAGGTGCGCTTCGCGGTAGCGAAGGCCACCCGGGACGGGCGTGCCGACGCCTGGGGCGAGGTCGGGGTCGAGCACGTCGGCGTCGAAGGACACGTGCAGTCGGTCGGTGCCGGCGAGGTGCTCGATGGCTTCCGTCGCGACGTCGGCGATGCCGCGCTGGTCGATGTCGGTCATCGTGAAGGCCTTGATTCCGAGGTCGCGAATCATGGTGCGCTCGTCGGGGTCGACGGCCCGAAGCCCGAGGTAGACGACGTCTTCGGGACGCAGTTTGGGTTCTTCGCCACCCACGCGAGTCAGGCGTGGATCGCCGTGTCCGAGGAGGACGGCGACGGGCATGCCGTGCACGTTGCCGGACGGGCTGGTGGCGGGTGTGTTGAGGTCGGCGTGCGCATCGACCCACAGGACGCCCGTGCGTCCATGTTGATGCACGCCGGCGATCGAGCCGATCGAGATGGCGTGATCCCCGCCGAGGAAGAGCGGGAAGGCGTCGTTTGGAAAGTCGCGGGTCAGGGCTGCGGTGCGTTCGCACGCTTTGGCGATTGCGTCGACGTAGGGAAGAGGATCGGGACTGCGGGTGGCTTCCGCAGGTGCGACTTCGACGTTCCCGTGGTCGTGAATCGTGTGGCCGAGGGTTTCGAGGGTGCGGGCGAGGCGGGCGAGGCGGAGGGCGCTTGCGCCCATGTCCACCCCGCGACGGCCGGCACCGAGATCCATGGGAATCCCGAGCAGGTGCACGTTTCGCATGCCGCATGATGCCATGGGTCGCCGGCCTGATGGGCGCAGGGGGCGTGGTACCCTCCGTGGCTGATGCCGCCGTGCGTCACCGCGGCGAGGAGGTACTCGTGGAAGGTCACAAGGATGCCATGACGCTGCTCGCTCGCGGTGCGGATCACATCGTGCCCGAGCAGGGGATTCAGGACGTCTTGGAGCGTGCCGAGAAGGAAGGGCGGCCCCTGCGCGTGAAGTTGGGTGTCGACCCGTCGAGTTCCGACCTGCACGTGGGGCACGCGGTGGTGCTCCGCAAGATGCGGCAGTTTCAAGACTTGGGTCACGTCGCGGTGCTCATCATTGGGGATTTCACGGCGACGATTGGCGATCCGACGGGTCGCAACAAGACGCGGCCGGCGTTGTCGCTCGAGGAGACGCGGGCGAATGGGGAGACGTACGTGGCGCAAGCCACGAAGATCCTCGATTCAGATCCATCCAAGCTCGAGATTCGACACAACTCCGAGTGGTTGGGTGCCCTAGATTTCGGCGAGGTGGTGAAGCTCGCTTCGACCTACACGGTGGCGCGCATGCTCGAACGCGACGACTTCACGAAGCGGTTCGAGGGGGGCGTCCCCATCAGCGTGCACGAGTTCCTCTACCCGCTCGCGCAGGGGTACGACTCGGTCGCGGTGCGCGCCGACGTGGAGCTCGGTGGGACGGACCAGTTGTTCAACAACCTGGTGGGTCGGGACGTGCAGCGCGCCTATGGTCAGGAACCCCAGGCGGTTCTCGTCACGCCGCTCCTCGAGGGCCTCGATGGCCACGAGAAGATGTCGAAGAGCCTGGGGAACGTCATTGGCATCGACGAGTCGCCTGCCGACATGTTCAAGAAGGCCATGCAGGTCATCGATACGCTGTTGCCGCGTTATGCCGAGTTGTGCACCTTGCTGGACGTCGAGGCGCTACGGGGACAGCTTTCCGAGGATCCCGTCGGCGCGCACCGGACGTTCGCGCGTGAACTCGTACGGATCTACCATGGGTCCGAGCCAGTAGCGGACGCGGAGGCGCGCTACGACGCGGTGGCGCGGGGCGAGACGCCGGACGAGATGCGCGAAGTGGTCGTTCCCGCTGACGCCTTCGAGGACGGTTCGGTGGGCGTGTTGCGGCTCGCGGTGCTGGCTG
>CAJXWR010000120.1 GCA_913062675.1 uncultured Trueperaceae bacterium
CGGCTGCGGTCGGGACGAGCGCCTGCCCAATCCCATCGGCCAGCGCAGCGGGATTGCCCGTACCCTGGGACGAGATTTCGGCGAAGGCGATGATCATGCCCGTCACCGTTCCGAGGAGCCCCATGAGTGGCGCGATTTGCGCGATGGTCGCGAGGGGCCGAATGCCGCGCGCGAGGCGTTGCTCCGCCTCGAGCGTGGCCTCCTGGAACGCCGATTCGACCGCCGACCGTCCATACGGCAGGCGCGTGAGCGCGGCGGCCAGCACGCGGGCGACGGTGCCTCCCTGCGTGTCGCAGGCTGCGATGGCTGCATCGAGGTCGCGTGCCTGAACCGCCTGGTTCACGCGCGTCATCAAGCCCTCGTGATCGACCGGTTCGCGGGACAGCTTCAGGTAACGCTGAATGAAGACGTACGCCGCGTAGAGCGACACGAGAACGATTGCCACGAGAATCGGGCCGCCACTCAGAATCAGGTCCATGCCTCGCCCCTCCAAAATGCGCAGCTCGATCGCGCTGCGAGAGTCACGCTACGCGGTTCATCGGTGAGCCGCGTGAGAAGTATCGGTTGCACGTCGCGCATCGTACCGCGTGAGCGTCACGCGTCCTCCTCCTCGCCGGTCCCCTCGTGCGGCTCGGTCCAGCGGATTCGCTCAATGGCCGTCGCGCGGGTGCCCTCAATCGCGATGGCCGCGCCGCACACGGTGGCGACGCCCCTCGCGGGCTTGTAGCGCATGGGCGTCTTCTTCGTGAAGCGGTGGTGCACCTCCTCGAACGCCATGCCGATGCTGGAGGTCTGCACGCCGGTCATCCCGACGTCGGTGAGGTACGCCGTACCATCGAGAATCTGCTCGTCGGCGGTCTGCACGTGCGTGTGCGTCCCGAGGGCCGCCGCAGCGCGACCGGCCACGTGCCAGCCAAGCACCTTCTTCTCGCTCGTCGCCTCGGCGTGGAGGTCAATGATGACCGGATGCGCACCGTTCACCTCGTCGAGCAGGTCGTCGAGGGCGCGGAACGGGTCGTCCATCGCCTCCATGAACAGGCGACCGAGCACCTGAGCGACGGTCACGCGCGTCCCGTCGGGCAAATCGACGGTCGTGGCACCCAACCCCGGCGTGCCGGGCGGGTAGTTCAACGCACGGATGAGTCTAGGGGATTCCTCGAGCAGGCCGGCCGTTTCCTTCTGGTCGAACGTGTGGTTTCCGAGCGTCACCACGTCGGCGCCCGCATCGCGGAGCTGTTGATAGTGCTTGCGCGCAAGGCCGAACCCGCCGGTGGCGTTCTCACCATTGACGATACGGAGGTCGTACGCACTTCCCTCCCGGCGCAGGTAACTGCGGGCGGCCCGAAGGCCAGGTGCGGCGAACACGTCGCCGATGAAGAGGATGCGCACGCCGAAAGCGTACCAGCCTCACGGGCGTCCTTGCCCATGGGGGGTGGTACCGTGACGCCATGGACGTTCGTGATCTCGACACGATTGATCGGCACATCCTCGAGATCCTGCGCGAGGATGGTCGCGCCTCCCACGCCTTCGTGGCGAAGGAGGTGGGCCTGTCCGCTCCAGCCGTGGGGGAACGCATCCGCAAGTTGGAGCAGGCGGGCGTCATTCAGGGGTACCGCGCGGTGCTCGCGCCCGACGCCCTGGGGTTGAACATCACGGCGTTCGTGTCACTCGCTCCGAAACCGGGCACGGAAGTGCCGAAGCTCGTGAAGCGGCTCCTTGCGCTTCCCGAGATTGAGGCGTTGCACAGCGTGGCGGGGACGTACAGCTACTTCGCGAAGGTGCGCGCCTCGAGCCCAGACACGCTCGACGAGTTCCTCGACCGTTTGATGATGATGGATGGCGTGGAGCGCACCGAGACGACGATGGTGCTCCGCACGAGCGCGGAACGTTCGGTTCCGCTGCCCTGGACGTCCAAACGCTGACGCGCCCTAGGCATTCACGTCGATGGCTTCGACGAACCACTCGGGCAGGCGTTCACGTTCACGCTTGAGGAACTTCGGAAAATCGGCATCGAGCAAATAGGTAACGGCGTGATCGTCCTCGCTTCGCACCGACCGGCCGTACGCCTGCACGACGGTGAGGCAGGTACGCCAGGCGTACCAGTTGGGATCGCGTTCGCGTCGCGCTTTGACCTGGGGATCGCCGAGGTACGGCCAGGGAATCTTGCAAATGGCTTGCCAGCGGGCGGCGTCCCCAACGAGATCGATGCCTTCGGTCATGCTGGGGGTGAGCAACACGGTCGGTTCTCCGCTCGCGAGGTGCCTCTCGAGCGCATCGTCGCGCCCGTGCGCATCGTCGTGCGTGACGATGCGCGCCGCCAGGTCGGCGGGAAGTCCATCGCGAATGGCGCGCGCGACGCGGTAACTGTGGGCATGGATGACACCCTTGTCGCGTCCGTGGTCACGCATGAGGTTCGCGATGGCGTCCACGAGTTGCGGGAGCTCGCGCTCGAGGTGGTGCCTCGTGAGGCGTGCCGTGGGTTGCACCATGATGGGCCGCCGGTCGGGCGGAAAGCTCGAGGGCATGCGCACCACGGCCACGTCGTCGGGGTGAAGGCCAAGCGCCGAGGCGTAGGTGGGTACGTCGAGGATCGTGGCGCTCATGAGGAGCACGCGTTCCCCAAGACGGAAGAGGAGGGGTTCGGCGAAGGCGGCCACGTCGATGGGTTTGAAGGTGAGGATGCGACCCGTTTCATCGCGTCCCTCCTCGATCACCCACTCCGCTTCCCCTGCGTCACTCGACTCGGCGAGGAGGGCGAGTCCGGCGAGGCTGCCATCGAGCCAGCGTTGGATGCGGAGGCCCTCCACGGCGCGCGGCCCGTGGCTGGGGAGCCCTTCGAGTTCGCTGGCGAGCGCGCGCCGCCGGTCGGTGAGCGCCGGCATGAGGTCGAGGGCGCCGTCGATGAGCCCAATCACGTCACTGCCTTGCGGGAGGCGCTCGAGCACCCCGGCTCGTTGCAGGTCGGTATCGCTCAAGCGCACCTCGACGAAGCGCATTAGGGCCGCTTCGGCGTTATGGGCCTCGTCGAGGACGAGCAGTTCGCGGGGCCCAAACCCGCCGGCGTGGTTCGTTTCGGCGAGGTAGTAGGCGTAGTTCATGACGGTCGTGCTGGCAGCGAGGGCGACGTCCTTGGCGGTGAAGTAGGGACAGTCCTCGCACTCGGGGAACGTGCGGCCGATGAGGCAGGGGGCGGCTGCCGCATGCGTGTCGGCGACGAGGCACTCGTAGTTGGCGCGCCCCTTCATGAGGGCGAGGTCGGGAAAGTCGCGGAGGTACTGCGCTTGCAGGAGCTTCTGTGCGGTGACGACGTAAGCGCTGGCCGCCTCGCGGGCGAGGGCAACGGCGATGGCGCTCTTGCCGGATCCGGTGGGGGCTTCGAGGATGACGGTGCGCGCGCCTTCTTCGAAGGCGTCGCGGATGGCGTCGAGCGCTTCGCGCTGGCCGCTGCGGTAGCGGGCGTACGGGAAGCTCGTGGACACGCCGCAAGGTATCACGGTGTCTCGGTGTTGGGTTCGCGGGTCGGGAAACGACGAAACCGGCCCGAAGGCCGGTTCGTGGGTGGTGCCGAGGAGGGGACTCGAACCCCTACGACCTAAGCGGTCACTAGCCCCTCAAGCTAGCGCGTCTACCAATTCCGCCACCTCGGCACGAGGTTGCTGCGCGGCGTGCGCAGTGCGAGACGCAACGATGATGCTACCGCCGGGGGTGCAGGGTGTCAACACGACATGCGATGCCGACGGTTCGCCAGGCGCGATGCGACCACCACCCTCTCGCCCGCATGCGCGGGTCGTGAACTGTCCCACACCTCGACGCGGCAAATTGAGGGAGGCTAAGGAGATTTGTGGAGCCGTACCCCAGTGGCAACGGGACGTCGCGCTCCGCCTCGAGGAGGCACCATGTCATCGCGTCGGCTTACCCTTGTTTCGTTCATGGGATTGCTCGTGCTGCTTCTCACGGCCTGCAGCACCCCACCGACTCCCTCCCTCTCCCTGGGCGTGGGGACGCTCACCCTCACCGTCGGGGACTCCTTCACGGTCACGCCCACGGTCACGCCGGGTGAGACGATCGTTTGGTCGACGAGTCCGGAGGGCATCGTCGACATTCGTGAGCGTGCAGACTCGGTGACCGTAACCGCCGTGGCGGCCGGGTCGACGGTCATCACGGCCCGACTCGTGGACGATCCCGACGTGCAAGCCACCGTGAACGTGACGGTTCGTGAGGCCAGCGAGGAACCCACCCCCATCACGTTCGAGCCGGGGGTTCCCGCCCTGTTGGGGACGGGTGGCTCGGTCGACTTGGCGGCGTTCCTGCCTGCCTCGATTCGCGAGGGCGCGTTGGCGGGTGCCGTGTGGTCGACGAGCGACCCGAGCGTGGCGACGGTGGATGAGAACGGCGTCGTGACGGCAACGGGAACCGGCACGGTGCGGATTACGGTGGCGGGCGCCGGCTTCACGGCCGAGGTCACCTTCGTGGTGTCAACCCTCTCAGGGGCGTCCCTGGCGACGAACGGGCAGCCCATCGATCAAGGCACCGTGATGGCTCTTCGTGAGGACGGCTCGGTTCTTCTGGCCGGGACGTTCAATGGCACGATGGTCGTTCCAACGCCTGACCCAACGTTCTTGGAGAACGAAGGGTTCAGCGTTCGGTCGCTTCGCCCAGCAATCCCGATGTCGAGTCGTGACGTGTTCGTGGCGAAGATGAAGCCGGACGGTTCCTGGTCGTGGGCCACGTCGATTGGCGGCATTGGCGACGACGTGGTGACGGCCATCGAACCGACGGCGGATGGGGGCGCCATCGTCACCGGTTGGTTCAAAGGCGGCAGCCTGTCGTTCGATACCGGCCCCATCCCCACGGTCCTCGACAACCGCGGCAACGGGGATGCCTTCGTGGCACGCATCGATGCGAACGGGTCGTGGATCTGGGCAAACCGGGTCGGTGACGTGTACGAGGAAGTGATTCACGACGTGGCCGTGCTGCCTAATGGAAACGCGGTCGTCGTGGGATCGTTCGCCAGCCCGTTGCTTCGTTTCGACGCGCCGTTCGCGAGCGATCCGGTGCTCGAGAATCGAGGAGGACCTTCGGTGGGTCCCATCATGTCACCGCAATTTGGTGGCCCCAGCACGTCGCTCGACGCCTTCGCCGCGATGATCTCCGCAGACGGGGAGTGGCAATGGGCGTTGAGTGCCGGTGGCGTGGACGATGACGAAGCGTTTGGCGTCACGGCGCTCGCCAATGGCGGCGCCATCGTGGCGGGACAGT
>CAJXWR010000121.1 GCA_913062675.1 uncultured Trueperaceae bacterium
GGGTGGGATCGTCGAGCAGGTCATCGACGAGACTCTCGATTCGGAAGGCGCCTTCGCGCGTGACCGGAAGGCGGCGGGCGTAGGCGTAGGGCAGGTCATCCTCGAAGCTTCTGAGGGTCCGCAACAGGAGGTACTCGTTGTCGAGGAGCCACTGTGCGGCCCGTGAGAAGCGGGCGGCGTCGCGCGGGATCTTGCGGAGGAGGCCTGGAAGGCGTGCACGGATGCGCGAAATGCGGGACCGCACCCTGCGGGCGGCGTCGCGCTGTCGGCGTGTCGAGCGGGTCATGCGTGCCCCGCGTGCTCCTCCGCGGCACGTTCGGCCGTGCTGGCGATGCGTTCACGCGCAGGAACGTCTTGCACGACGAGGATGGGGGTCGTGCCGTACGCGAGGAGGTTCAGCAGGGTGGTGCCGTAGGGCCAGCGTGCACTTCCGGTCGCGCCATGCGCGCTGGCGATGACGAGGTCGATGCGTTCGTTCGCGATGGTTTCGTGGAGGGCGGCCGCAAGGTCGTCCGCTTCGATGACGCGGCCATGGACCTCGGGCGCATTGTGCTCGAGGTGTTGGACGTGGGTTTCGACGTACGTGTGAGCGAGGCGGGTGTGCAGGTCGTGAAACGACGATGCGAGCTTTGCGTCGCTGGCGGTGAGGGGCGTCGCGCTGCACAGGTGGTGGGGTTCGATGACGTGCAGGAGGTAAAGGTGCGCGTCGTGCGCATGTGCGAGTTGGCAGGCGGGTGCAAGGGCGCACTCCGCTCGGGCGGAACCGTCGAGGGGGACGAGGATGCGTTCGTAGTGAAGAGGGGTTGCCTCGTCGTCGTCGCTGGCGAAGGCGCGGACGAGGAGGACGTCGCACCGAGCGTGGGAAACGAGTTTCGTGCTGACCCCGCCGAGGTTCCAGCCGGCGAGGCCGGAGCGCCCGTGGCTTGCCATGGCGATGAGATCGACGTCGTGATCGCGGGCGAAGGTGAGGAGAGCGGTGGCGGGCGTTCCATCCACGACGCGGGTGTGGACGTGGACGTCGTGCGTTTCGAGGCTCTCGCGAATGCGGCTCAGGTACGCGTCCGCTTCCGTCCGAGCGAGCCGCCAGGCGACGGGATCGGTGGGGGTGGCGTGACCGGCGAGGGTGGGGGGTTCGAGAACGCGGGTGAGCGTCACGTTGGTGTCGCCAAGGCTGGCGATGGCCATCACGTGGGGGAGGACGCGCTCGGCGAGCGTGGATGCGTCGAGGGGAACAAGGATGTGGTGGTACACGCCGGCCTCCCTGCCTGGAGACGCGTCGGTCGGTGGTGTCGCGATGGCGGGCGTGACGGAGGGAAGAGGCTCGCGGCGATGCTCCGAGCGTCAACCGTAGGGTAGCGGGAGGCGCCCAGCGTCGCCGGTCGTCCCGCACATCGGTGGTGGCCGAGTGGGCACGAAAAAGCCCCCGAGTCTTTCGGGGGCTGGTGAAGCAGGTGCCGTACAGGCTCGGCCCTACTTCATCTGCCTTATTGTTAGCACGTGGAGGGCGCGTCGTGTGTTCTCATGTCACATGTGCGTTGCATCCGTGTTCAACTCACCAACCGATGCCCATCCGGTCGCAGATCGTGGCGAAGCCACCGAGGAAGATCAGGAGTGGCCCGACGCACGCCAACAGGGCTCCGAGAACCATGAACTCGTTGCTTGCGAGGCTCCTATGCTCCAGGTCCGGCGTGCGGCGTGCAACGAAGAAGCGAACCAGCAGAATGAGGCCCGCGACGTGCATGACGACGCCCAAGCCAATCGGAATCCAGCACGACATGGCCGTCCCTTCCGCAGCCCGAGGCGCGCGTTGCGCCTCTCCCACGCCTCACGGTACGGCGCGCACGCTGGCTGGGCGGTGACGTCTGGGCTTCCCTCGGTCGCGTCAGTTGAGGGCTTCGAGGGCGGCACCGAGACGCGCCTTCACCTCGCGGGCGACATCGCCCACGTGCTCGCGCGTTTCATCATCGAGCAGGGCGAAAGCGTGCTCCGGATCGAGGATCAGCACCTCGGTACCCCCGTCCACACCGCGAAGCGTGGCGCTGCAAGGAAGCAGTAGGGCGATCGATCGATCGACGTCGAGCGCGCGCTTTGCATACCCGGGGTTGCAAATTCCCAGAACGACGTGCGGTTCGTGCGCCTCGTGGAGCTTGGCGTCGAACGTCGCCTGGAAATCAACTTCGGTGAGAATGCCGAACCCCTGCTCGGCCAGCGCAGCGGTGAAACGCTCGCGGGTCGTGGCGAGGTCGTGGGGAACGATCGTGGATAGCGACTTCATGAGGGCCTCCTTGGCTCCGTCGAGTGTCCCATGACACGCGGCCCAGGCGTGGCGCGCAGCCTGCATGAAGTGGGTGGATGAGCGTCTTCGCGCGAGTTCATGCGGTGGGTGTGAGCGATGCGCCTCGACGCCCCCATTCGATGCGCTGCAATGAACGTTGCCAGGTCCGCTCCGCCGTGGCGGGATGGGACCGATGCACGGGCGTCTCGCTACCGGATCTCTCCTCCCGGCCTCGACCCGAGACCTCGCGCCGGCGGCCATGCACGCGCCGCGGCGGGGGCGGGACCGGCAGAAACGAGGTGGCTCATGGCCCGCACGTTGGTACGACGCTGCCGCCCCATCTTCGAGGACGTCCCAAGCCTGCTCGACCGCTTCTGGAACGAGCCGGTCTTGACGATGCCGCGAAGCGTCTGGGGGACCGAAACCACGCCCGACATTCGACTCGACGTGTTCCAGGAGGGGAACGACTTGAAGGTTCATGCCGCCGTGCCCGGTCTTCGCCGCGAAGACCTGCACGTTGAGGTGCATGAGGACGAGCTCCACATTTGGGGTGAACGGAAGGAAGAACGGGAGCATGAGGACGAGGACGTCTACATGCGCGAGAACCGCTATGGACGCGTCGAGCGTCGCGTGACGCTTCCCCACGAGGTGAACGCCGACGCCGCGAAAGCCACGTTCAAGGACGGCGTGCTCGAACTCACGCTACCCGTCCGCGAAAACGGAGAACGCCGCGAACTCGAGATTGGGGGTTGACGCCTCGACGGTGGGGGCGACCGGTCCCGGTTCGCCCCGACCCGTCCTGTGCGCCAAGCATCATGACGACCCGAGAGATTACGATCCGCGACGGGGAAGAGGCGCTTCTCGGCGATCTCGTCGTTCCTGAGAAGGCGAAGGGCCTCCTCGTGTTCGTGCATGGCAGTGGCAGCAGTCGCCAAAGTCCCCGCAACCGCCATGTCGCCGAACGCTTGCAGGAGGCGGGGTTCGCGACGCTGTTGATGGACCTTCTCAGTGCCCGCGAGGAGGCAGCCGACGTCCGCGGTGCGACACACCGCTTCGACGTGGCTCGTCTCGCTCGACGGCTCGACGTGGTCGTTCAGCAGCTCGATGACGTGGCAGAGGTCGCCGATCTTCCCCTCGGCCTGTTCGGGGCGAGCACCGGAGCGGCCGCTGCCTTGGCGTTCGCCGCCCGGGCATCCCGCCGGGTGCGTGCCTGCGTCTCACGGGGTGGGCGACCCGATCTAGCGCAGGATGTCCTGAGTGACGTGCGATGCCCCACGCTCCTCATCGTCGGCGGGAACGATCACGTGGTCATCGAATTGAACGAAGGCGCGCTTGCCCACCTACGCTGCGAGGCGGAGATGAGCATCATCCCGGATGCGGGTCACTTGTTCGAAGAACCCGGCGCTCTCGATGCCGTCGCCGAGCAGGCGAATGCATGGTTCGACCGTCACGTGCACCGCAACGCGCTCGACGCCTGAGTCATGGACGCGGTACGTCGTCGCGCAGCGTTTCCGCAATGTGGCTGAACGCATCGAGCTGGTCACCGACGACGTGCACGCAATCGACGTCGAGCTTTCCAGCAGTGGCCATGGATTCGAGCTCCGTGAGGGAAGCCTCCGGCGTCCAGGCTTCCTTGTAGGGCCGTGCACTCGTCAACGCGTCGAAGATGTCGGCCACCGTCACGATGCGCGCCTCGATGGGGATGGCGTCCCCCTGAAGACGGTTCGGGTAGCCACTGCCATCGAGGAACTCGTGATGGTGAGCGACGATGTTCATCATGATTTCGGCGTCCGGCAAGGTTTGGAGTTCGTACTCGCCCAGCACGTTGCGGACGATGTCGACGCCCTTGATGATGTGGAGCTCCATTTCGGCGCGTTCCTCCGCATCGAGGCTTCCCGGCTTGAGGAGGATGCGGTCAGGAACACCGATCTTACCAATGTCGTGTAGGGGAGCGAAGAGGTAGACGTGCTCGATGAACTCGTCGTCGAGACGCCGCTTCTCGGCGATGCCTCTCGCGGTGAGGCGGGCGTAGCGCGCCATCCGGTCGAGGTGCAGCCCCGTTTCGAAGTCGCGGAGGCTGACGTAGTCGCGGGCCGCCTTCGCCGTGGCGAGCAGGGCACGAATCGCGGTGAGTTCGGTCACGATAGACATGACGATGAGGTTCACGTACAGCAGGAGCGTGCGTTGCGCCTCCACGTCGAACACGCCGGGTTCGTCGGCATCGAAGAACATGAATCCAAGGAACTCGTCACCGCTGTGCATGGGAACGGTGAACGAGGATCGGTAGCCCTGCTCGAGCAGCCAGTCGGAATGGTCGTTCCCGGCGGCGATACTGGCGGGAATGTCGTCGATGACGCGCATGTCGCGGTTCGCGGCGAGTTCGGAGAGCGAGTGACTCGCAGCGAGCGCGTACTCGTAGCGTGCGATGGCTTCCCCCGAACGCGTGCTGTTGATGAAGGTCTTCAGCATGTCGGTCTGAGCGTCGTACAGGGCGCATGCGATGCGCGTGACGCCTGGAACGCGTCCGAGGATTGAATCGTGGAGGGATTCGAGGCGTTTGGTGAGGGTTTGCTGCTGGGCGAGGAGGAGGGTGACGTGCTGCCTTTCACCTTCACCCGGTTGGGCATCCGAGTTCCCATGGATGGATGCAGGATCGTGCTTACTTCGCGACATGCTTCAGCGTACGCCATGGCGATAGGGACCTGTGAATCACAGTCGTACCCAATCCATGAGGAGCGCGGCGCTTTCGCGCCGCGCTCCGTGCCACCTGGTGTGGCGTGCGTTGGTCGGGGTGACTGGATTCGAACCAGCGACCACTTGACCCCCAGTCAAGTGCGCTACCAGGCTGCGCTACACCCCG
>CAJXWR010000122.1 GCA_913062675.1 uncultured Trueperaceae bacterium
ACCTCATCACCATGCGGCACCTGGACAACTCCGCGAAGTTGATGCTGGCGACCGGCATGATCGTCGTCTACGGCTACTTCGTGGAGCTCTTCGACGCCTGGTACTCCGGCGTGGAGTTCGAGCGTTTCATGGCCCTCAACCGCGTCTTCGGTGCCGATCACTGGTGGGCGTTCTGGCTGCTCATCCTCGCCAACGGCGTCGCCATCCAACCCCTGTGGTTCCGCGCCGTGCGGCAAAGCCCCCTCGCGCTGTTCATCATCTCCATCATCGTGAGCATCGGCATGTGGCTCGAACGCTTCGTCATCGTCGCCATCACCCTCACGAAGGACTTCCTGCTCAGCAGTTGGGGTGACTACGTCAGTACCTTCTGGGACTGGTCGCTCTTTGCGGGAACCTTCGGCATGTTCGGGACGCTGTTCCTGCTGTTCATTCGCCTCCTGCCCTCGATCGCCACGACGGAAGTCAAGGAACTCGCGCACCACGATGCGCACCACGGTTCCGACCCGTTCGAGGACGTGCGGCATGAAACGATCACGCAGAAGGGAGGTGCAGCATGAGCGAGACCGCCTCCCCCGCCATCCATGCGGATCTTCCCGCCGACCTGTACGGACTCGTCGCCGAGTTCGACACGCAAGAAGGCGTGGAAGCAGCCGCGGACGCCGCCCGCAAGGCCGGCTACCAGGTCATGGACGCCTACACCCCGTACCCCGTCGAGGGTCTGGACGAGAAGCTTGGCTTCACACCCACGCGACTCGGCTGGATCGTCCTCGCTGCCGGCATCGCTGGCGCCCTCGGTGGCTTCTTCATGCAGTACTACGCCAACGTGGTGTTCTACCCCCTCAACATCGGTGGCAAGCCGCTGAACAGCTGGCCGAACTGGATCGTCATCACCTTCGAAATGACGGTCCTGTTCTCCGCGTTCACCGCAGGCCTCTTCATGCTGGGCCGTAACGGCCTGCCGCGCCCCTACCACCCGATCTTCAACACGCCTGGGTTCGAGAATGCGACGCGAGACCGGTTCTTCCTGTGCATCGAAGCGCGCGATGAGCGGTTCGACCTGCAGGGAACCCGTAGCTTCCTCGAGGAGCAATCGCCCCTGCGCATCTCGGAGGTAGAGCAATGATGCTGCGCACGTCACGCACCCTGCTGCTCGCGCTGGCCGGCCTCCTCCTGCTCTCCGCCTGTGGTCGAAACATGTACGACCAACCCAAAGCGGAAACGTACGAGGCGAGCCCCTTCTTCGCCGATGGCGCGTCGTCGCGCCCCCTCCCCGAGGGCACCATTTCGCGCGACCGGGGTGGCGTCGATCCGGTGTACTTCACGGGCCTCGATGCGACCGGCATGGTCAGCGAACTTCCGGTCGAGCTCACCACCGAACTGCTGCTGCGCGGTCAGGAACGCTACGACATCTACTGCAGCGCCTGCCACAACTACAACGGCGATGGCGGCGGCATGATCGTGCAAAAGGGCTTCCCGCAACCCGCCTCGTTCCATGACCAGCGCCTGCTCGACTCCCCCGTCGGGTACTTCTACAACGCCATCACGAACGGCTTTGGCCGCATGTACAGCTATGCCTCCCGCATTCCCGTGGAGGACCGCTGGGCCATCGCGGGCTACGTGAAGGCGCTGCAACTCAGCCAGAACGCGACGCTGGACGACGTACCTGCCGAGGTGCTCGAATCCCTCCGCGCCGCGCAAGGGGAGGTGCAGTGATGGAACGCGTCGCCTTCCGTCGTGAACCCCTCATCGCCCTTCTCCTCGGCGCCGGAGGCCTCGTCGCCGGCGTGCTGCTAGGGAGTGACGGCGTCTTCTACCAGTCCTGGCTCCTCGCCTTCCTGTTCTGGGTTGGCGTGTCGCTCGGCGCGCTTGCCCTCCTGAGCGTCGGTCACATGGCCGGTGGATCGTGGAGTGCCCTGATTCAACGTCCGCTCGAAGCGAGCGTGTCGCTGCTCCCCATCATGGCGCTGTTCTTCCTGCCCATCCTGTTCGGCATGAACGTCCTGTACCTCTGGACCGACGCGGCATACGTGGCGAGTCCCCCGCCCGTCGCCGCGAAGACGGCGTATCTCAACACGCCGTTCTTCATCGTTCGGGCAGGCATCTACTTCGCCCTGTGGCTCCTCGCCGCCTGGTTGTTCCTGCGTGGCTCCGCGAAACAGGACCGGGAAGCAGGCGAGAGTGCGCGCATCGGCTTCCGCTTGAAGAGTCAGGCGGGCTTGTGGCTCGTGTTGTACGTCGCGACCATGACCTTCGCAGGTCGTGACTGGGCCATGTCACTCGACCCGGAGTGGTGGTCGGGCATCTACTCGGTCATCTTCATGATCAGTCAAGCGATCACCGCCATGGCGATCACGATCCTCACGATGGTGATGCTCGCCAACCGGAGTGCACGCATCGATGAACTGTTGACCGAGAAGCGACTGCAGGACTTGGGGAACTTCCTCATGGCGTTCCTGATGTTCTGGGCGTACGTCTCCTTCTCGCAGTTGATCATCATCTGGAGCGGAAACGTTTCCGAACTTGCGGGCTGGTACAGCGTCCGTCTTGGACCCGGCTGGCTGGCGGTCGGGGGCTTCCTGCTCGCCTTCGGCTTCCTTGCGCCCTTCGTCATCCTGTTCTCCCGTTGGGTGAAGCGCAAGCGCATCGCCCTGGCCGGCATGGCCTTCTGGGCGATCGTGACGATGGTCGTGAACCTCGTGTACTTCGTCGTGCCGGAGTTCGAGCGCGGTGGCTTCCCCATCACCGTGTCCGACGCCTTGATCTGGCTCGGCATTGGCGGCGTATGGATGTTCTTCTACCTCCGGAGGTTGAGCGCACACCCCATCCTCCCGGTGCACGACCCGCGTTTGAAGGGGGCGGAGCATCATGCCTAACGACGTGAATGACTCCCAGGGCACGATGATTGGAACCGAGAAGGGCGTCCGCAACCTTTTCGTAATCAGCGGTGTGGGCATGGTGTCGCTCATCGTCGCCATTCTCATCCTGGCGACGGCACGCCCGCAGGGCAACTTCGAGCCGCTCGACGATTCGCAGTACCAAGCCACGCTCGAGGCGGCCACCGAGGACCTCGAAGGGTTCGAACTCGTGGGCGAGGATCGCGCGCGGATCGACATTCGTCACGCCATCGAGCTCGTGGCGGAACGTGGCGTGGACCTGGCCCTCACGAACATCGATGCTCCCCTCGCAACCATGGAGGCTGCACCGGAGCCGGCGCCCGAGGCGCCTGCGGCAGCGCCGACGGATGCGGTTGACGTGAATGCGTCTGCGGTGGTCGGTGGAACGCTTCCCACCGTGGATGGCGAGACCGTGTTCACGCTGAACTGCGTGTCGTGCCACCAGGCGACGGGTGCCGGTCTTCCCGGTGCGTTTCCTCCCCTGTCGGGTGGACACGCCGCGGAGCTAACGAATGCGGGCGGTCGTGGCTACATGATTCGCTCCCTCATCTACGGGCTTCAGGGCGCCATCGAGGTGCAGGGCATGACGTACATGAGCGCCATGCCGGCCTGGCCTCAACTGACCGACGAGGACGTCGCCGCGGTCCTGAACTACGTCGTGGAGGCGTGGGACAACGGGGAGGTGCTCGATGCGAGCTTCGAACCGTTCACCATCGAGGAGGTCACGGCCGCGCGGGGTGAGGGTCTCGCCCCGACCGACGTGCTGAACCTCCGTCCGGCCTTGCCGTAGCCTTCGTTTGCTCTGGTTTCGTGCGGTGGCCGCCTTCGGGCGGCCACCGTTTCTTTGTGCCTCGGTATCGTGTGGGCATGATCATCGCCGTGACACGCCGCTTACCTGTCGTTGCCACCGAGCTGCTCGAGGGGGCGGGCTTGACCGTCCGCATGCACGATGCGGACGACCCGCCATCGCGGGAGGCGCTCTTGTCGTTGGTTGACGGCGCGGATGGCCTCATCTGCCTACTGTCGGACCGGGTGGACGAGGCGTTGCTCGATGCGGCAGGCCCTGGCCTTCGCGTCGTGGCGAACTACGCGGTGGGGTTGGACAACGTGGATCTCGAGGCGTGTCGTGCTCGGGGCGTCGCGGTGGCGCACACGCCCGGCGTGTTGACGGATGCAACGGCGGACTTGGCGTGGGCGTTGTTGCTGGCCGTGGCGCGACGGGTGCGGGAGGGGGATTCGCTCGTGCGTTCGGGGGGCTGGTCGGGTTGGTCTCCCCTGCAACTGCTTGGAACCTCGCTGGCGGGCCGGACGTTTGGCGTGGTGGGCCTGGGCCGAATTGGCGCGGCGGCTGCGCAGCGTGCACGGGGGTTCGGCATGGACGTGGTGTACACCGGTCGTTCGCGTCGTGAGCGGGAGGAGGTGCGTCTCGAGGCGCGGTTCGTGCCTTTGGGGGAACTGCTCGAGGTGAGTGACGTCGTGTCGCTTCACTGCCCGTCGACACCGGAAACGCGGCACTTGATCGATGCGGAGGCATTAGGACGGATGCGTTCCTCCGCCATCCTGGTGAACACCGCGCGTGGGGACGTGGTGGATGAGGCGGCGTTGGTGGATGCCTTGCGGGAGGGTCAGATTGGTGGTGCGGGCTTGGACGTGTTTGAACGCGAACCGGTGGTGCATGAGGGGCTCGTTGGGCTCGAGAACGTGGTGCTTGCACCGCATTTGGGTTCGGCGACGGTGGAGACGCGGGGAGCGATGGCGCGCATGGTGGCAGAGGCGGTCATCGCGGTGCTGGAGGGGGGCACGGTCGAGCATTTGGCGGTCCCACCCGGCGGAGTGGCGTAGCGAAACGGATGGGGCGCACGCCGTGTGGCGTGCGCCCTTTTCGCTCTGGGTTGGACCGAGGGTTAAATGTCGAGGTTGGCGACGTGCGCGTTGTCTTCGATGAACGCGCGGCGTGGGGGGACTTCGCTGCCCATGAGCATCTCGAACGTCTCGGTCGCGGCGAGCGCATTCTCGATGGTGACGCGCTTGAGGACGCGCGTTTCGGGGTTCATGGTGGTTTCCCACAACTGCTCGGGGTTCATCTCTCCGAGGCCCTTGAAGCGCTGCACCTCGTACGACTTGCCCTTGTGCTCGCGGTGGTACGTCTCGAGCGCCTCGTCGTCGAACAGGTACAACAGGTCCTTCTTGCGGCC
>CAJXWR010000123.1 GCA_913062675.1 uncultured Trueperaceae bacterium
CCCGGCCCCACGCCCAGCGTCATCAGGGCCAACTCCAGGGCCAGCGAGCCGTTGTGCAGGACGATCGCGTGTTTACGACCGAGGACATCTGCGTACTCTCGCTCGAACCGGCGCCCCTCGTCGCCGGTCCAGTAGTTGACGCGGCCGGTTTCGAGGACGTGCTGGACCGCTTCGATTTCGTCGCGAGCGTACGTAGGCCAGGTCGTCATGCGAGCCCCAGTGTACGCGTCACGCCGAAGGCCTGCCCGTCATCCGGTTCCGGAGCGTGCCCCGTTGGAGGAAGGGTTCTTCGCTCGGTACGCAGGAAAGAAGCCGGCTCGGTCGTCGAAACTCGTAATGCCGCGCTCGGCGCATGCGTTCGCGTACGCGCGTTCGTTCAGCACGAGGCGGACGGTCGAGAAGGGCATGAGTTCCTTGCCGAAACCGGTTTTGAAGTGGAAGAGCGAATCTTCCTCACCGCCTCGCCCACCTCCGAGATGCACGTACCTCAGCCCTCGTGACGAGAAGGTCTTGATCGCATCCCATAACAGCAGGGATATGGGGGAGCGGTCCACAAAATCCGCGTGCGTCGCGGAGAGGTGGTAGTTCGCAACTCCGTCGTAAACGAGGAAGATCGCTGCTGCGACGGTTTCTCCTGTTGGGCCAATCACCTCATAGAGTTCAAAGGCATCGCCGCAATTCTCGGCAAGCAAATAGAAGTGTGCCACGCCGAAGAAGTAGCGTTCCGAGGCCCCTAGACGTTGCATGTGGTTGCGATACATCGCCTCGAACCTCTCGATTCCCGACGCGTCGGTTCTGCGTAAAAAGAATCCTTCGCGGTGTAGACCGTTCACCTTGGGCTTTGTCCTCTTCCGAATGCGTCTCCACAACTCATCGACCGAGGCGTTGAGGTCGACGGCAACGGTCCGTCCGTGATGAACGACTTCGTGCGGCGAGAACGTCTGCTCCGTTGGGAAGGGGAGGTACGGATTCATTCGTAGGAAAAGCGAGACGAAACCCGCATTGTGGAGCTGCCGTTCGAGCTCCCTCCAAAGCTCCTGGACGTGCCTCCTCTCGGCAGCCGTCGATACGAGGGGGCTCCCGTAGTTGTAGGGGCTGGAGGCGTCGACGTGGTCCGTTCCGCCCTCGTGAGTCGCGGCATCGAGCGAAACGGGTTGGACGATCAGCGGGAGAATCACCTTGCTGGATGTGGTTGCGTCCGACGCGATCCAGAGTTGGGCGTGACCCCGTTCGTGCTTCGCGATCGCATCCGCGTAGCATGGTAGGTGGTAGACGTCGTGCCGCGTCCCCTGAAGCGCGGCGAGCCACGCCGCATCGTCGGCCGTGATTCGACGGACGTCAATCGTCATTGGTGACCTCGTGAGCCGAACGCAGGGCCTTCGTCGGGGGCGCGGACCTCGTCGGTCGGTACGGTATGCAGATGGCGTGTCCACGTATCACGCGCCCGTTCTGGTGGTTCAGCGCCTGGACGATGGGATTCCGGGATCGACGGGTCGTACCGATGTGCGGCGCGACGTTGCCGACGCCATCCTGCGCTGGGTTCACGGGGCGCCAGGCGCGTGGAGCGCTGCGACCGTGGTCATTGCGTTCGAATCGCGTGATTCCAGGAAGCGCTCGCGGCCTCACGAAAACTCATGCCCCAGGCGCGAGAAGGCTTCCTCGAGACGCTTTGATTCGTCGTCCGACAGGCGGGAACGTGCCGAAGACGCGGTGAACCCTTCGCGAGGAAGCGGAAGCCGACGTATGGGTGCGGACGAGGGGATCGCCAATTGGATGCGGTCCAGGGCTCCGTCCGGGTCCTCGCAGAGATGGACGTATTCGATGGGCACGATGCGGTTGGGAGGTGTGTCACGCAGGCCGTGTGCGATCGTCCGTTCGATGGCGCGAACTTGAAAAGCGACTTGATCGAACGGGTCTTCGATGCGCTCGGCGCCCATCGGCACGAGGGACGTCCAGTGAGCGATGTCTCCATGGCGGCGCTTGCGCATCTCGAGAAGGGACGCCGCGACGTCGAGGGAATCTCGTTGCACGCGGACGAAGATGGCCTCCGGCACTTCGCGAGCGATCGCTTCCAGGTGCCAGATACCGAGCATGAGTTTGAACATGAACGGTCGATCCGCACGTGTCGTCAACCGCCGGAGCGTACGCCGGAGGGATGCCCAATCAATGGTCCGTTCGTGCTCTGGGGGGCGTTGACGCATGTCTTCGTAGCCGAGGTGCTCCCTCCAGAAGCGCCCGAATTCGTGTGGATCCGATGGCATGTCGGTACGACCGAACGTGGATTGGAAGAGGGTCTGGCGGGCATCCCCCAGCACTTCCTGGGAGAGTGCGAACCCCGTCGCGGGAGCGTCCCAGAAGCGCGCGGACAGGTTGTCGATGTATCCAATGTTCGTACCTGCAACGAGCACTTGGCTCAGGAGCGTCGTTCCCGAGCGTGGCGGGCCGACGATGAAAACGATGGGATGCCCTGCGCCGGTCTCGCCCGGATCGAGCGATGCTTCCAGCGACTGAACGGCATCGTTGAGCCCCTCGAGGAACGCAGTGTCACTCACCGAATCCCCCTTCGGGTGGCCGCATGCCGGGTGGTCGCGAGGCGGTTCCTACCGACTCCGTGCCCTTCCTGGTGATGACGGCGCGAGCGGTACGAAACAGGATGTTCGCGTCGAGCAGGATCGACTTGTTTTGCACGTACCACACGTCCTTGGCGAGTTTCTCCTCCCACCGGAGGAGCGAACGTCCCTCGATTTGGGCGAGTCCCGTGATGCCTGGCTTGACGTTGTGGCGTTGGCGCTGTTCGTCCGTGTAGTGCGGGAGGTAGTCGGGGAGCAGCGGTCTCGGTCCGACGAACGACATCTCGCCGCGCAGGACGTTCCACAGTTCGGGGAGTTCGTCCAGGCTCGTTTTACGTAACCACCGCCCAAACGGTGTGATGCGTTGCTCCGCGGACAGGAGTCGCCCCTCGGAGTCGCGTGCGTCGGTCATCGTTCGAAACTTGTGCATGACGAACGCTTGCTCTCGGTACCCGATGCGGACTTGATCGAACGTGACCGGCGCGCCCAGGCGGACGCGCACGGCAGTCGCGATGATCAAGAGAAGGGGCGACGCCACGATGAGAAGAAGGCCCGCCGTCACCCGTTCTCCGAAGTCCAGAACCGAATGCACTCCCTCAATGTAGCCGAGGTGGTGGCCGACGTGCTTCGTTCGACGATCCATGCCGTGTCGCTAACCACGGATGGACGCCCGCTGTTCGTGGACGGCCAAGAGAAAGTCGGCGAGTCGAGCACCGAGTACGTCGTGGTTGTAGTCCCGTTGGGTCAGATCGTGTCCATGGTGGCCTGCCAGGGTGCGTCGTTCCGAATCGTCGAGCCACGAGATCATCGCATGCGCGTACCCCTGGAGGTCCCCCTCGTCCACCGTCGTGCCCAGGTCGTGCTGACCCAGGAATTGCGCCATTTCCCCTCGAAGCGTGGAGACAATCGGTAGCCGGGCGCTGAGGTACTCGAACAGTTTGTTCGGAAGGCCCATCGCTGCGTCACTCTGGTACGGCGCGACGGCGAGCGCAGCGCGCTCCATCGCTTCGAACGCGTCGGCATGCGGAATGCGTCCCACGATGCGGACGTGCGAAAGGGACGCGGCACGTTCATGAATGTCCCGTCGCGCCGCCCCATCGCCAAGGAGCGTCAACGGGTGGAGGGCGGCGAGGTCCGGGCGCCGTCGTTCGAGGATGGCCCACGCTCCCAATAGTGCGTCGAATGCGAAGTGATGCGTGAGGCTACCGGCGAAGATCACCCCGCGGCGCTCGTTGGTTTCGTCTTCCGTGGCGTGGGGTGGAGGGCGCGTTCCAAGTGGCACGATGGCCGTTGGCACCTGTTCTGCGATGGTGCGGTGACGTTCGAGCCACGTTGCGTAGTGTTGCGAGATTCCGACGATTCCGTCTACCGAATTCGCGTCACGTGCGACCTGCTTGCGAATGAGCGGTGTCACTGCGCGAAGGCCGAAGCGTGTGAGGCCACGTGACGTGGCCCGTTGCGCGTCGGGCCAGAGATCCCGAACGTCGACGATGATCGTCGGTCGTCGACCGTTCCTCCCACGGGCCAACGCTGCGGCAAGTCCCGCCGGGGGACACCCGCTCAGGATGACGTCGGGGCGGAGGCGAGCGGCTACTTGCGCCGCCCCTCGAGCGAAGGTGCGCAGGTGACGAAGGCGTGCCAGGCTGCGGTGGGATCGATACCCGGGGGTCTCGACGAGGTGGATCGCGCCCCACGGTTCGCTGTGGACGGTTCCCTGACGATCGCGCATGGCTTTGCGGCGGTGCGAGAAGGTCGGTGCGATGCGAACCGGTTCGTGGCCCCGCGCGACGAGGACCTTCGCGAGCGACGCGTAACGGCTCGAAACGAAGCCAGGGTCCGTCGGTAGCTCCTCGGCGTAGTGCACGATGGCGATGTTCATCGTGATGCGTACCCCTCATCGCGATGCGTGCGGTTAGAGACGCAACCGTGTGGGTCGTCCGCGGGTCCGACGCCTGCACTGCCAAGGAGCACGGTTGCCGGCGACCGTGCGTCGCACCTCGCGGCTCCGTTCGTCCGGGGCATCGTCGATTCGGGCGCGTGGACTCCTAGGTCGCCAGCGGGACCGCCGCCTGATTGCATGGCGCAGCGAGCATGATGAGAGCAGACGATCTCTACGTCATTCATCCACACGTTCCTATAGTGTACTCCCTCGTCGTGCGTGCGTTCTTGGCGGCGCAAGGGAGCGAGGTCGGCGCATTGAAATCAGGAGCACCTCGGTTCTTACGGCATCTGGCCTAAATATTTATGGGGGGCTGATTCGCCAAGTCGAGAGACTTGCTCGCTAGGCGGACGTTCAAATGCACGACATGGCGTTACCGCTTTTCCCTACTCAACACTTTTGCCTACTCTGACGGTGTAACGGTGAGTTAGCGCGTTAGCAGCTAATCACCTGAACTCTAACGGCGCCTATGGTGTTTTCCTTGACGGCAATCCGCCGTGGACACAGGACTTGTGACGCAATTGCGGAGGTTGGGTTATGACGAAACCACTGGCGCCGTAGACACGGGGGGCTTAT
>CAJXWR010000124.1 GCA_913062675.1 uncultured Trueperaceae bacterium
CCGCCGTGCTCGCGCTGTATCCGCAGTTCGAGCAGCACGTCAAACAGCCACCCGAGTTCCTCGAATTCGGCTCGTATTACCGCCTGCAGGATGCCGAACGGATCATGAAACCTCTGCACGACCCGACCCTAGAAGTGGGAGAATACGTAAGCGGCCGCATCGTCTCGGTGAAGGGGCCGTTTTTGGTGCTCGAGACCGACAGCGAAAAAGTCCTCATCGAGGCGAAACGCCTCAAAGGCATGAAGCTCGACTTTAGCCCAAAGCCGGTGGGGCTGCAAAAAGAGGAGGCCTTTCAGGGCGCTTTGTTTTAAAACGGACGCATGTTTACGGGTATCGTCGAAGCAACGGCGAAGGTGCTGCAACGGGACGAGACCGGCTTTCGCCTGGCGCGGCCGAAGCATTTTAGCGAACTACAGCATGGGCAATCTATCGCTTGCAACGGCGCCTGCCTCACACTGACCGGGTTTGATGCGGAGAGCTTGCGTTTTGATATCATCCCGGAGACCTTTGCCCGCACCAATCTCGCCACCGCCGATCCGATCAATCTCGAGCGGGCGCTGGCCGCCCATGGCCGCTTCGAGGGGCATGTGGTGCTGGGGCATGTCGATGCGACGACAGAGCTTGTTGCGCGTACGCCGGAAGGCGAGGGCGAGCGCTGGCGGTTTGCTTTGCCGCAAGAGATCGCTCCTTTCGTGGTGGAGAAAGGCTCTATCTGCCTCAACGGTATCTCGCTCACCATCGCCGGTTGCGCCGACGATTGGCTGGAGATCGCCCTTATCCCGACCACCCTCGCCGTGACCAATCTGGCCGGATTGCAGCCGGGAGCCACAGTGAACGTGGAAGCGGATTACTTTGCCAAGCTCCTCTACAAATGGCGCACGTGATACACTGGCGATGATGCCTCGTTTTTCTTCTGCTTATCGGTGCCTGCGCGATCTGCCCTTTTGGCTGAGTAAGCGCACGGCGTATTCATCGTTTGCCGCAGACTTCGCGCAGACGCGCACCACGCCCTGGCCAGAATGGCAAGTTTTGCGCGAGTACTTCCGACCGGACATGCGCGTGCTGGATGCCGGTTGTGGCAATGGGCGCCATATCGCCGCGCTGCAAGACATCGCGCACGAAGTTGTGGGCATGGATGCCGCAGCAGAGCTGGTCGATATCGCCCGTCGCAATCATCCGCAGCATGATTTCTGCGAAGGCCGATTAGAGTGCCTGCCTTTTCCTCGCGAGCGCTTTGACGCCATCGCTTGCATCGCCGCGTTCCACCACCTGCCCAGCGAAAACCTGCGGCAGCAGGCAGCGCAGCCTCATTTTGTGGCCCCCGGCGACGACGGCGCCGCGGGACGCCCGGTGGCCCCTCAAGCGGAGGGACAGACAGTCGCTGGTTGTGCGCGTACTCCCTGGAGAGGCCAGGGACACCCGTATCCTGCGAAGAACCGTCCAGGTCTAGCGTCTGGAGGGCCCAGTAGAGCCACCGAAGATCGGCGCGTGAACTCCGCTCGTCCACGAAGTATGTGGTGTCGATGGCATGCACGGGGACATCGGAGAACACGACCTTCCCGTGGGAGCCTTTTCGACCGACGATGATTACGGGTGCTCGGGTATTGGCTTGATTATGTGTACCAACACGACCATTTGATCCGAAGACAGGCACTATGCCGGAGTCGAGCCGGGCATCGGATGGTAAGGCATCGCCGTACTGCAGCCGGCCAACGTGTTTTAGTGCCGTCAGTTGCCCACTTGGTGCGAGTGGCGCCTGCGAACCGGCAGTTCCCTTAGTCGCCACGTTCACCCTGAGAGCCTCTCGATCATGGCCTTGATCCGGTCCGTCGTCTCCTTCAAGTCCCGATCGATCTCCTCAAGCGGCCTGGGAGGCGTGTAGACGTAGAAGTGCCGGTTGAACGGGATTTCGTACCCGACGATCCCGACTTGTCCGTCTTTCTCGTCACGCTTGCTGTCATCGATCCACGCGTCCGGCACGTGCGGCAGAACCTCACGCTCCACGTACGCGTTCACGTCCTCGCCAAGGGGGACGTTCTCGTAGTCGCGTAGGGTCGTGTCGGGTTCAACGTTCCCCTTTTTGTCTTTGCAGACGTCAGCTGTCTCATCACTCTCGGACAGGTGCTTCTGCGCCAACTTCTTCATGGCGGCAGAGAGCTTCACGCCATGCGTAGTGAGGGCCGCCTTGAGGTCCCGCTCGAACCGATCGCGACTCGGAATCCGCTCGTCTAGGGAGGGCAGGACCGCCTCGAGGGCTGTGCGTTCCTCCTCGTCGAGCTTGGCCCATGCCTTGTCGTCCCGCATGGCGGCCAAGCGGTCGGGATCGTGGGGCGTGTACGTGAGTTTGAGGGGGCGTTCGATGGTGACGCGGCGGTACCCGAAGTCCGTGGCGTCGAAGATTTTGCTGGTCCCGGATTCTTCGAACGCGTCGTACGATCGGGCGATCTCGGCGATCTGTTCGTCGCTGATCATCTTGCGTTTGCTGCCGAGGCTCTTACGCATGCTGGTGTGCATGTTGGTCGCGTCGATCAGTTGGACCTTGCCCTTGCGTTTCTTGGGTTTGGCGTTGCTGAGAACCCAGATGTAGGTCGCGATGCCGGTGTTGTAGAACAGGTCGGTCGGTAGGGCAACGATGCCCTCCAGTAGGTCTTCCTCGAGGATCCACCTGCGGATTTCGCTTTCGCCGCTGCCTGCACCGCCTGTGAAGAGGGGACTTCCGGAGAGGACGATGCCGAAGCGGCTGCCCCCCTGGCTTCGTGGGCGGCGTTTGGACAAGAGGTGCAGGAGGAACAGCATGCTGGCGTCGCTGACGCGGGGTGTGCCGGGCCCGAACCTGCCTGCGAACCCCCGTTTTGCTTCGGCCTCGATCGCATCCTTGAACGACTTCCAGTCCGTACCGAACGGCGGGTTCGACAGGCCGTAGTGGAACGTTTCGCTACCAAGCTCGTCGTCGCTGAGGGTGTTCCCGAGCTTCAGGTTGTTCGTGTCGTACCCCTGAATGAGTTTGTCGGCGAC
Organism: uncultured Trueperaceae bacterium; assembly: GCA_913062675.1. Lineage (GTDB taxonomy): Bacteria > Deinococcota > Deinococci > Deinococcales > Trueperaceae > SLSQ01. Next base: position 3,016 of record CAJXWR010000124.1, read on the forward strand.
CTGAATTGCGTACGTCTCCGAATTCAGTTCCTGGCTGTAGGGCACGAGGCGTGCGTCCTCGTTCCAATCGCGCACCTGCTCGATCGCTGCACTGAGGAACCCGCCGGTGCCGGCGGCGGGATCGTAGACGGTGCGGATGACGCCTTGGTCGGTCAACTCGTCACTGTCGGGGTCGATGGTGAGGGTGGTGGCGAGACGCACGACGTCGCGTGGCGTGTAGTACTCGCCGGCCGTGTCGTTGGCGCTTTCTGCGAACTTGTAGATCAAGTGCTCGAAGATGTGCCCCATCTCGATGTTGCTGACGCGGTCGGGATGCAAATCGATCGCCGCGAACTGTTGCGCCACATGGTGGAGGAGGTTGTTCGCTTCGAGCTTCTCGAGCCACTGCCCAAGGTTGAAGTGATCGAAGATGGTGCGTGCGTTGGGGCTGAATTGGGCGATGTAGTCCTCGAGATTGCCTCGCGTGTTGGTCTGCCCAAGCGTGGCAAGCGTGTACTGGCTGGTGTTGAAGAAGGTTGCGCCTGCCACGGTGGGAAGGACCGCGTTTAAGTCGATTCCCTCACCTTTGATGTCTTCGTACGTCGAGAGCACCGTCTCGCGGGTGGGCTCGAGGACGCACTCAAGGCGCCGCAGGACGGTGAACGGCAAGATGACGCGCCCATACTCGCTTTGCTTGAACGGACCCCGCAGCGAATCGGCGACACTCCAAATGAAGGAGGACAAGTTCTGGTTCGAGGGTTGCGGTGAAGGTGTCGTCATGATGAAAAAAGCCCCAGCACGACGCGCTTGTGCTCGCTAGCCTCCATCACCGCAAGGCTCACCTCACCCGACTTCTGGGTGTCGCCGTTCACCGCCATTGCTCGCCCTCCCCATGCGGGGTGCGTTGCCGTCCCATTGGGCGGATGCGTTCTAGAGATACGTCAGGATGCATGCTCGAATCGACTCCTTCGAAGAACTCCATCGTAGTGTTCCGTGTGAATACAGTTTATCATCTGAATATGGGCGCCCCTAAGGGGAACCACGCTTCCGCCTTCATCGAGGCACTGCGAAACGTCGGCCGTGCGAACGTCGTCGAGGTCGCACCCGAGACCGGTGGAGGCGTGAGGGTGACGCTGGACATGGATGGCGATGCGGTCGCTCTTCACGTGCCGAGCCTCCAGGTGATCGACGGCATGGATGCCGTGCAGCACATCATGAACCGGGGGCGCGACACATTGCGTCGCACGAATCGGTTGAGGCACCGCATCCCCCAGGATGCTTCGGTGGAGACCCTCGAGGCTGCGGGCCTGCCGTTGTACTGGAACGAGGGTTGGCTTCGGCAACAGCTCGAGGGGTTGGGGTCGTACGCCGCGGTCGCGCGAGCGTACGGGTACGACCCACGCGTCGTGGCCGCGTACGCCGCAAGACGCCATGGGATGCACGCCCAGCAGGACATGGAGGCCACGAAGCGGAAGCTTCTCGATCGATGGCGCTCCACAAGCGAGACCCTCTCGTACCGCCAGCTGGCGCAGGAGTTCGGCGTGTCCCCGACGACGGCACGCCGCTGGATCCTGAGCGAGACGCAACGAGCGTCCCCATCAGACTGACCCGTGGGCTTGCGAAAGCGGACGGCATGCCAACCGCGATGGAGTGCACTCCGTTTGATGGATAGGTCGATGCCTTCCAGTCGAGGGGCTCGCTCGGCCTTGCCATAGGTTAGGGACATGTGCGTCCGAGCGCGGGTCTGGCGGATGCCGTGAGCGTGTAGGCGTGCCGTAAAGGCCTTGTGCCGTCGGCGTTCAGGGTGCCGCTTCGCCCGCCTCCAACGTTTCGAACGTCAGGCCGACCGCGGTGCGTTCGGCGAAGCCGGGCCAGTAGGTGTGGTCCTCGGTGGGGGGGCCGTCGTCGTCCACCGACCAGACGGCGTCCGCGGCGTCGGGGACCAGGTCCAGGTAGCGGGCCATGTCCCCGTCGCCCTGCAGGTGGAGTCCGAGGAACGCCGTCGCGAAGTGTTGCGCGACGTTGTTCATGCGGACGGTGTCCCAGACCGGGTCGGCGTAGTGGTCGTA
>CAJXWR010000125.1 GCA_913062675.1 uncultured Trueperaceae bacterium
CGTGTCTCGGCTCGCCTCCCGCGCCATGATGCGAGCGTTTCGCGCAGGTTCGTACGCCATGTGGTGCACCGTGGTGATGCCGAGCGAGGCCAAGTGACGCGCACCCGCGTGGATCGCGTCGGCGAGTGCCGCGTCGCTGGGTTCTGGAACGGCGCGCGCCACGATTTCGGTGGCGCGCTCGAGCAGCTCCCCGGTCGGCTCGCCGTCCTCACGTCGGACGATGACGCCTCCTTCCGGGTCGGGCGTTGCGGCGGTCACGCCCGCAAGCTGCAGGGCAAGGCCGTTGGCGAAGCCGCTGTGGTGGTCTTGCGACCTGAGCAGGACGGGGTGGTGGGGAAGCGCATCGTCGATGGGTTGCCGGTCGGGTGCGCGAACGCCCCAGCGTTGCAGCGCAAACCCGGCCCCTTCGATCCACGTGCCGTGGGGCACGCCTTCAGCACGTTCCTGGAGGCGCTCGATGGCCTGCTCCAGGCTGGTCGTGTCCTCGAGACGCACTTGCGTGAGTTCGAGGCCGTGGTACCCGAGGTGGACGTGCGCATCGTGGAAGCCTGGCGTAATCGTGGTGCCGGGTAGGTCGATCCGTTCCGCGCCGGGTGCAAGGCGTTGCGTCAACGTCTGGGCCTGGCCGACGGCGAGTACCTTGCCGCCTCGCACCGCCACGGCGTTGGCCGTGGCGTCCGCGTCCCCAGCGAGCGCATGAAGGGTGTCGGCCACGAACAGCCGGTCGCGCAGCGGATCGTGATTCGGATCGACGTTCAAAGCCTTCATGCGGGCACCTCGGGGTGCACGGTCAAGTCGATGAGCACGTCGTACGCATCGGGTTGATGGGGATCGTCGAGGGCTGCCTTGTTGCGACGCTCCATTCCGCATTCGGTGCAGCGGTGGATGATGATCCACCCCTTCTTGGGGTGCGACTCGGCGCGCACGGGCTGGAGGGCACCTCCGCAGTCGGCTGCGCGGTCACCAGGATTCTCGTCGACGTGACGTGACCACAGGCAGGCGGGGCAGTGGTTGCGCACCGATCCGTTGGCGAGGGGCGTAACCTCCGTGCCGCAGTGCAGGCACGTGAACGCCTCGTTCGTGCCTCGGACGGTAAATCTCTTCACGTCGCGAGTCTATCCGCTGCGGCTTTCATGCCGCGTCATGGCGTGGAGGCGCGGTTCTCCTCCGCTTCGAGACGCGCGACCTTGACGACGTACGCGTCGGGATCGGCCTTGCGTTTCAGGCCCGCCGCGTTCATGTAGCGAATCTTGCCGAACACGGCGCGTTCGGTCCAGGCGCGATCGTGCAGGCCGTAGCACCACGCCACCCCCGTGTAGCTGTTGGGGTCCCGCCCGTCGAGGAAGTAGCGGTCGTTGAGGCGCACGGTGGTGGCGAAGCCCTCCTCCGGCGTGGCGCTCCACTCGAGGATCTTCTTGCCCCAGTACATGCGCATGTAGTTGTGCATGTAGCCGGTCACGACCATCTCGCGCATCGCCGCGTTCCAGTACGGGTCGTGCGTCTCGGCGTTGGCGAGTTGCTCGGCATCGTAAACGAACTCGCGGGCGTCATGGCGATGCTCGTCGAGCGTGGTGCGCGCCCAGTCCGGGAGCGTTTCGTAGCGGTCGTAGTCATGCTCGGAGAACCAGGTGAAGTTGATGGCGAGTTCACGCCGAACGATCAACTCCTCGAGGAACGCATCGAGCGCCTCGTCGTTGGGAGCCGCGGCACGCGCGTCGAGCACGGCGCGCACGACGGAGACGTGGCCGAAGTGCAGTGCCTTGCTGAGGTGGCTCACGTCATCGGTCTGGGGCTGGTTCCGGTGCGCGACGTACGCGCCAAACCGGTTTGCGAGGAACGCCTGGTAGGACGCACGCGCCGTCCGCTCCCCACCGGGGAACAGGGCGACGGGTTGCACGGAACGGTCGATCTCGAGGCGCGCGAGGGTGGCGCGCTTGTCATGCACCAGGACGGGGGGAAGCCCGTCAGCGGGGTCGAGATCGACGTTCGGATGATGGACGGGATTCGTTTCAGGCAGGCTGAGGAAGCGTTCCACCTCGCGCCACAGTTTGGGTCGGATCGTGCGGGCCGCCCACTCCCGCTTGACGCTGGCCGTCTCCACGGGCACCACGACCTCGCCTTCGACCTCCTCCACGCGGCAGGAGGCAGCCTGGGCGACGGTTCGCCGCCAGGCGCGCTGATGGCGGAGGTACCCCCGGTCGCACACGAGAACGGCAGCGTGACGCGCCATGGTGAGGGCCACGTCCGGCGGCGAACCGAAGCGGGGGGCGAAGGCAATCCCTTGCGCCTTCAAGCCTTCCGCCACGTCCGCCAGGCCGTCAAGAAGGTACGCCATGTGCCGGGCGTTGGCGCCGGGGTACGTCTCGTCGAGTCCAAAGGTGACGAGGACGGGTAGGCCCAGCGTATTGGCGTGGTGAATGGCGACGTCGAGGGCTGGATTATCGTGGCTTCGTTGCGCCTGCTGCATCCAGTAGAGGACGTACGAACCGTCACTTCGAATGGGGACGTCACGCGTCACGTGGTGACGCTCTGGTGGTACAGGCAGTGGAGGGGCGCTTGCCATGCCGCAGGGTACGCCGGTTGCCCCGCGAACGTGCCGACCCCCCGTATCCTTGCCGGGTGGAGATGCACGTTCACCTGGACGCGGTGCACATCGTGCGCGAGGGGCGCCTCGTCGTTCGAGTCCCGGACTGGTCGATTCGGCGGGGCGACCGTTGGGCGCTCGTGGGGCGCAATGGGAGCGGCAAGTCGACGCTGCTGGACGTGCTGCGTGGCTGGCGGGACCCGACCGAAGGGGCGTGTCGCATTGCACCCGGGTTGGACGTGACGTTCGTGCCGCAGCAGCGGGAGGCGGCGCCGGCCGGCACGCTCGAGGACATGGTGAACGCGTCCCTGTCGAGGCACCAGGAAGCGGAGGCGCGGGTGCGGGATGCGGAGCGGAGGCTCGCCGAGGGGCACGGCACGCTCGAGGAGGTGGCGGAGGCGAACGAGGCGTTCGAACGGGCGGGCGGCTACGAGGCGCGACGGGTCGTGGAGCGGGCCTTGCAGCGCGTGCTTCCCGATACGCCCTTCTCGGTTCGCTTGTCGGACGTGGAGCCCGCGCTTCGGCACCGCGCTGCCCTGGCCGTGGCGTTGGCGCGCCCGGGGGACGTGGTCATTTTGGACGAGCCAAGCAACACCCTCGACGTCACGGCACGCGCCTGGCTGCAGGACCGCCTTGCACGCTTGCCGGCGCACGTGACGCTCATCGTGGCGAGTCACGATCGCGCCTTGCTGGCGCACGCGTCCCAGCAAACGGCGTGGATCGAGGAGGGCGCCCTGCAGACGGCGCGAACCGGTTTCGATACATGGCAGGTGCAGCGAGGTATGTCGCGGGTGGATGCGAAGGCGGACCGCCCCCGCAAGGGAGGTTCGGGATCGCCGCCGCGTGAGGTGCGTGCGGTGCTCCGTGCTCGCAACCTCGCCGTGAAGGATCGTTTCGATGACGTGGGGTTCGACCTTCCTGCCGGTGAAACGTGGGCGTTGCTGGGGGCGAACGGGTCGGGCGCCTCGGCATTGCTCGACCTGCTGGCCGCCCGCGACCGCGCGGACCGGCCGGATGCCGAGGTAAGGCTGCGTCCGGGCGCACGGGTGTTCCACGCCGATGCGGTGACGAGGGGCTTGTCGAGCCGGCCGGTGCGCGAGCAACTCGAGGCGTGGGTGCACGCCCCGCGCGCTGCGTCGCTCCTCGCGCTCGTTGGACTGCCGGCGGAGCGTTGGGATGCGTTGCCGGATGCCTTGTCGGGTGGCGAGCGTGCGCGCGCGTCGCTGGCCCTGCTGCTGGCGAGCGAGCCGGACGTGGTGCTGCTCGATGAACCCGAACGCGATTTGGACCTGGCGGGATTGACGCTGCTCGAGCAGGTGTTGCGCGATGCGGGAACGGCGGGTCTGGTGGTGACGCACGACCTGCGACTGGCGGAGGCGGTGGGCGAGGCGACCGTCAGTCTGGTCGAGGGTCGATGGGTGACGTGGCGGGGCGGTGTTGCAGGGTGGCGTGCGGGTCGTCGGCAACGGGAGGAGGACCTACCCGTGCTGCCACTGCACGACGAGGTGCCGGAGGTGGACGCACCATCGATCGATGCGCTGGAGGAGGCGTTCCTCGAGGTGGAGGGACGCTTGGCGGACCCGACGGTGTTGAGTGAACGCGATCGCGTGCGTCTCGAGGCGCGCCGCGCGGACTTACTGGAGGCACGCATGGTTGCGTACGACGCGCAGTACCCCGCCCCCATGCCGCGATTCCGGGCGGTGGAGCCACCCCTGACCCTGCACGGGGACGTGGCGGGGGGCGTCCTGACGTTTCAGGCGGGCCAATGGCCGGTCGCGCCGCAGGTCACGGTGGTCGGGGACGTGGCGCACGTGACGCTTCCCGACCCACCCGATGCCGTCTGGTTGCCGTGGGCAAGGGAGGCAGCGCTGCGTGCGATTCTTGGCGTCGTGTTTCCTGCGTTGGGTGTGTCGTGGGTGCAGACGCCTGCATGGGCGGGCGCCGTCCCGGTCGCGCCGTTCGAGCGTCTCGACGCCGCCTGGTGGGTGGCGTCGCAGGAGGCATGGTGGGCGTCCTGGACCCACGGAGCAACGGTACGGGAGAGGGCGAGCGTGGCGTCATGACGACGGGTGTGAAGGCATGGCGCCGCTTGGCCGGTTCATGGGCGGGCCTGGGTGTGGCCTGGGTCGTCCTGGCCGTGGCGGGTCGCGTCATCCCGGGTGTGGCGGAGGTGTGGGCTGAGCACGTCTACCCTGCCTGGTCGAACCTGATCGTGCCAATCTCGGAGCGTGCACCGTGGCCCTGGACGCCGTGGGTTCTGGCGGGCCTCGTGACGCTCGCGGGTGTGACGGCGCAGGGCGTGGCGTCTCGACGCTGGGCCGTCGTTGCGTGGTTGGCGCTCGTGGCTACGCTTGGCGGGGCGTTCGAAACCTCCTGGGGTTGGCACGCCGAGCAACCTCCGGTCGAACGACGCCTTTCGTTGTCCGCGGGGCCGGTGGACGAGGCGGACCTCGACATGATGGCCACGCGGTT
>CAJXWR010000126.1 GCA_913062675.1 uncultured Trueperaceae bacterium
CGCTGAACGGATGATTCCGGGCGACCGCACACCTACCGTGCCCCCCGCCCGGTTCGGCACCACCCGGCGAGACGGATGCGTCCGTCTCGCCGGTTCCCTATTTTGCGATCGGCGCGCCATTGCGCCTACACCAGCAGGTATCGCGGTTGCGTGCGCCGGATGGGCCGGCCACGCCTAGGAGAAGTGAAGGAGTTTTCGTGAACATTCCGCAAGGAAAACGCTACGTCACCCAACTCGGTGGCAAGGACCTCATCCTCGAGACCGGCAAGTACGCCAAACAAGTCTCGGGAAGCGTCACCGTCCGCTACGGCGACACGATGGTGCTGGTCACCGCCCAAATGCAGGACGATGCCAAACCCATTCCGTTCCTGCCCCTCACGGTCGAGTACGAGGAGAAGCACTACGCGATCGGTAAGATCCCCGGTTCGTTCCACCGCCGCGAAGGCCGCCCCGGCACCCAAGCGACGCTGAACGCCCGCATCACCGACCGTCAGATTCGCCCCCTCTTCCCCAAGACGCTGCGCAACGAGACGCAAGTCATCATCACCGTCCTCTCCGCCGACCAGGTGCACGACCCGGCACCCCTCGGCGCGATTGGCGCGTCGGCCGCACTCGCCATCAGCGACATTCCCTGGAACGGGCCGACCGCCTGCCAGCACGTCGCCTACGTCGATGGGGAGTACGTCATCGCCCCGACCTTCGAGCAGCTCGGCATGGGCGAGCTCGAACTCACCGTCGCCGCCTCCAAGGACGCGGTGTTGATGGTGGAAGCGTCCGCCAACGAGCTTCCCGAATCAGTCATGGTGGGCGCCATCGAGTTCGCGCAACGCGAACTCGCCCCCGTCATCGAACTGATCGAGCGCATGCGTAGCGAACTCGGGCAAGAGAAGAAGTCGTTCACGCCGTCGCTCGAGATCGATCCCGCCGACGTGGAGACCGTCACCCGCATGGCGCGTGAGAAGAACCTGGGGCAGGTCCTCCGCACCCCCGGAAAGCACGAGCGTGCCGACGCCGTGAAGGCCGTCCGAGACGGCATCCTCGCCGAGCTCGTTCCCGACCCCGAAGCGGACGGTGCGGGCGAGCGCATCGCGCAGCTCAAGGGCGCATTCGACAAGGCTGAGGCCGCCATCATGCGCGGCATGGTGCTTGACGAGAAGGTGCGCACCGACGGTCGACGCCCCGACGAGATCCGTCCCATCTGGATCGAAACCGGCGTCCTGCCCATGGCGCACGGCTCCGCCGTGTTCACCCGCGGTGAGACGCAAGTGCTCTCCACCACCACGCTCGGCACGGGACGCGACAACCGCCTCGTCGACGACCTCGGCCTCGAGAGCAGCGAAGAGTTCATGCTGCACTACAACTTCCCGCCCTACTCCACCGGTGAGGTGAAGCGCATGGGCGGCACCTCGCGTCGCGAGCAGGGACACGGCAACCTCGCCCGCCGCTCCCTCGTCCGCCAGATTCCCTCGCAGGAGACCTTCCCGTACGTCCTGCGCTGCGTCGGCGAGACGCTCGAATCGAACGGTTCCTCCTCCATGGCCACCGTGTGCGCGACGACGCTGTCGCTCATGGATGCCGGCGTCCCCATCAAGGCACCCGTCGCAGGCATCGCCATGGGACTCGTCATGGACGGCGACCGCTACGAAATCCTCAGCGACATTCTCGGCAGCGAGGACGCGCTCGGCGACATGGACTTCAAGGTCACCGGTACCGAGAAGGGCGTCACCGCCCTGCAAATGGACATCAAGGTGCAAGGCATCGACGCCGAGGTGATGAACAAGGCGCTCGAACAGGCCCGCCAGGGACGCCTACACATCCTCGGCCTGATGCACGAAGCGCTTCCCGCACCTCGCAGCGAACTCGCCGCCCGCGCACCCCGCATCGAAACCGTGCAGATTCCCTCCGACAAGATCGGAACGGTCATCGGGCCCGGCGGGAAGCAGATTCGCGAACTCGAAGCCCTCGGCTCGAAGGTCGAGATCGAGGAGGACGGTCGCGTCCGCATCTATACCGATGACGGTGCCGTCGCCGCCGAGGTGAAACGCCGCATCGAGCAACTCACCGAAACCCCCGAAGTCGGCAAGACCTACCACGGCAAGGTCGCCAAGATCGTCGAGTTCGGTGCGTTCGTCACCCTCTTCCCCGGTACCGATGGGCTTCTGCACATCAGCCAGATTGCCGAGGGTCGCGTGGAGAACGTCGGCGATCACCTCAAGGAAGGTCAAGAACTCGACGTCAAGATCAATGCGATCGACGACCGCGGGAAGATCGACCTGGTGCGTCCCGAACTCGAGGGCATCGTCGCCCCGCGCGGTCCGCGTGGACCCCGCCGTGGTGGCGACCGTCCGCCGCGCGGCGACCGCGGACCCCGCAACCGCTGATCCTACAAGCAAGCGAACCTCGGATTGGCCGGGTTCGTATTCACCCCTCGCAAGCGACGCGCTCGTCCCGGCCAGCCCGGAGACGAAGCGCGTCGCACACCCCCATTGAAGGAATTGCATGAGCGAAGAATCCAAAACCCCCAACAGCGGTGATGCACCGCGCAAACCCCGCCGCCGGCGATCGCGCGGCGGAGCCAACCGCAGCGGATCGAAACGAAGCGGCGGAACCAAGGCCGCCGGCGGCGTGAAGATCATCCCGTTCGGCGGGATGGGCGAAATCGGTAAGAACATGTTCGCCTTCGAGTACGGCGGCGAGATCCTCATGGTGGACGGCGGTCTTGCCTTCCCCGATGCCGACATGCTCGGCGTCGACATTCTCGTCCCCAAGGTCGACTGGCTCATCGAGAACATCGACCGCGTCAAGGGTTGGGTCCTCACCCACGGGCACGAGGACCACATCGGCGGGCTTCCCTACATCCTGAAGCAACTCCCCCGCAAGATTCCCATGTACGGCGCCAAACTCACGCTCGGCCTGCTGCGCGGGAAGTTCGACGAGTTCAAACTCCAGGAATCGGACGTGGACCTGCGCGAGATCACGCCCGACGACCGTGTGAAGATCAGCGAGAACTTCACCGTCGACTTCTTCCGCATGACGCACTCCATTCCCGACAACAGCGGCTTGATCATCCACACGCCCATCGGACGCATCGTCCACAGCGGCGACTTCAAGCTCGATTACCACCCGTCCGACGGGAAAACCAGCCACCTCGCGAAGATCGCGGCCGCTGGCCTCGAAGGCGTCCTGCTCCTCCTATCCGACTCGACGAACGGCGAGCGTCCCGGCTTCACCGCATCGGAACGCGACGTGATGATGGCCATCGACGATCTCGTCGCGAAGGCCGAGGGTCGCGTCATCGTCACGACCTTCTCGAGTCACGTGCACCGCATCCAGAACATGATTCGCGTGGCCGAGAAGCACGGTCGCCGCATCGCCGTCGAGGGGCGCAGCATGGTCAAGGCGACCCGCATCGCGCAGGAACTCGGCTACCTCGTCACGAAGCAACCCATCATGAGCATGGACCAGGTCGCGGAAATGAAGAGCGACCGCGTGGTCATCATCACGACCGGCAGTCAAGGCCAACCCATGGCCGCCCTGTCCCGCCTCGCCTCGGGAACGCACCGCAAGGTGGAACTGCAGCGCGACGACACGATCATCATGTCGAGCAACCCAATCCCCGGGAACGAGGAGGCCGTCAACCGCGTCATCAACCAGCTCTACGACCGCGGTGTGAAGGTGTACTACCCACCCAAGTACAAGGTGCACGTCTCGGGTCACGGCAGCCAGGAAGAACTCAAACTCATCCTGGATCTTGCGCGCCCGAAGTTCTTCATCCCTTGGCACGGCGAGCCCCGGCACCAGGTAAACCACGCATGGCTCGCCGAGAGCATGCCCCGCGCCCCCCAGAAGATCGTCATTCCGCAGAACGGTGACATGCTCGAGGTCACCGAGGACGACCTGAAGATCGTCGGGCAGATCGAGGGCGGCGTGGTGTACATCGACAGCATGGGTCGCTCGACCGACGAGATTGGCGAACCCATCATTCGCGACCGCCAAACCCTGTCGAACGAGGGGGTCGTCGTGATCATGGCGCTGTCGGGCAAGAAACCCACCGCCGAGGTGATCGTGCGCGGTGTGGCCGGTGCGGACGACGCCATGCGCAAGGAGATTCAGAAACTCACGATCGATGCGCTGCAACGCGGGAAGCGCGAGAAGAAGCGCTTGAACGACGTTCGCGACGACATTTACTACCCCGTGCGGCGCTACCTGCGGAAGGCGACGGGGCGCATGCCCCTGATCGTGCCCACGGTCATCGAGGGTTAACCGTCGACCCCCCGAGTGGGGTGAGGCGCGTCGAGCCACGCGGCAAGCCAGGCAAGTTCCTGGAGCGTGGATCGGCGCGCCTCTTCGATGAGGTCACCCGCATGCAGAAGCGCGGCAGCGGGACGACCCTGAGCGTCCCAACCCTCGACCGCCAAGGGGCGATCCTCGGAGTACAGGGCACGCAAGCCCGGCAGCGGCGCGGCGTACACGGCGTCCACCTCCGCAGGGTCGAGATGCACCTCGCGCAAGCTGCGCGTCACGCGCGTGGCGAGAACCGTCTGCGCCTCCCGGTCGATGGCCGTCGGGTACACCCGCTCCGTGAACTGTGTTCCAAGGACGGTCACGTCGCCCGGCGTGAGGAGAATCCCGAGCTCCTCGTGACTCTCACGCAACGCGTCCTGCCAGGTCTCCCCCGCCGCTAGGTGCCCTCCGACGCTCACGTCCACCTTGCCCGCCGCGAGGTCCTTCGTGACCGAGCGTCGCTGCAGCCACACGTACCCCCGCACGTCCACGATCCACAGGTGAAGGGCAGCATGCCAATCCCCATCGCGGTGCACGGCATGGCGCGCCTTCCGCTCGCCCGTCGGCAAGCCACGTTCGTCGAGCACGTCGAACGCTTCATCGTTTCCCATCATGCCGAAGCGTACCCGCCCTCGCGTTGAGTAGGTTCTGATTCTTTTGGGACAGTTGATGGTGTAAGAAAGGGGTTCCAACTCCTGCTAGGGAATGGTGGAAC
>CAJXWR010000127.1 GCA_913062675.1 uncultured Trueperaceae bacterium
GCAACGGTCTTCCAGAGGGTGGTGAGGTCGATCCAGGGGCTCCAGTTGCGGATGTAGGTGGCGTCGAGGGTGACGCGTTCGTCGTACCCGGTGTCGTTTCGTCCGGAGATTTGCCACAACCCGGTGATGCCGGGTGGAACGCGGGTGTAGAGCTCGAAGACGTGTCCGTACTTGTGGGTTTCGTCTTGGACGATGGGTCTGGGTCCGACGAGGCTCATGGTTCCGTTGAGGACGTTCCAGAGTTGGGGGAGTTCGTCCAGGCTCGCTGAGCGTAGGAACCGACCGATGGGGGTGATGCGAGGGTCGTGGCGGAGCTTGTGGTCGGCTTCCCATTCGGCCTGAAGTTCGGGGTGTTCGGTGAGGTAGGTCGTGAGGATGGTGTCGGCGTCGTGGACCATCGTTCGGTACTTCCAGATGGTGAAGGGTTCGCCGTTCCTTCCGATGCGTCGTTGCCCGTAGAGGATGGGTCCAGGGCTGGTGAGCTTGACGAGGATTGCGTTGCTGAGAAGCAAGGGGCTGGACTCATCCGCATCTTCGAAGGCCGGCTGGCCCCCATTCCATGCGTATCCAAGCGGTACTACGCGCCCTGCAGCGACTGCGTCGACGAGACGGACTGCGAGGTGCGAAGAACCATGCTCGACGTGAAGCGCGCCATTCTCGACGTCCTCGACCGGACGTCGCTCCAACATATGGTCGATCGCGCAGGTGAACCCATCAAGCTCTAGACCCGGCGGCGGTCTGGGGTCTCCCAATTCCCACGCCCCTCGTCGGTGCATGGCGCGTAGCGTCCGCGCGTCTTCACCTCGCGCGCGCAGGGTGAAGCTCACGCTGGCTTGTCATGCAAGCCGAAATGGAAATCACTGCCAGAACTCCTCACCTGGTGCGAGGCTTCCATCTTGAAACGTGGGCCCGCGAACCGAGTACATGTCGCAGACGCGAAACGTACGTGATATTTTCGTTTGCATGAAACCATCCGGAGTGAACCCGTGTCAGAGGTCGCGTCATGCAACGTGAGGCCAGCGTGAAGTCCCAAGCTGAGAGTTACGTGCGTCGCCTCGTCCTTCGTCTCGTACCAATGCTCCTCGTCGCCTTGCTCGCCTCCCATGCCGCGTTGGCCAACGGTTGCTTGGGCAGCGGGTTTGGTGGCGGAACGGGTACGAACGTTGACCCGTTCCTGATTTCCACGACGGACCACGTTGCCTACCTATCCGATACCGACAGCTGCATCAGCGGAACCGATCTTCACTTCCACCTCGTGAACGACGTGGACTTCGGTGACGCGGCGTGGGCGACGGGCATCGGAGGAGACGGCGTCCACTTCAATGGCACGTTCGATGGCAATGGGTACACTCTTTCGAACCTCAATATCGGCGGTGCTTCCACCGATGGAGTCGGCTTCTTCGATAGCCTCCTGGGTGCCGAAATCGTCGACGTCCTCCTGAGTGACGTGCACGTGGCGGGAAGGGACTTCGTAGGGGGCCTAGCCGGCGTGGCCTCGGCAACCATCATCCACAGTACGTCGATTGATACGACGATTCGTGGGACGGGGTCGGGCGTCGGTGGCCTCGCCGGGTTTGCCCAAGCGATCGTCATCAGCGACGTTGATGCCCTCGTCGACGTCGAGAGCAACGTCGTCGTGTCGAGCGCCGATATTGGTACCGGAGGCGTCGTCGGGTACGTCAGCGGCACCGATATTGGGTCGGGAATCACTGGCGTTCAGGTTGGTGGCACGGTGAGCAGCACGGGTCTCGCGGTGGGTGGCCTCGCGGGCATCATCGTGGGAACGCCGTACAATCCCGAAAACGTCGTCATCCATAATGCGCACGCGTCGGCCATCATCTCGGGTTCGGGTAGCGGCTTTGGCGGACTCATCGGATATGTCCTAGATGCCGAGATTTATGCCTCGAGCGCGAGTGGTCTCATCGACGTGTACGACGGGGACAACGCAGTCGACGGTTATGGAGGACTCATCGGCTACGCTGAAGGGTCGCCGGGCACGCCAATGTTCATCATTGACTCGAGTGCGAGCGGAGACCTCGACATCGTTGGGCCGGGGTATTCCGTGGGTGGCCTCATTGGTGACGCGGTCGACGTGCACGTCATCGACTCACACGCCTCCGGCGACGTGTTCGTGTATGGCTATGTCGCGGAAGAATTTGGCTCGTTCCATCACGGAGGGCTCGTAGGCAGAGCAGAGGATTCATTTTTCGAAGGCTCGTATGCCGAAGGCTACGTCGACTCGGTGGGCTACGAAGTGGGCGGGTTCGCCGGCGCGACAGTGAATACGAGCATCACCGACGCCGCTGCCTGGGGTGACGTGTACACGGAGTTTACTGGTGGTGTCGTCGGCGGCTTCATCGGTACGGCCGACGAGGGGACGTTCATCAGCTACTCGGCCTCGGCGGGCAACGTATTCGTCCTCGATGGGTATGACGAGGGCGGCGTGGTTCTTGCCAGCGCGGGGGGCTTCGCAGGTGACGCCGTCGGTGCGTGGTTCGAGGACGTGGGCGCGGTGGGCTCGGTGCAAGCCGAGGGAGGATGCGTCGGCGGTCTCGTGGGGTTCGTGTCCGGCACGGACGTCCGTAGGGCTTCCGCGTGGGGGTCGGTCCTTAGCTACGATGCTGCGGAGGGCGTCGGTGGGTTCGGCGGGTGCATCGTGGATGGGGTGACCATCGAGGATGCGTACGCGCTCGGGGACGTCGAGGGTGGTCAAGTAGCCGGGTTTCTCGCCAGCATCGATGGCGCCGTCACGGTCGCAAACGCTTATGCCTCGGGCAGCGTCACGGGCGATACGTCGGCGAAAGGTTTCCTTGGAGACATTTCGAACACGTCGGTCGTCACGGTCACCGACGCCTTCTGGAACGTGACGACATCGGGGATCGGCGCGGCAGGGGACGTGGTCGATGGCGCGACGGGCATCACGTCGAGCGCGATGGCGAACGCGTCCACCTTCCATGATGCCGGTTGGTCCATCGCACCGCCCACCGCGCTGGCTTCCGCCACGTGGCAAACCTGTACGGGTGGCGGTCGCTACCCCGTCCTTACCTTCCTCACCGATGCTACGCCGTGCGAAAGCCCCTGGAGTCTCGAAATCGTGGGGGGCAGCGCGCCGCTGCAGCACGTTCCGTTCGACGTCGTCGTCACGCATCGTGACCTGTTCGGGGACGCGTACGCCGTCCAGCGTGACGTGACGCTCTCCGTGGTCGCGTCGGGTGGTGAAGATCCTCTCGGTCGCCTCGCCGAGACGGCCTCCGCCACGCTTGCTGCGGGTGAGGTCACCGTGACCCTTGAGGGCGTGACCTACACCGGTTTCGGTACGGCGGGTGAGGACGGCGAAGTGCTGCTCCGCATCGAGAGCGACGCGTATCCGCCCTTCGTCGTTCCCGTCTCGGTCGTTGCGACCGCGTTGACCTTGGAGACGCAGGTTGACGCGCTCCCCGCCGACGGTGCGAGCGAAACGGTCGTCACGGCGCGCAGGGTCGATTCTCAAGGACGGCCCGTCGTTGCCCACGAGATCGCGTTCCAGACGACGCATGGTTCGTTCCTGGATGCCGAGGGGCGCGACGTGGGTTCGACCATCACGCAAGCCACGAACCTTGACGGGGAAGCGAGCGTTCGACTCCGGTCCGCGGACGTCGTGGGTTCGACCACGGTCACCGCATCCTGCAGCGTCGATTGTGAGGCTAGCGTGGACGTGGCGTTCGTGAGTGCGGCCGTTACCGCCCCCGAAGACCTCGTCATGATCCCCGGAAACGAGACGGTCTGGCTGCTCTTCACGCCGAGCGTCGGTTCCGTGCAGCGCTACCAGTACACCCTCGATGGGGGGACGACATGGACCGACGTACTGGCAGATCGGGAGCAGCCATGGCGCATCGAAGGGACGCCGAACGGCGTGCCCGTCACTGCGCAGCTCCGTGCCGTCGGACCTGACGGGCCCACGGCGGCAACACAGAGCGTCACCGCCACGCCTCGCCTCGTGGAGGCACCCAACGTCACGGCGATCCTGAACGTGCCCAGTGAACCGGTCGGTCTCACGGTCGTCGACGGAGCTGCGCGGCTCGAGGTGCCGTTCACCTTCACCAACCTCAGTGACGCGCTTCTTCGAGATGCATGGCTGACGTTCAAGGGATTCGACTTGGATGCATACGACGTCACGGTGATCGTCGAAGCTGGGACGCTCGCTCGTTACCTGGACCGCTGGTACTGGCCGGACGTACAACTCGAACCCGGTGAGGTGGCCACCGGAACGCTCGTCTTGACCATCGAGGAGGCACCATGAAGACCGCAGCGCGCTGGCTGGCCACCGTCGTCGCACTTCTGGCGTTGGCAGGCTGTAACCGCCTCGGGTCCGTGGATTCAGTCAACCGGGGACCCACGCAGACGCTCACGGTGACGACCTGCGTGAGTGACGTGCCTGAACCCACGACGGGGGAGGAGACCTGCGGAGAGGCCACGGAACTGGCGTTCTACCTGCTCCACGGGGAGTGACGCGCCTCGAATCGAGATGAAATCGATGTGACGGCAGTGACCGTCCCGGGCGTTGAAGCCACGAACGGCGCAATGCCCGAACACGGTGCGAGCGAATCTGGCTGACGTTCCACTCCGACTCGGGCCCTCGCGTGATGCCCTGTACCGCCACGCTGGGCATCACGGCAACCTTCTCAAGCGGCAATCACGAAGTCGTGATTGCATGGCGTTCCATCCATGGTCCGATGCAAGGACCGCATCTAAGGAACCGACCGAGTTAAGGGCGGACTGGCCAGTGGGCAGGCATTGCACGCGTGGTACCGAAGGATGCCTTGAATCTCCGTCACGAATGCCACGAATGAGCGGGATGTATGCGTTTTGCGAGAAGGCGGGGGGCGACTGGTAGCTAACCTCAGTACGCTCCGCGCTTTCCCAGGACGACCGCAACGGTCTTCCAGAGGGTGGTGAGGTCGATCCAGGGGCTCCAGTTGCGGATGTAGGTGGCGTCGAGGGTGACGCG
>CAJXWR010000128.1 GCA_913062675.1 uncultured Trueperaceae bacterium
ATGACGACGACGACCTCACCGCGGTTGACGGACAGGTCGATGTCCTTGAGGACGTGGAAGTCGCCGAACCACTTGTTCAGCCCGTCGATGGTGATGATCTTCTCGCCGCCTTCGGGGGCGTGTGCGGGGGTGTTGGGGATGGGTGATTCAACCATGCAGTGTTCCTCCTCGGGTGGGGGTCGCCCACCGGTGGATCAGCGTTCGCCGACTCCGAGTTCCTTTTCGAGTTGTCGACTCGCGATCGACATGCGGTAGGTGAAGAAGAAGTAGGCGAAGGCCATGAAGACCGAAATCTCGAGCAGCACGCCACCAGGATAGAGCAGCGATTCGGGCTGGCTGGGAATGACGCGGCGGCCGATCTCGAAGAAGTCGTGAAGGCCGACGATGAACACGAGGGACGTGTCCTTGAACAGGCCGATGGCTTGCCCCACGAGGACGGGGATGACGGCGCGGAGTGCTTGCGGGAGGACGATGAGTCGCGTGGTTTGCCAGCCGGAGAGGCCAAGGGCGCGGGCGGCTTCGCGCTGGCCATTGGGCACGCTTTGTAGACCCCCGCGGACGTTTTCGGCCATGTAGGCGGCACTGAAGAGCGTGACGGCGACGAGCGCGCGGGTGAGGGCGGGGATGGAGTCGGGGGCGACGTCGAGGAGGAGGGGCACCATGAGCGAGGCGATGAACAGCCAGGTGATCAAGGGTGCGCCGCGAATGACCTCGATGAAGCCGATGCTGAAGTACTTGATGGCAGGTAGGTTGCTGCGCCGGCCGAGTGCGAGCGCGATGCCGAGCGGGAACGACACGGTGATGCCGAACGCGGCGATGACCACGGTGAGGAGGAATCCACCCCATTGGGAGGTGCCGACGACGGCGAAGGATCCGGAGCCACCCACGCCGTAAATCAGCACGAGCACGATGGGGAGTCCAGCTGCCCAGAGCCATGACTGCGCGCGGACGACGCGCGGCACGTACCAACCGATGGCGTACCCGGCGACCGACATGAGCGTGGCGAGGAGCCATGCGACGCGTACCGAGGGCCAGGCGATGAGGGCGACGAGGGTCAGGAACCAGGCGAGGCTTCCAAACCAGAAGTACACGCCGGTCATGATCTTGCCCTTGCCGACGCGTTGACCTAGCGCTGCGGTCAAGCCCGTGAGCATGAGCAGCACGCCGACCGCGATGATGGGGCGCCAGGCGAGTTCCGCGGGGTAGCGGTAGATGGCGAGGAGCTTCATGTTGTTCCACACGGGCTGCCACGAGGCACCGGTGAGCATCCAGCGTCCAAGGTTGAACAACGAGAGCGCGACGAACGACCCGAGGGCGATGGAGACGATGGCGTTGACGGTGCCGGAGAAGAGGTTGCGGCGGAGCCATGCAATGGCGCCGCGTTCACCGGCGGGAGGGAGGCGGTCGGGAATCATTTGCATGTCAACGCTCCACGATCGCGAGGCGCGCGTTCACGATGTTGAGGACGAAGGAGAAGAACCAGCTGATGACGAGGTAACTGACGATGATGAGGACGGTGACCGGCACGCTGGCTCCGGTCTGGTTCGCGACGATGGCACTGACGGCGAAGATTTCGGCGTACGCGGCGAGCGGTGCGAGCGACGAGTTCTTCGTGAGGTTCAGGTACTGGCTGATCATGGGCGGCAGGATGATGCGCACCGCTTGCGGGAAGATGACGAGCGAGAACGTTTGTCGACCGGAAAGACCCAGCGCCTTGGACGCCTCGGTCTGACCCTTGGGGACCGCCATGATGCCCGCCCGTGTGATTTCGGCGATGAAGGTGGCCGTGTAGATCACGAGGGCGAGGAGGAGTGCGAGGTAGCTCGCGGTGAAACGGAAGCCGCCTTCGTAGTTGGAGACGGGCACGCTGGGGCGGCTCCACACGAGCGCACCGGAGGACCTGATTTCGACGGTCGTGTCGAGGACGGCCTCCTCCTCGTCGCTGGACGCCCCGGCGGGTGAGCCGAAGAGGCTGCTGGGCCCGAAGCCGGCCACGCCGCTGCGGCCCGCATCCTGAATCTCCTCCGTCTCCTCTTCCTGCGTGCCGACGGGTTCGAAGTTCGGAATGCGGATGCCTCCGTCGCGATCGGAGACGAGGTCGCGTGAGAATCCCGTGATGGTGAGCAAGGTGCGCACGCCGCTGAACCCGACACCGTCGGCGTCGACCTCTTCCCCCTCTTGGTAGATCCCGTCGCCGTTGCGGTCCTCGAAGATGAGGCCGGCGGTGGGCGCGTCGGTCCAGTGAACGGAGAAACGTTCCGCATCGGCGCTGCCGAGGATACGAACGTCGAACGATTCGTATTCGCCTTCCTCGAGGACGGGGAAGCGAAGCACGCTGGGTTTGATCCGGCGTTGTTCGTTGAGGTTCGTGCTTTGGGTTTCGATGGCCGCTTCGGACACCCGGACGGTCACGGGAACGAAGCCGTACAGCGCCTCGTCGCGTTCCCGCTCGCCATTGCCGTTGGCGTCGAGGAAGGTGACGCCGCGACCGCGCTCCACGGTGAAGTCGACGGTGAGCGGTTCGGGGATCGTGGCGGTGCCGGAGGCGACGAAGTAACCGGTGCCGGAGACCGCGAGGAATGCGAGGAGTGCGGCGGGCCAGGCAAGTCCGGGGCGCTCACTCGCGATGATCTGTCGGCGTCGTACGTACAGCACGATGGCGTAGAGGGCAATGGCGGCGACGATCCAAGGCAGCCAGTCGCGGAACCCGAAACCTGGGTAGATGGCGGGGAACGCGAGGCCGCGGTTGGAGAACATGAGCCCACCTGGCAGTCGAATGGGGGCCGAGATGGTGGGCGGGAGGGTGGCGATGGCGGCCGTGAACCAGAAGATGATCTGCACGGCGAGTGGCGTGTTGCGGAGGATCTCGACGTACCAGGTAGCGATTTGGCGTAGCAGGAAGTTGTTGCTGAGTCGGGCGACGCCAACACCGACGCCGAGGATGCTGGCGAGGACGACGCCGACGAGCGCGATTTTCAGGGTGTTGAGGAAGCCGATGGCGAGTGCGCGGAAGTAGGTGTCGTCGGGCGTGTACGGGATGGGGCGTTCACCAATGGGGATTCCTGCTCGGCTGCCCAGCCAACTGAAGTCGGCGGGGAGGCTCGATCGCGCGAGGGCGGACGTCACGTTGTTCCAGAGGATGGCGATCGCTGCCACGACGATGATGGCGAAGATGATTTGCGCAAGTAACCCCAGGGTCTTGACGTTCCTCCAAAAGGGGATGCGTTCGGGAACGTCGGTGGTCATGGCCACGGATTCCTCCTTGGGACGCGGGTCCGGCGTGAATAGGGACGCACGGGATTCCGCAGGATCGTTTCGTACGCGTCAGATAGTGTCGCTACGTCGTAGCAAGATTGGTCGTTACCCATGGGTCGGGGTCGGGGAACGCGAACGCGTGCGGCTGTCCATCGGGGACGAGCCGCACGCGCGCGATCGTGAGGGGGCGGGTGTGCCCCCTCACGCGTTCCGTGCGACTTACCGGAAGGGCGGGGAGTAGAGCAGGCCGCCGTCGGTGTAGAGGGCGTTCAGGCCGCGCTCGAGACCGAACTGCGTGTCGGGTCCGAGGTTGCGGGCGAAGATCTCGCCGTAGTTGCCGACTTGCTCGATCATGGTGATCATGGCGTCGGACTCGAGGCCGAGTTGCTCCATCACCTGGCCATCGAGGCCGAGGAAGCGGCGCACGACGGGCGCTTGGGCGCTGGCGGCGACGTCGCGGACGTTGTCGCTGGTGATGCCGTACTCCTCGGCGAAAATGAGGCCGAAGGTCACCCACTTGACGACGTCGAACCAGGTGTCGTCACCGTGCAGGACGGCGGGGCCGAGAGGCTCCTTGGAGATGGTAATCGGCAGGATGACGCTGGCGGCGGGGTCTTGCAGCAGCGTGGAGCGGCTGACGAGACCGGACATGTCGGTCGTGACCGACTCGCACTGGTCCGCTTCGTAGGCGGCGAACACTTGGTCGGCCGTCTCGAAGACGAGCGGGGTGTAGCTAATGTCGAGCGCTGCCATCACGTCGGCGAGGTTCAGTTCGGTCGTCGTGCCGGACTGGACGCAGATGCTCGTGCCTTCGAAGTCGGAGACTTCGCTGATGCCCGAGGCGCGCTTCACGATGAAGCCTTGGCCGTCGTAGAAGGTGGTGGGGGCGAAGTTGAGGCCCACTTCGGAGTCGCGGCTCGAGGTCCACGTGGTGTTGCGGATGAGCACGTCGACTTCACCGGTTTGGACGGCGGTGAAGCGCTCGGACGCGGTGAGCGCGCGGTAGGTCACCGCTTCGCTGTCGCCGAGGACGGCGGCGGCGACTGCCTTACAGAAGTCGACGTCGAAGCCGGAGAAGTTGCCTTCCGAATCGATGACGCCGAACCCGGGGAGGGATTGGTTGACACCGCACGTCATGTTGCCACGGAGCTTGATTTCGTCGAGCAGGCTGGTTTGCGCCTGGGCAAACCCGGCGAGAACCATGAGGGCGACGAATGCCGCGAGAAGCTTACGCATACATGTACTCCTTTACGAAATGAAATTGGGCGTGGCGGGGCGTAGCGCCCGTGTGACGATTACCCCAACGTGAGTGTACTCCGATGTGGCAGGGGTTGTAAAGGTGTCACACTCTGCAACGTTATGCGACCAGCACGCGAAATGTAGCCACCCTTACGAAGCTGCAGCCTCGCGCTGTGCGCGAGGCTGCAGTGGATGGGTCTTCCGTCGAATGTTACGTAACGTGAGCTTATGCAGCGGTTCCCGTATCCTTCGCGTCCAACTTCGCCTTGATGCGTTTGAGAACCGTTACCTCTTCGAGCGCACGCTGATCGAGCACGCTACGAATGTCTTTGATCTGATGCCGAATTCCCGGGATGACGAGCTGCTCGAGCGCGTTGACGCGCCGGTTCGTCTTCTTGATCTCCTCGCCAATTCTGCGAAGGCGGGTCTCCGTGGCGGCCACCTGAATGAT
>CAJXWR010000129.1 GCA_913062675.1 uncultured Trueperaceae bacterium
GAGTTGTTCGAGTGCCTGGAGATGCTGCTCGTTAATGACGTCCCCTTCGGCGACGATGACGTCGCCCTGCTCGATGATGCGGAGGACCGGTTCGACGGCAGCGGCGGCGGCGTCGCGCGCAACTTGCGTGAGGATCGGGTCGGGCAGGGCCGTGGCCATGAGGCGTTGCTCGAGGACCAGTCGCACCTCGCGTTGACGATCGCTGGGGGTGCGTGCCACCGCCTCATCGATGACGCTCGGCACCTCACTGGCGAGGACGCCGCGAGCTTGTTCGTAGCGACCGACGATCCAGGTGGTCGTCTCGGGTGGAAGGTTCGACGCGGTGATGCTGGAGAGCACGAGTGCGCGTGCCTCGTCGTCGATGCTGGTGATCATGGGCACTTGGGCGCGCGCCACTTGTCGACGACGTTCGGTAGCGGCTGGGTCGAGCACGGATGCGTTACCCGTTGCGATGAACGTTTGCGTGCTCTCGTCCCCGACGTTCAGCTCGATGGAGGGTTGTTGCCCGTACACGCTGTAGAGCAGCGTGGCGAGGGTGACGAGGGTCACGAGGAACGCCCCGATGGGACTTGGGTCGGGTCGTTCGAAGCGTCGAGCGTGCCGGGCGCGCGCCACGTTAGCCGGGTTCCTCTTCGTAGGCGCGCAGGATGGCGGCGACGAGGGGGTGACGAACGACGTCACCCTTGTCGAAGGTGACGAAGGCGATGCCGTCGATGCGATTCAGCAGGTCGCGGGCGACACGAAGACCGCTGGCGGATCCAACCGGGAGGTCGGTTTGCGTGACGTCGCCGGTGACGACGACGGTGCTGCCGAACCCCATGCGCGTGAGGAACATCTTCATTTGCTCCGCCGTGGTGTTTTGCGCCTCGTCGAGGATGATGAACGCATCGTTGAGGGTGCGTCCCCGCATGAAGGCGAGGGGGGCCACCTCGACGATGCCGGATTCGAGGTACTGCTCGGCCTTGTCGGCCGGCAGCATGTCGTACAGCGCGTCGTAGAGGGGGCGCAGGTACGGGTCGATCTTGGCCTGCAAGTCTCCGGGGAGGAAGCCGAGTTTCTCGCCGGCCTCGACGGCGGGGCGGGTGAGGATGATGCGTTTGACGCGTTTGGCGAGGAGCGCCTGTACGGCCATGGCGACGGCGAGGTACGTCTTGCCGGTGCCGGCGGGCCCAATGCCGAAGGTGATGGCGTGTCGCGCCATGGCGGCAACGTAGCGGCGTTGACCGCTGGTCTTGGGTTTGTGCCGCCCTGGGAGTTTGACGTCGCTGACGTCGGGACCTTCCACGACCTCGGGCTTGGAGGCATCGAGTCGGTCGAGATCGCCGTGTTCGAGTTCGGTGGCGGTGACCGTGCCGCCGCTTCGGATGGTGTCGAGGAGCGAGCGGAAGGTCCGCTCGGCCTGCGCAACGTCGGGCGCGTCACCACTGAGGCGAACCTCGTCACCCCGGGCGATGACCTGGGCGGAGAGGCGCTTGCGGAGGGCCTTGAGGTTCTCGTCGTTTCTGCCGAGAAGCGTGATGGCTTCGGCGGGACTGCGCAGCTTGAGCGTCACCGACGTCGCGATGATGGCCTCCTCAGGGACCGGCGTGCCACCGGTTCTCCCAATACGGTACTCCACACCACGCCTCGCACGACGTCACTTCCGCGCAGGGGAAGGAAGGCGGGTTCGTCGTGGCGTGCGCCTTTCGCTGCCGTTTGCCGTGGGCGCGCTGCTTTTGGTGCGCGCGGTGGGGCGCCTTCGCGACCGAGGAAACTGCCCGCGCCGCTGGGTGCCGCCTGCGCTGCGGTCGTCCTGCCTTCACGTCCGAGGAAACCTTGGTTGCCTGCGGCGGTTGGCGTTGCTGGCGTGGGAGAGGCGGGACGTGGAGGCCTGAGCAGGGTCGGTGATCCGCTGGGAAGGGTGGAGGCGGCTGGGGTGGACGTAGATGCCTGAGCCGTCGGGGCCGCTCCACCGGCACTTCGGCGGGGTGCATCACCCTGCGACGGTTTACCGGTCGACGGTCCGGAAGACCCGCCGCCTGCGTCAGCGACCCGTCGTTGCGCATCGAGGATGCGGCGTTCGAGCTCATCGAGCATGTTGCCGCTCGCACCCTGGCCATCCGGCTGGGTCGCGTCGCCAGGGGCGGCTTCGCGCGACCATGGCGTGGGTGCGGGCACGTCACGTTGCGGTGCAGACCGTCCACGTCGCCGGGCGTTGCGCTGTCCGCGCTGCACGAGGCTCACGAGGAACCAGGCGACGAAGATTAACGGCAGGAGGTCATCGAGACTCAATTGATTTCGTCATCCTCGTCCGCCGAGGAACTGCTCGCTTCGGCAATGCCACGCCGCATGTCGGTATCGGATTCGACGTTGCGAAGGTTGTAGTAGTCCATCACACCGAGGTTGCCACTGCGGAACGCTTCGGCCATGGCGAGGGGCACTTCGGCTTCCGCCTCGACGACCTTCGCGCGCATCTCCTCCACGCGAGCGCGGTTCTCTTGCTCGGCAGCGACGGCCATCGCGCGGCGCTCCTCGGCCTTGGCCTGCGCGACGCGCTTGTCGGCTTCCGCCTGATCGGTTTGAAGCTGCGCGCCAATGTTGCGCCCAACGTTCACGTCGGCAATGTCGATCGAGAGGATTTCGAATGCCGTTCCGGAATCGAGGCCCTTTTGAAGCACGGTCTTGCTGATGCTGTCGGGGTTCTCGAGCACCTGCTTGTGTGCGGAGCTGCTACCGATGGAGGAGACGATACCTTCACCGACACGCGCGATGATCGTCTCTTCACCGGCACCTCCGACGAGGCGCTCGAGGTTGGCGCGCACGGTGACGCGCGCCGTGCTGATGAGCTCGATGCCGTCCTTCGCAACGGCACTCACGTTGGGCGTTTGAATGACGCGCGGGTTGACCGACACCTTCACCGCGTCGAGCACGTCACGTCCTGCGAGGTCAATGGCGGCCGCACGGTCGAAGGGAAGCGCGATGCGCGCCTTGTCGGCCGCGATGAGTGCATCGACGACGCGATCGACGTTCCCGCCGGCAAGGTAGTGGGCTTCAAGCTGGTTTTGCTCCACGTCAAGACCGGCTTTTTCGGCCTTGATGAGCGGGTTGATGATCTTGTTGGGGGGCACGCGACGGAGTCGCATGGCGACGAGGCTGACGAGGCTGACGCGGACACCGGCGCTGATCGCGGCGATCCACAAGCCCACGGGAATGAACGTGAAGAGCACCAGGAAGAACAGGACGATGGCGCCAGCGAGGATGAGGAAGGGAAGGTCGAAAAGCATGAGGCCTCCAGTACGTACGGGTCGACGCGTGGGTTACGCGTCGCGAGTGGGGGTTTCGGTCGAGGGGTCGGTGGGGTTGCTTGGGGTTTCGCGGACGGTGACGCGGTTGCCTTCGACGCGGAGCACGGTGATGCGTGCGCCCGCCGAGATGTAGTCCCCTTCGGTGACGACGTCGACACGTTCACCTTGGATCGTGGCGACGCCGGCGGGCCGCAGATCGGACATGGCGACACCGGTCTCGTGGAGAAGGTCGGAACGGTCAGGCACGAGGTAGGCGCCGTCTCCGGCTGGGGCGCCAGCACCCGCCATCGCCGGGCCGGACGAACGTCCAATGCGGGTGGAGAGGGTGAGTTGCTTGCCGAGACCGGTGTTGGGAAGCAGCCACAGCAGCAAGCCCAGGAGGATGCCGCCTCCAATGGTGGTGGTTGCGAGGACCGTGACGGCTTCGGCTTGGAAGATTCGAATGATGGCGCCGATGATCGCGGCGATGCCGAGAATGCCGGCGACCCCGAAACCGGGGATGACGAAAGCCTCGATGGCGAGCAGGACGATGCCTCCAATGATGAGGAGCACGTCGAGAGTACTTGCAGGCGTGGCGATGTAGGCGCTCGAAGCGAACAGGAAGAGCGCCACGATGCCAATCGCCCCGGGAATGCCGAAGCCGGGCGTGAGGAATTCGAGGAGCAGGCCGCCAATGCCGATGATCAGGAGGATGCCGGCGGCGACAGGACCGGAGAGCCAACCGCCGAGGGTTTCCCTCAGGTTGCGTTCGAGCACCACCGTACTCGCGCCGGCATACCCGAATTGCGCCAGGGCGTCCTGCACGTCGCTGGCGAGGAGGTCGGCGATGTCGTTGTCGACCGCTTCCTGCGCGCTGAGGGTGACGAGTTCACCGCTCGTGGCGAGTCCAGGGACGTCGCGGGAGGGGTCGACCATGGCTTCGGCCACGGTGACGTTGCGACCGCGCGCCTCGGCGACGCTACGGAACTGACCGCGCAGGGCAGACACGGTTTTCTCGTCGGTGGGGTTGGCGCCTCCGAGCCCGAGGGTGATGGGGAGGGCAGCACCAATGGAGGCGCCTGGGAGCATGGCGAGTTGGTCGGCGGACATGGCGATGAGTGCGCCGGCACTGAACGCGTTTTGGACGACGGCGAGGACCGGCACGTTGGCGTCGTTGAGGATCGAATCGACGATGATTTGCATGCTGTCGACGCGCCCGCCTGGCGTGTCGATGCGCAGGAGAATGGCGAGCGGTTGCTCGGCGTTGGCTCGCTCGATCCGGCTCGTGATGAACGTGGCGGTGGCCGGCGTGATCTGGGTGTCGATGGGCAGCACCCAAACGGCATCTCGGGACTGCGCGGAGGCGACCGCACCGAGACCGACGAGCGTGAGGAGGATGATGCGCAGGTACCGTGGGGCACGGCGCACAAGGGAACTGTTCACGGGTCGGATGCTAGCACGCGTTGGCGAGAATCTTGGGAGCGAATCCTACCTTTGGGGGAGGGGCATACGAGAACGCGGCGGTCTTCGCATGGAAGACCGCCGCGTGGACTTGGCGGGCGCAGGAGGACTTGAACCCCCGACCTACGGTTTTGGAGACCGCCGCTCTACCGACTGAGCTATACGCC
>CAJXWR010000130.1 GCA_913062675.1 uncultured Trueperaceae bacterium
CCGCCCTTTCGTTTCGGCGCCTTCGCGCGCGACGAAGCACACCGTCTCGCCGGACGGTGGGCCGCCACGCCGCGCCGGAACGTACGGGCGACAACGCCGCGCCTGGAGCCTTGGAACGCCCCTCCACGCAAGGGACGTTCCGCCCCCCTTCGCATCGTCGGAGGCGCGTACGCACGCGCCGTGGACGGAGCACTCGCCGACATCGCCTGGCGAGACGCCACGGTTCGTGGATCGCGCTCGGATGCGCCCGACCTCCCGCGCGATGCCGGGGTGGCGCCCCAGCCAGGTCGACGTGAATCGTTCGCGGCGCCTCGTCGTCACCGCGCGCGGCGTGGGCCATCGGACGGCCGAGCGAACCCTCAGTCGCACCGCTGTGATACGTACGTACGTATGTACGTGCATATGCGGTGTTGTCGCCGATAGTTTGTGCGTACGCACGTCCGCACGCCCTTGTACACTGACGCATGGCCGACGGCACCAAAGAACCGAAGCACCCCCCGATCTCGACCGACGGACCCACGTACCGGGGCCGACACCGAAGCAGCAACGGACGGCTGTCGCGCATCACGGTCACGCTCCCCGACGACCTTCTCGAGGCCGCCGACACGCGCGTCTTGGAACGTCGGCGGGACGCGAAGGGGTTCAACCGAAGCGCCCTGATCGAAGAGGCGCTTCAGATCTACCTGGACGAACGCACATGAGTCACGACCTTCCCTCGATCCGCACGACGTGCACGCCCCGCGAGGACGTCCTCCGAGGCGGCCTCACGGACGCGCACTTCGCCGCGCAACTCGACCGGATCGTTCGCGACCCGGACGGCTATCCCGCGTACGGCGACCCAAACCAATTCTTCGAACTCACGTACCCCACCGACGGCCTTCGCGCCCTCCTGACGCGCACCTTCGGCCGCCTTGCCAACGAAAAGGTGCCCGGGGCCGAACACGGCCTGATCCGGAGCGAGACGAGTTTCGGTGGCGGGAAGACGCACGGTCTCATCGCCGTCTACCACCTCGCCAACGGCGCGCGACCCGACAACGTGGAGGAGTTCGTCGACCCAAGCCTCATTCCGGACGACTGCCAGGTTGCCGCCATCGTGGGGGACGCGCTCGACCCCATCACGGGCCTCACCACGCGGGGACGGACGACGTACACGCTGTGGGGAGAAATCGGCATGCAGCTCGGTGAGCATGCCTTCCAGGTGCTCGAGGCATCCGACGAGCAGCGCACGGCCCCCGGCAAGGACGCGCTCGAAACCGCCTTCGCGGGAAAGCCCACGATCATCATCATCGACGAGATCGCGCAGTACCTTCGCGCCCTCGCATCGTCCGGCAATCCCGACGTACGCCGCATGGCGGAGTCGCTCCCCGCCTTCCTCAAAACGCTCCTCGAGGTCGCCGCATCCAACGAGAACGTCGTCGTCATCCTGACCCTCGCCACGAGCCAGGACGCGTTTGGGATGGAAACCGACGCCCTCGAACGGCTGACGAGTGATGCACAAGCCGAAGCGGCTGCCGCCATGGAGCAGGTCGTAACGGACACCGCGTCCGTCGGTGCGCGATTCACGAGCGGTGGGTCCATCGTCAAGCCCGCCGAAGACGTCGAGATCGGACACATTCTCAAACGCCGGTTGTTCGAACGGATCGACGAAACGCAGGCGGAAGCCGCCGCGCAGGCGTACCAAGAGCTCTACACGGCCCTTGCGAACCAAGGCGAAAACCTGAGTGGTGGCGCGGACAAACCCGGCCCGTACGCGGCGGCGGTGCAAACCAGTTACCCGTTCCACCCCGAGTTGATTCGCGTGCTCGACCAACGCCTCGGCACCATCCCCGGGTTTCAACGCGCGCGCGGCGCCCTGAAGCTCCTCGCGGACGCCATCGAAGGCGTGTGGCACGACGAGATCGATCTGCCCATCCTCAACGTCGGCGACCTCCACTACGAGAACCCCGCCGTCCTCGGGCACGTCACCACGAACCTCGGCCGCCCCGCGTTCGACGGCGTCGCCAAGAGCGACTTCGTAGGAACCAGCTCCCACGCCTACGCCATCGACCAGAACCACCTGTCCGGGAAGCACGACATCGCTCGACGGGCGGCGGGCACGGTCTTCACGCACAGCCTCGAACTGCAGGCCACCGCAGGCGCCGGACGCCCCGAAGTGCTCCTCGGCACCCTGCGGCCCGGCGAGCGCGGCGACGTCGCCATCGAGGCCCTCAACGCCCTCGACACGACCGCCTGGTACCTCGACTACGACCACAACCGCTATCGCTTCAAGACCGAGCCCAACCCCAACGCCATCGTGGCCGCCGAGGAAACCAACCTGAGCAACACGCACGTCGCTCAAGAGATGCGCCACCGCGTGGAGGAAGCCTTCCCGAGCGAACAGCCCGTCGACGTCGTCGCCTTCCCCACCGGACCCGAAAGCGTTCCCGACCAACCCCAACGCTTCCGACTTGCCGTCCTGCACCACGACGACCTCGCCGTCGGCTCCGGAGACGCGCCCCCCGCCCTACTGGTCGACATGCTCGGTAAGACCGGTGCGTCGGGAAGCCCACGCATCAACCGCAACGCCGTCGCCTTCCTCGTCGCCGACGCAGAGCAAATCGCGAACTACCGCAAGGCGGTCGCGTGGGACATGGCCGCTCACGTCGTCGTCGACGACACGACTCGGATGCAGCAGTTCGACGAACCCATCCGCAAGAAGCTCCAGAACCTCGCCGACGGCAGTCGGCTCAACGCTCGGGTCGCACTCACGCGCTGCTACAAACACCTGTTCCTCCCCAGCAGCGACCGCGCCAACGGCTACCTCCGCCACGAGGAGCTCGCACCGCAAAGCCAAGGTGACGTCAAAACCAAACAAACGACCGTCATCCGCGAGTACCTCGAACAGATCGGCAAGATCCAAAGCAGCGAGGTCGGCATTCAGTACCTCGAATCGAAGGCCTGGCCCAAGGACGCCGGGAGCGTCAGCACCCAAGCCGTCATGGACCGCTTCTGGCAGGACCATGGCCTTGCGTTGGTGCTCAATCCCCACCTGCTGACCGCTCCCATGCGGCAAGCGGTCAAGAGCGGGCGTTGGATCTACTACGACGCCGACACGCAGACGACCAGTACCGCCAACGACCCGCCTCCCAGCATCACGATCGGGGACGCCACGTACCTCTACAAGCCGGACGCCGCCCAGGACGAAGGACTCCTCCAGAGACCGGTGCGCGTCAACGACGTCACCGACATCCTCGCCAACCAATCCCGCATCAGCGGCAGCGACCTACGCGCCGACCTCGAAGCGCGCCTCGGTGGGGAACCCAAGAAAGGCGAAGTGCTCGACGTGCTCGCCACCGCCGCCCGAGGCGGCCCCGACGCGCGCGTCTTCATCACGAAAGGCGAGCCCGAGGCCGGCGCCAAACCCCTCACACCCAGCGAAGTGGAACGCGTCGGCCTCGACACCATCCACGTCCTCACCAAACGCGAAGCCGAAGCGCTCGACCTCGACCTCGGTACGCGCGTCGTCGGCCCCAAACCGGTCGAAGCAGACGGAGCCATCGGGCAAGCCTTCCAGAGCATCCTCAACCACGTCGAGGATGCGCAATGGCCAGGTGGCATCCAGACCCTCGCCATCACCAGCAGTGCGGACGTCGACACAGGCATCGCCCCCATTCGTGAGCTCCACCAAGCCGTCACGATGCTCCCCACCCTCAACCGCCACGTAAGCCTCACGCTCGACATGGACCTCACCCCCCTGCAGGGCAAGGCGAACGTCGACGTGAGCGGCCCCGCGGAGGACCTCCAACGGATCGAGGACACCCTGTTCGCCCTCGCCGACAAAGCGCACGGCATCGACGGCCGTTTCACCCTCACCGTCCACTTCGAGGAGCCCGTTGCGCACGACAGTCCCGACATCGAGAGTCTCCGCAAGGTGCTCCTCCTGCAGCAGCCCGGTCACGTCACCATCAAGGCGCACCCGTGAGTCGCCCGCCCCTTTCCGACGGCAAGCGAGGCACCCGCACGTTCCACCTCCGCGTCGAACCCGAGGGAGACGCGTTCGGGATCGCGCTCCTCGAAACGAACGAACGAGATCACACCACGGACCTCGTCGCGCGGGCGAACCCCCGCCGCACGACCGAACTCGCGCACCCCATTCAGCGCGCCCTCGCGAAAAGTGGGCACGCCCGAACCACCCTCACCCCCCGCAGGAACACCCCCATTTCGCTCATCGAAGACGAGGGCGTCCGCCTCGCCCTCGCGATGATCGCCACCGACCCGATCCGCAAAGGACGTCGCAAAACCCACCTCCTCGACGCCGTCGACACCATGGCTACCGAAGAAACCTACTACTGGTACGCCAAATGCACCAGGCACCCCCGCGCCCAGAGGGCCCTCCGGCTCCTCCTCGCAGAGGAATGACCATGACCCACGACCGCCCGAGACTCCTCATCGAAGACTGGCTCCCCGTCAAAGCCCTCGGCATCGAAAGTCGACGCGAGCGCGCCGCCGCGAGCGCCCTCCCACCCCTCTCGTTCCTGCACGTCTGGTGGGCGCGACGTCCCCTCGTCGCCAGTGCCGGCGCGGTCCTCGGCAGCGTCATGCCCACCTGGAGCGAAGACCTCGCCGCAGCCTTCCCCGGAGAAGCCAACCTCGCGACGCAAGATGCATACCACCAATGGTTCCACGAACTGTGCGGCATCTTGGGTGACCCAATCGCTGCACGAGCCGCGCTCGATGCAGCTAATGCAGCAGGAACCAAGCTCGAAGGGAACGGCTACGGCTACCCTCAGGCATACAAGAACTCACCGTCGACTGCTGACCTAAACTTGCTCCATCAGATACTCGAGCAAACGTGGACAGCACTCCCCAGCGTGATTGATACGACCGCTGGCGGAGGTTCCATTCCC
>CAJXWR010000131.1 GCA_913062675.1 uncultured Trueperaceae bacterium
CTGTGGGACGAGGATACGCGCGAGAGCCGCCCACTCCGTGTCATCCTGCTCGGCTCGGCACCGCTCCGCATCGAACGTGGACTCACCGAGAGTCTTGCCGGACGCTTCGAGACGCTGCACCTGCCCCACTGGTCATGGACCGAGATGCGCGAAGCGTTCGACTTCAGCCTCGAAGCGTACGTCTACTTCGGTGGCTTCCCTGGTGCAGCCCCACTGATCCGCGAACCGGTGCGGTGGCGGCGGTATGTCCTCGACTCGCTGGTCGAGACCAGCATCGCGCGTGACGTGCTGCTGCTCACCCGCGTCGACAAGCCGGCGTTACTGCGCCGGCTGTTCGACCTTGGTTGCCATTACTCGGGCCAAGTCCTCTCCTACACGAAGATGCTGGGCCAGTTGCAGGACGCCGGAAATACGACGACCTTGGCGCACTACCTAGACCTGTTGGCAGGGGCAGGCATGCTGACGGGCCTACAAAAGTATGCCGGTCAGGCCGTGCGCCAGCGTGGCTCCAGCCCCAAGCTGCAGATCCTGAACACCGCCCTGATGACGGCCGTGGCCGGACTCGCACCCGACGAAGCTCGAGCAGACCCGACCTTCTACGGGCGGCTCGTGGAGTCGGCGGTCGGTGCGCACCTGGCGAATGCCGCACAGCGAGGGGACATCGAGCTGTTCTACTGGCGGGACAGGAACCGGGAGGTCGACTTCGTCGTGCGCGCCGGCAGGCGTCTCGTCGCGATCGAGGTGAAGAGCGGTCGAAGGCGCGACACCTTGCCCGCAATGGACGCCTTCACCGAAGCATTCCGGCCCGATCGCACGCTGTTGATCGGGGGGGACGGCATCGCATTGAGCGACTTCCTCGCACGCCCGGTCGAGCACTGGTTGACGTGATGAACGAAGCGCACCTCAGGTCCAGATCCCCAAACGCGCGTACGCCGCGTTCGCGAGCCTCGCATTCGTGCGGCGAAGGACGTCCCCGGCGCTCGCCTCAATCGCGACACGGACCATGGGGAAGTGGCACGAACGGCGGCTCATCGACGTTCACCAACCCCTGATTGGTCAAATTGGTCGTGGTGGTCACCGTGGTGGCTTGCACGGTGCAGCCACGATCCCTTGGAGTGTTATTCGGCAATGGCGACCTACCGCCGCGTGATGCCGATTCGGCGTTAGCTCAGCACGCCGTCCT
Source organism: uncultured Trueperaceae bacterium (assembly GCA_913062675.1). Lineage (GTDB taxonomy): Bacteria > Deinococcota > Deinococci > Deinococcales > Trueperaceae > SLSQ01. The sequence continues at coordinate 1,184 of CAJXWR010000131.1, forward strand.
CGAGCGTACGGACGCTCATGGAGAGTTCGCTCGCCAAGCTTGGGTCGTGCGTCACGACGAGCAGGGCAATCGACAGGCCATCGAGGATGTCCTTCACGCGTCGCTCGGCCGACCCATCGAGACCCGTGAACGGCTCGTCGAGCAGCATCGCGTCAGGGCGCATGGTGAGCACGGTGGCGAGGGCAACGAGCCGCTTCTCACCGCCCGACAGGTGATGCGTGAGACGGTCGGCATGACCTGCAAGACCGAGCGTGGCAAGCGTGTCATGCGCCACGTCGCGAGCCTCTTCGGCCGTCAAGCCCTGGTTGCGAGGACCGAACGCCACGTCGTCGAGGACTGTCGGGGAGAACAACTGGTCATCGGAATCCTGGAAAACGAGGCCAGCACGGAGGCGGACGGGAACGAAATCGCGTTCCTCGCTGCGGATGCGCCCAAACGCCCAGACTTCACCGGCGGTCGGTCTGAGCAGGCCGACCATGACGCGAAGCAGCGTGGACTTGCCCGCTCCGTTGGGACCGGCGAGCGCAATCCGCTCCCCCGCGTGGAGGGTCAGGGATGCACCACGGAGCACGGATGCACCACGGTGGCCGGCGTGCACGTCACGGAGCTCGATGAGCCGCTCGGCACCTGGCACGTCCCCCGTCACCATGGGGAACCGAGGTGGGTGACGAGGATGGCGATTGCCATCAGCGTGCCGGAGGCGGTAAGCAGGACGAGGTCCCGCCGAGGCCACGCGGCGTGGGTGGCGTCAAGCGGGAAGCTGCCGTCGAAACCCCGGCAGCGCATCGCGTCGAGGATGCGTTCGGACCGCTCGAGGCTGCCGAGCATGAGGGTGGCGACGAACCAGCCAAGCGTGCGGTACGTGTGACGGTTCGTACCTGGCGTGAATCCACGCACGCGCATGGCGTCACGCACCCGCCCAGCCTCGCGGCGCAGCACATCGACGTAGCGCACCGAGAAGGTGAGCGTGTGGACGAGCAGCGGCGGGACGCGAAGTTGGGCAAGCGCACGATCGAGGCGCGCCAAGTCCATCCCACCGAGGAACGCGAGAACGGTGAACGCCACGGCGTTGGCACGCAGCACGATCAAGACGGCGCGTTCGAGCCCCTGAACGGTCGCCGTGAACGGCCCGACGCGCCACAGTGGGTCACCGGACACCGTGAACGGCAGCGTCACGAGGATACCGATCAGGACCCCCTCGATCGCCAGGAGCTGCCAGCCGAGCCGCCGCCTTGGGGGTCGCGATGCGACGAGGAGCAGCGTCGCAACGAGAAGCGCGGCCAGAGCGGCACGGAGATCGTCGAGCGCGACGATCGTGAGCGCCGCCAAGAGGACGAACACGATGCGGGTTCGGGGGTCGAGACGGTCGAGGGGGGTGGGACGGGTGGCTGCGTCAAGCATGTCGACGCGACGCCCATCCTGCGAGGCCGGTCAGGGCGACGATGCCGGCCAGGCCTGCGAGGATCTCGCGGACACCCACGTCGCGTGCGGGCGCCTCGCGTGGAATGCCGGCGAGGTCCTCCTCGCGCAGCGTCCAGACGGCGCGGTGACCGTCGAGCGTCTCGGCGACGACGCGGAGGGTGGCCTCGGCGGGCGGTGGGATCGTCGCGAGGTCGAAACGGAAGGTACCGTCCTCGTCCCTCGTCATCGTTCGGGCCAGGACGGTGGGCGGCTCCGCATCGTCGCGCTCGGACTCGAGGTGGACGGGAACCGCGCGGGCGGCGCCACTGCCGGTGAAGTACGCGCTTCCCTCCAGGACGGTGCCTTCGACGGTGACGAACACCTGCAGCGCGTGTGCGCCAGCGAGGTGGACGGTCGCCACCACCGCCACGGCGAGCACGTTTCGGCGAAGGCGAATCACGGTTGCGTGGCGGCGAGCAGGTCGGGACGCAAGCGGTGCAGGGTGGGCAGGGCGGCAGCGACCACGAGACCTTCGATGACAATGATGGGCAGGTGCGCGGCAAAGAGGAGCCCGGCAGCGGGAAGGAAGTCGCGGCCAGAGGCGGCGAGGACGGTCACGGCGATGAGCCCTGCCCCTGCCACGCCTCCCGCACCGACCATGGCGCCCACGGCGGGCAAGTGGCGTGCCTGCGCGCCAAGCGTTCGCCGTGCGACGGCATGGGCCGCCATGGCGGGAAGCGCGAAGATGAGCAGGTTCACGCCGAGGGTGGTGACCCCGCCAAAGCCGAGGATGAGGAGTTGCATGGCGAGGGCAATCAGCAAGGCGGGGAACGCCAACCAGCCGAGAATGACGCCCATCAGGCCGGGGAGCAGCAAGTGCGCGCTGGAAACGCCGACGGGCACGTGAATGAGGGAGGCAACGAAGAAGGTCGATGCCATCAGCGCGGTCTTGGGGACGTCGCTTGGCGTCATGCGACGCAAGCCGATGGCGACTCCGCCGGCGGCGACGGCCGTCGCAGCGAGCAGGACGGGGGTGGCGAGGACGCCATCGGCGATGTGCACGGCGGGAGCCTACCGCTATTCCAGGGGCTCGACGTGAACCCAGAGGAGGCCACCGAGTTCGATGGGAGCCTGCTCTCCACTTGGGTTCGCGAGCGTTTCATCGGAGGTGACGAGCGCGGCGAAGCCCCACCAGCCGCTGCGCGGCATGGCGTAGCTGAACACGCCGTCGGGACCGGCCTTGATGACCTGCGTGGTGAAGTCGAGCGTGGTGGCGTCGACGGTTCCATCGTTGCGCCATTCGACTTCGACCTCGGCGAACGGGACCGGCTCACCATTTTGGAGCACGAGACCGCGCATCAGGTTGCCGGTGAACAGGTCGTAGGGACGCACGAGCGGTTCGATTTCGATGGGGAAGCCCACACGCTCGTCCCATCCCTCGTCGAGGCCGTAGCCATTCACGACGACCTTGGTGTAGTGAATGATGTGCGCTCCCTCGGCGGGTTCCCAGTAGGGGGCGGGCTCGACGAAGAAGACGTGATCGCCGGGGCGCTGCACGTCGTAGCGGCTGAGGTAGGCGGTGGCGTCGTCGACGCGGGTGACTTCGAGCGTTCCGAGCAGGTCGATGGTTTCGCCACCCGTGAGGACGCCGAAGCGTGTGGGGGTGACCATCTCCATGGCCGGCCCGAGTTCGAGCGGGTGGGTGAACGTGAGCGCGAGGTCGACCGTGGCGCCCGTCTCCTGCGTTACGACGTCGGTGGAGGGAATGAGCTCCTGGAAGTGGGCGAGCGCGTGGGTGCCCATCGCGAGGACAACGAGGAGGGAGAAAGCATGGAGGGTTCGGGGCATCAGGCATCCTTTCCGGCAGGCCGCTATTGCGAGCAGTTGCAATAGTAGACTGCTGGCCGTGTCCAACGCAAGGGTCATCCAGCCGAATCAGAAGGACGATGACGCCGCTCCGACGTTTCCCGTCGATGCGCGCGTGCCCGAGCCATCCGGCCCGCCCGTCCAAAGGACGAACGCTCGGCGTGGCGTCCGTTCCACCCTTGACGTGCGGGCCTCACGATTTCGTTGCGCGACACGGCGCCATCCTCGCTGACGTCGCATGCACGATCCTCGCAATCGTGCGGCGAAGGACTTCGCTGGCGCTCGCCTCAATCGCGACGCGGACCGTACGGAAGCGGCACGAACGTCGCTTCGTCGACATTCACCAACCCCTGATCGGTCAACTTGAGCGAGGGGATCACCTCGAGCCCGAGGAACGACAACGCCATGAACGGCGA
>CAJXWR010000132.1 GCA_913062675.1 uncultured Trueperaceae bacterium
CGTGCCGAACGTCCACACGGCGAGTGCCAGCGTTCCCGCCACTCCCGCGGCCAAGAGGCGACCCGACGTGGCTTCGAGGTCCCGCCCCCTCAACGCCACGAGGGTCACCAGGGCAGCCACGCCGACCGCGATCGCATGCAGCGTGACGCTGCCCACGACGCCAGTCGGCACCGCGAACGACGTTCCGCCCAAGGCGCGCAAGAAGGCGAGGGTGAGCAGGACCGAGCTCAGCCCCAGCGCCACACCGTCGCGCCGCACGCCATGCCCGTTGGCAGGGGCGAAACGCGCCATGAGGCCCGCCCCGATCCACCAGATGGGGAGGGCGGCCGTGGCGAACAGCACGGCGAGCAACAGGGCGGTCAACGTATGGCCCGCCACGGCACTCCACGGGTTCCACGGGTCCCAGCCCATCTGCAAGGCCACGCGGTCGACCCACGTCGGCGTGTACGCCTCTGCATCATGGACGCCCCACACCTCCAGGCCGCCCAGGTACCTCCCTGACGACCAGGCGACGGCCGTCACGTTCCCGGCGTACGTCAATGCGACACGTTCGGGCACGGCTGGGAGTAGCAAGACGCGTTCGGCTCCTGCCACCGATGTTTGTCGCCACACGATGGCCTCCTCGACCCACAACCACGCTCCACCGGCGTGCCCGAGCAGCGTGCCCATTCCGAGGGGAACGTCGCGACCGGCTGGCGTCCGCACGCGGAGGATCCCGTCGGGTCGCGGCCAAGCGACATGCGCACCATCGTCCATCAGCGCGATGCGTACGACGTCCCACGCACCCCGGTAGGCGCCTGCCCCCAGATCGCGGGCGGCGGACAACGGTCGCGCACCGCCATCCCAGAGCGCGAGGTACGACGTCCACGTGGATTGCACGCGACCGAGCACCACCTCGCTGCTCCCCTCCAGCCAGGCCACGTGCAGGTCACCTTGGTTACGGACGGCGTCCAGTCCTCGGACCCGCCACCTGGGGTCGCGCGGTTCGCTGACCTGCTCCACGCCCGACCAGCCGTGCAGGCGGATGCGCGAACCGTCGGCCATCGCGACGGCACTCACGACTTCAGGCTCGCTGCCTCCCCATACGAGTTGCGCCTCTGGCACGTTGGCGGTTCGGAAGGCTTCACGGGTCTCGCCTCGCCACGTCCACAGGAAGCGGTAGCGGCCATCCCGCAAGTCGCGTTCGAGCCAGGCAACCACGCGATCGCCACCCGCCGAGCCCGCCCACAAGCCTCGAATGCCGTTGGAGGGGACGAGGGTGTCGACCGACGCGCCATCCTCGTCACCGAGAAGTGGGGCGAGCCGCACGCCGTCGGGTTGCTCCCACGCGACGTAGACGTTCTCACTTCCCGACGCGAGTGCCACCTGCGCATCACCGGACGCGTCGATCGATCCGAGTTGCACGGGTCGCCCGAACCCACCCGCCGCGAGGACCGGGGGAGAGGCGGAATCGCCTGAGCCGGCAGGCGAAGGGCTGATCCAGACGGAGCCAAGGTACGCGAGGAGGGACACGACGAGGACCAACGTCCGGGGGGTCGTAATCCTCCGCATGACCGATAGGCTACCGCGGGTTCAGAAATGGCAACGGAGCGCACGTAGCGTTCACGCGAGCGACCGGTATTCTTCCCTCACCGCGTTCTCGCGGCAGGCCGCAGATGGGCGGCCGGAGGGAGTCAACATGCCCGTACGAACCGGCCGCGCCGAGTGGCGTGGCGACCTCAAGACCGGCAATGGGACGGTGGATGTCGAGAGCGGAACCTTCGAGGCCGCCTATTCGTTCCCTTCGCGCTTCGAAACGGGGCCCGGCACGAACCCCGAGGAGCTCATTGCTGCAGCCCACGCTGGCTGCTACGCCATGGCGCTCAGCAACGCCATGGCCAAGGATGGCCACACGCCCACGCGCGTGGCTGCGAGTGCGCAAGTGCACCTGTCGATGGAGGGCGGCGCCCACATCGAGAAGATCCACCTCCTGTGCGAAGCCGAGGTGCCTGGCATGGACGCCGACACCTTCCAAACCTACGCGCAGGACGCGAAGGTGGGTTGCCCGGTCAGCAAGGCGCTCGCGTCGGTGGAGATCACCCTCGAAGCCAGCCTGCTCGACTAGACCGTCCTACACGTTCCTGCCATGCACCGTGCATGGGTGAAGGCCTCGCGTTCGCGCGGGGCCTTCACGTGGCGACGCCCACGCGCCGGTCGCGGAACTGCGTTTCGAACAGGGTTCGATACAAGCCCTCCTCGTGCACGAGGGTGGCGTGCGGGCCCTCCTGCACGACGCGGCCCCGGTCCATCACGAGGATTCGGTCCGCCCCCACCACGGTCGAGAGCCGGTGCGCGATTACGAGGCTGGTGCGGCCGCGCATGAGGACGTCGAGGGCGTCCTGAATGGCGGCTTCGGACTCACTGTCGAGACTGCTCGTCGCCTCGTCGAGAACGAGAACTTCGGGATCCTTGAGAAGCGCGCGGGCAATGGCGATGCGTTGCCGTTGTCCTCCGGATAGGCGCAAGCCCCGCTCGCCCACGACCGTGGACCAACCGTCGGGAAGCGCATGCACGAAATCCGCGGCGCGCGCCGCCTGCAAGGCGGCTTCGAGTTCGGCGTCGGTCGCGTCGGGGCGACCGTAGCGCACGTTGTCCGCCACCGAACCTGAGAACAGTTGCGTTTCCTGAGGCACGATGCCGACGTGGCGTCGCACATCGTGGGGCTCGGCGTCACGCAGGTCGATGCCGGCAAGGCGGACGGCGCCCCGTTGCGGGTCGAAGAAGCGGGGGAGAAGCGCTGCGAGCGTGCTCTTGCCCGCCCCCGACGGTCCGACGAGAGCCACGACCTCCCCGGGGTGTAGGGTGAGGCTGACGTCCTGCAGCACCCACGCCTCGTCCGCGTCTTCGCTTGAGGTGTCCCGAGCGTCGCGCTCGAGAATCTCGTCGTAGCGGAACCAGACGTTCTCGAAACGCACCTCGCGGACGTCGCCCGTCAGGGGAAGCGCTGGGGTGCGGACGGGCAGGTCGGGTTGCTCGTCGAGCAGGTCGAAGATGCGTTTCGACGCGCCGAGGCCCTCCTGAAGTTGCGCGAAGAGGCCCGTGAAGCTCGCGACCGACCCGGCGATGAAGAGGGTGAGCAGGAGGAAGGCAATCAGGTCGCCGGGGGCGAGCGTGCCTGCGAGCACCTCGCGACTCCCGACCCAGAGGACGAGCGTCACGCCACTGAACATGGCGAGGATGACGGTGGGAATGAAGATGGCGCGCACGAGGACGCGCCTGCGCGCCATGTCGAACGCCGCGTCGATCCCGCGGGCGTAGCGATCGCGTTCGCTGCCCTCGCCCGTGAACGACTGCACGATGCGCACGTTCGCGATGGCTTCCTCGGCATCGGCGTTGGCGTCCGCCACGCGATCCTGGAAGTCGCGTGAGAGGCGACGCAACCTCCGTCCGAAGGCGGCGCCCCCGAGAATGACGCCAGGCACGACGGCAAGCATCACGCCGGTCAAGCGCGCGTTGATGACGAGCAGTGCAATGGCGCCGCCCACGAGGGTGACGCTCTGGTTGAGGAACTGCGCGAAGGCGGTCGACACGAGCTGCTGGACGGTCGACACGTCGCTCGTCAAGCGCGAGGTGATTTCACCCGTCTTTCGGCGGAGGAAGAAGGCGGGCGAAAGCTCCATCAGGTGCGCGAACACGGTGCGCCTTAGATCTGCGACGACGCCCTCGCCGACGATGCCGAGCAGCCAGACGCGCAGGAAGTTGAAGCCGGCTTGCACCACGAAGATCGCGACGAGGATCAGGGCAATCCGTCCGGGCGAAACGGTGGGGTTCTCTCCGCCTGCGGCGAATGCCTCGTTGAAGAGGTCGCGAGCGAGGAGCGGGAAGGCGAGACCCACGAGGCTCGCGATGAACGTGGCAACGAGAGCGATGACGAGGCGCGACCGGTACGGGCGCGTGAACGCCATGATACGGCGGAGTTGCCGAAGATCGAGGCGTCCAGAACCCGTGGATTCGGGGCGTGGGGAGAACGATCGCCGCATGGAGGCACCATACCGGTACGGCGCAAGAAGCGCAGATGCGGGGACCACGCGTAAATGGTGTGTTATTCTTCACGGGAAAGCCCGTGTAGCACTCGTGAATGGTGTCCTTTGGCGTCGTGCCGGAGGCCGGGTGTTTCGGCATGGAGCTTTGCACCGGAAAGGGGAATGCATGAAGAACGTATTCACTCGCCTTCTCACCTCACTCGCCATCGTCGGCCTCGTCGGCGGCGCCATGGCGCAGAATCTCGTCTTCCCGGTTGGTGAAGACGATCGCTTCTCCTGGGGTGACCTCGAGCGCTTCGAGGCCCTCGACCTGACGGGGCAGACCGTCGAAGTGTTCGGCCCGTGGCTCACGGTCGACGAGGAACTCGTTAACAGCGTGTTTGCGTACTTCGAGGCCGCGACCGGTGCGGAAGTCCAGTACGCCGGCTCCGACAGCTTCGAGCAGCAGATCGTCATCGACGTGCAAGCCGGCAGCCCGCCCGACCTGGCCGTCTTCCCGCAGCCTGGCCTCGCTGCCGACCTTGCCGCGCAGGGCGCTCTCGTGCCCCTCGGCGGTGAACTCGAGCAGTGGACGCGCGACAACTACGCGGCCGGTGACTCGTGGGTGAGCCTCGGTACGTACGCCAACGAGAACGGCGAGGACGACTTCTACGGCTTCTTCTACAAGGTCGACGTGAAGAGCCTCGTCTGGTACTCGCCCGACAACTTCGCCGACGCCGGCTACGAGATTCCCACCACCATGGAGGAGCTCATCGCCCTCAGCGACCAGATCGTCGCCGACGGCGGTACGCCCTGGTGCATCGGTCTCGGATCCGGTGACGCCACCGGTTAGCC
>CAJXWR010000133.1 GCA_913062675.1 uncultured Trueperaceae bacterium
GGGCGCGGCGGCGTCCTTGGGTGAGAGCGTGGGTGCGTCGACGCCCCAGGCGACGTCGACCTGCGGATCGTTCCAGCGGAGGCTGCGTTCGGCGTCGCGCGCATAGCCGGCGGTCACCTTGTAGTGCACGTCCGCGACGCTGGACAGGACGAGGAACCCGTGCGCGAACCCGGGGGGCACCCAGAGTTGCCGGTGCGTCTCGTCATCGAGCACGGCGGACGCCCAACGGCCGAAGGTGGGGGAGCCGTGCCGAAGGTCGACGACGACGTCGAGGATGCGTCCGGTGAGGGCAGAGACGAGTTTGCCTTGCGCGTGGGGGGGCACTTGCCAGTGCAGGCCGCGCAGCACGTTGTGCGCGGAGCGGGAGTGGTTGTCCTGCACGAACGGGCCGATGCCGTGCGGGGCGTACGCGTCCTCCACGTAGCGTTCGAGGAAGAAACCCCGCTCGTCGGGGTGCACGCGGGGCGTCACGACGAGGGGTCCGTGTCCGGCGAAGCTGCCGAGCGGTTCGACGGCGAGGCTCACGCGGTCGCCTCCTTCCCGGTCGTCCAGGTGGCGTGCAGTTGGGTGAAGCGGGTGACGTCGAGCGAGACGTCCTCGGGCAGGTCAACGGCCGCGTCGCGGCGCGAGCCGGGCGTCACGTCCGGGTTGCGGCGGGTGACGAGGTCGAACACGCTCTTCCGTTCGGTCGCGACGTGCAACGGTCCCCCCTCGATCTGCGCGTGGTGCAGCACCACGCTCGCGAGGAGGTCGGCGATCACGTCGACGTAATCCTGGCTCGTGTACAGGTCGGTGAAGGCGGTGGGGTGCGGCCAGGCGGTCTCCCGAAACGAGGTACGCACGATGAGCGCGTCGGGCGCAACCCGCGCGGCCTCCTCCGCCACGAGTTTCGTGAGGGCGTACGTGTTGCGGACCGGGCCGGGCGTATCGGTTTCGCGGTACCCGCCTTTGGGCCGATCGTCGCCACCCCAGAACACGTAGTCGCTGCTCACGTGGATGAGGCGCGCGCCCACCTCGCGGGCGGCCAGCGCGACGTGACGAGTGCCGTCCACGTTCACACACCAACAGGCTTCCCGCTGCGTTTCCGCACCGGCCACGTCGGTGAACGCGGCGGCGTGGAAGAGGACGTCCGGGCGGGCCGTATCGACGGCGCGCTGCACGGCGTCGAAGTCGGTCACGTTCACGTCTCGGCTTCCCAGACCGGTCACGCGAACCCCGGCCGCCTCAAGTCGCGGGGCGAGTTCGCGCCCCAGTCGACCCGTCGCACCGGTCAGGAGGACGTGCACCGTCAGGACGGGGTCGACGTCGCGGGGGACGCAGCAGGGTCGCGCACGGCCTCGCGGAGGAACACGAGCAGGACTGAAGCCAAGGCACCGATCACGCCGGCGAGGGCGATGACGAGGAGGAGGCTCACGTCACTCGGCGTGCTGGGGGGCCGGGCGGCGTCGAGCACCCGCGTGTTCTCGGGCGTCAGGTTGCTGACGAGTTCGAGGACGGGTTGTGCGTTCGCAACGAGGCGGTACGCCTCCTGCGCATCCTCGAGCGTTCGGCGTGCCGTGCGGGCGGCCACGTCCGCTGCCGCGACCTCCTCACGGAGGGCGTCGAGCGTGGCGCGTTCCGCCTCGAGCGTCATGCTCACTGCCCTGCGTTCGCCTTCGACCCGCGCCACGTCGCGCGTGAGGCGGTCGCGTTCCTCGCCCGGCCCGGCGGGCAGGGCGGCCGCTTCGGCTTGCAAACCGGCGAGCGTCCGGTCGATCGTCGCAAGGTCGCTCACCAGCCAGTCGACCCGCGCGTTCGCCGCGGCGAGGCGCTGCTGCAACCCGGGCAGGTCGCGTGCGAGGACCGCCTCATACGACAATTCAGCCGCACGGAGGGTGGCTGCGCGTTCCTCGAGCGCGAGGGTGGTCTGTTCGAAGATGGGTCCAAGATCGTCGAGCAGGGCGGCGCGGACCCGTTCGACCGTCACGAGGGTCCAGGCGTTCGCCCAGGCGGCAGCCACGTCGGGATCGGGGTGCTCCATGCGGAGCGCCATGGTGAGCGCGGTTCCGCCGCCCGACCCGGCGAGGGGCGCGATGCTTGCGGCGGAGGCGAGCTGCTCGGCGCGTTCGGGTGCACCTGGCGTGCCGGCGAGTTCGTTGAGGGTGGCTTCGAAGGTGGCGCGGCTCGTGGCGAGGCTTTCGAAGGTCGCGGCGTCCACGACGCTTCGAACGTCGAAGCCGAGCGTGACGCCCTCCTGCCCCTCCTGCAAGGTGATCTGGTTGGGGCTCGACACGATGGTGGCTTCGGCGACGTACCGGGCGGGCGTGAGGAGGCTCCACGCGACGGCCACGGCGACACTGGCGAGGGTCACGAGGGCCACGAAGCCCAGACCGCGTTTGAGGATGAGGAACAGTTCGCGCAGGCTCACCTCGTCGTTCAGGGAGGTGGCTGGGGGGGCGGTGTCGTTCACGCCGGCGAGCATACCGCGCGTGCGCCCGGCTTCCGGGTGGGCGTGCAGTTCAGGTGGGTTTGATGAGGCCGTCGGCCTCGAGTTCGTGCACCCAGGCGGCAAGCTGGTCGAGGTCCATGCCGAGCTCCGCTGCGGTCGCTTCGATCGTCGTTCCGCGTTGGAGGGTGCGGAGCACGGTTTGGCCTGAGGGGCCGAAGCGGCGGGTGAAGGTCATGGCGAGGTCGGTCATGGGGTCGAGCGCGTCGCGGCCGCGGAGGGTGAGGTGGTAGCGGCGGGTCTCCCAGTCGGGCGGGTCGCTGGGCAGCGGCAGGGCGGGGAGGGCGTCGAGTTGGGGGGTGGCGGCGTAGCGACCGAGATCGGCGGCTTGGGGGTGTGCCACGCGGAGCGTGGGGACGCCGCCTTGGAGGTACAGCACGTGCGCTTCGCTGGCGCGAATCCCGTCGGGCGCGTCGCCGGTCTGGCCGAGGAGGATGCCGGCGAGGAGGGGGGCGAGGGGTGCGGGGAGGGCGTGAAGGGTGAGGGGGTTTTGTCCTGCAAGGCCGGCGGCGTGCCGGGCGAGGGTGCGCAGGGCGTCGGAGCCGCTGGCGATGCGGCCGTGCCGGTCGCTGCGCGCGGCGATGGGCGTGCCGTTTCGGAGGAGGGTGGCGGCCGCCTCCCCGTCTTGCGCGCTGGCGAGCAGGGTGAGGGGTGCAACCTGGGCGGCGTGCACGAGGAGCGTTTCGAGGTTGGCGAGGCCGGGGGGTACGGCAACGTGAGGGGGGAGGTGCGGGACGGCGCGGAGGGCGGCGTCGCGCGCGCCTGGGATGCGGGAGGGAAGTTCGGGGACGGCGTGCATCGCGCCTTGGGGGAGGGCGTGGGGGTGGTAGGTGAAGGGCGCATGGCCGGCGGCGGTGTCGCCGCCCTCCCCGAGGGTGGTGCGGGTGACGGTGGTGCCGTCCTCGATGAGGGTGAGGGTGACGCCGCCTTCGTGGTTGACGGCGAGCGTGCCGGTGGCGTGGGCGTTGAGGAGGGCGCGGAGGAGGGCGCCGCCGTCGTGACGGCCGCTCGATCCGGTGAGGGGCGTGCGCGCGTCGTGGCTCACGAAGTTGCGTTTCGGTGGGCGAGGACGTGGTCGAGGAGGGCGCGGTCCTCTTCGAAGGTGAGGTGGGCGCGGGCTTCGCGTGGGGGGAGGAAGGCGCCGTGGGGGAAGAGCGCTTCGCGCGCCTGGAAGTGGGCGTCCTGGGGGGCTTCGAGGTGGAACCAGATGATTTCGCGGGCTTCGCCGCGGTCGTTGTCGTAGCGGGTGATCCAGGTGTGGGTCGGGTCGGGGCAGGTGGCGTGCACCCCGGCTTCCTCTTCGGTTTCGCGCAGCGCCGTGTCGAGGGGGCCTTCGCCGGGGTCGACGTGCCCCTTGGGGAAGCACCATTCGCCGTTCTTGCGCTGGAGGAGGAGGATCGTGCCGTCGGGGCGGAACACGAGGCCACCGGCGCCGGGCGTCACGACGTCGAGCGGGGTGGGGTCGTCGCCCATGCCCTGCATGCTAGCACCGGGCGCTTGGGTGGGCGTCGTGGCGTTTCGTCGGGCAGGGTCGGTGCCAGGCGGATAGGTGTCGGGTGTGTCGTCGTTGGACGGGCGCGTTGGCGTCAGCGGCTGGCGAGGTCGGGGTCCTCGCCGCCCGCGTCGAGGAAGGCAAGGAGACCGTCGCTGATGGCGTCGGCGAGGGTGGCGCGGTAGTCGTCGCGCATGAGGCGGCGTCCTTCTTCGGCGTGACTGACGAAACCGAGTTCGAGGAGGACGGCGGGGATGCGGCTGTTGCGGATGACGTAGAAGAGGTTTTGGCGGACACCGCGATCGGTGGCGCCGGTCGCGCCGACCATGGCGTCTTGCACGAGGTTGGCGAGGTTGAGGCTGTAGTTGAGTTGCGTTTCGCGGAGGATGTCGCCGGCAATGTCGGCCACTTCGGCGGCTTCGGCGGTGAGGGCGGCGCCGACGTCACCCCCGCCGTTCTCGCGGATGGCGCGGTCGATGAGGCTGGGGTCGAGCGGTTGGCCGAACACCCAGGTTTCGATGCCGGAGGCGCTGCGGTTGGGGGCGGCGTTGGCGTGGATGGAGACGAACACGTTGCGTTCGGTGGTGGCGAAGGTGCTGCGTTCCTGAAGGGTGAGGAAGGTGTCGTCGTCACGGGTGAGGATGACTTCGATGCCAGCGGCGCGGAGCCGTGCGGCGACGCGGAGGGCGACGTCGAGGACGATTTCCTTTTCTTGCGCCCAGTCGCTGACGGTGCCGGGGTCGTGTCCGCCATGCCCGGCGTCGATGACGACGACTTGCCGGCGGGGGGCGGGGGGTGCCGCGGCGGCGGCAACGGGTGCAGCGCTGGGTTCGGGTGCCGTACCGGCGGCGGGTTCG
>CAJXWR010000134.1 GCA_913062675.1 uncultured Trueperaceae bacterium
AAGCAAAATGGCGCCCGCCGCATCGAGACGCGACACCGCCTCCGCCGTGCCCGCCTCCACCACCGACTCTCGAACCCCCGCGCCCCACGTCGTCGGCGCGTCTGGCACGGCAAGCAGGTCCTTCGCGAGGTACGGGATCCCCGTCAATGCGTGTGCCGGTTCGCCACGCTCGAACACCTCGTCCGCTGTGCGCGCATGTGCACGCGCCCGCTCCGCAAGGGGCGTGACGATCGCCTGCACGGCACCATCGCAATCGGCGATGCGTCGCAGGAACGCCTCCGTCACGTCACTTGGACGCAGCACTCCACGCCGGTAGGCGGCCGCAAGGCCCGCAACCGAAGCGAACGTGGCCTCCTCGATCGACGTGACGTCCCGACCCCAAGGATCGGATAAGGCCTCATCCGGGGCATCGACGCTCTCGCCTTCAGGAAGGGGGGCACCGGCCACGTGGGGATCAAACGTCGCAGCGGGCAACGTCTCCGACGACAACGCCACCGCCCGCATCGCCTCGACGTTGCTCACGTGCTCCTCGAGGCGCACCTTTAGGGCGTTCCGCTGTTCGGGCGTGAATGCCAGCCGTAAGACCCGCTCGGCGGCCTCTACGTCCATCAAACCCCACGTTTCGTCACCATTCATGCCCCCATCCTCCCCCAAATCGCCATGAAAACCGCCAAATGGCGCGTTCGATGCGACGTGCACGCATCGACGCAGCGTGCTACAACCGGGGCGACGTACACGATGCCCGGCACGCGATGCTCGGGACGAAGGAGACGCCATGCCCACCCACCGCTCGCGTTCGCACGTCACGGTCCTCACCCTCGCCACCGCCGCACTCACCCTGTTCCTCACCGCCTGCGGTCCGCTCGCAGCCGACGCAGGCGCACGGTACGACTACGACCGCAACGGTTCGTACCCCGTCCCCGCAGGAGAGTCGCTCCTCATCGACCTCACCATCGACCTTGCCGACCTGGGTCTCGACGAGGAGACCGTCAATGGGCTCGTCACGACCTGGATTCCTGCCGGCCTCAACGGGGAATCCGCCAACGGCGCGCAATTCGTCTTCCTGGAGGACGTCACGGTCGATGCGGGCTGGGAGGCGCGCCTCTGGCAGGTGCGCGTCGTGCGCGAACGCCCCTTCTCCGACCCGAGCGCCGAGCGCGCATACCGGATCGACGCCACCCTCCGCGTCGAGGTGCCCGCCGACGCGTACGACCTCACCCGCCGGGTAAGCGGCACGCTCGTGGCCCGCAATGGCGATACCGAGTACGACGTGACCTTCCTCGTCGAAGCGCTCTAGGTCCGCCTTACACGTCGAGACGATCGGCGGGCACGAGTCCCGTCACCCGCCAACGGGACACCCCTTCGGTCTCCACGGCACGCATAGACAAGAGGTACGACGTGACCCCCACACCTTCGTGGGGCGTCACGTCTACCTGCACCCGCACGGCGTCCCCCAACCGTTCGAACGCCTGAAACGCGCATGCGGCATGACCCAGCAGCGGTCGCCAAACGGGATTCGCCAACACGTCCGCCAGGTGCTCGGGCGACCCAAGCGACCCCGCGAAGCGTCCACTCGCGACGCCAAACAAGACGGAAGCCGGACCCGCAGGATCCCTCGTTTCGCCAAACGCGGCGAGGACCGCCTTGGCGAGCGCTTCAGGATCGTGGTCGGGAAGCAGGGCTTCGCTCAACGCGGCATGGCCATCGACACGTACCGGACTTCCAGGTACTCATCGAGCCCCCACGGGCCTCCCTCGCGGCCTAGACCGCTCTGCTTCACGCCACCGAACGGCGCGTACGCAGCGGCGGGTACACCGTCGTTCACCCCGACGATTCCGTAGTCGAGCGCTTCCGCCATGCGCCACGCGCGCGCAAGGTCGGCCGTGTACACGTAGGCAGCCAAGCCGTACGGCGTGTCGTTCGCGAGGCGGATGACCTCCTCGTCACTCCGGAACGTCAAGATGGGTGCGACGGGCCCGAAGGTCTCCTCCTGCATCATCGCCATGTCCGGCGTCACGCCCGTCAACACGGTCGGCAGGAAGAACAAACCGCCCGTGGACGAACCCCCCACGTGCACCGTCGCGCCCTTCGCGACGGCATCCTGCACGTGACCCTCCACCTTCGCGAGGCCCGCCGCATCCACGAGCGGACCCACGTCGGTCGCCTCGTCGTTCGGATCGCCCATCACCAGGCCGGAGGCCGCCTCGACGTACTTCTCCGTGAACGCGTCCGCCACGTCCTCATGCACGTAAATGCGGTTCGTACACACGCACGTCTGGCCCGCATTGCGGAACTTGCAGGCGATCGTCTCGCGCACGGCGAACTCGAGGTCGGCATCGTCGAAGATGATGAACGGTGCGTGCCCCCCAAGTTCGAGGCTGATCTTCTTGATCGTTTCGGCACTCTGGCGGTAGAGAATCCGACCCACTTCGGTGCTGCCCGTGAACGTGACTTTCCGAATTCGCGCGTCCTCCATCATCGGTTTCGTCACGGGCACCGGGTCGAGGGCGGGAAGCACCTGCAGCGTTCCCTCCGGACCGCCCGCCTCGCGCCACAAATCGGCGAGCAGCAGCGCCGTCAGCGGCGTCTGCTCTGCGGGTTTCAACACGAACGTGCAGCCGGCAGCCAAGGCGGGCGCCGCCTTGCGGGTCACCATGGCCGCCGGGAAGTTCCACGGCGTCACCCCATACACGGGTCCGACCGGCGTGCGGAGCGCCAAGCCACGCTTGTGCGGCATGGCGGTCGGGAAGGTCTCCCCGTACGCGCGCGTCGCCTCGCCCTCGTACCAACGCACGAACGACGCGGCGTAGTTCACCTCCCCACGCGCCTCCTTGATCGGTTTGCCCATCTCCCGCGTCATGGTCGCGGCAATCAAGTCACGATGCTCGAGGATCAGGTCATGCCAGCGGCGCAACAGTTCCGCCCGCTCGAACGCCGTCGTCTCGCGCCAGGATTGGAAGGCGTTCCACGACACGTCGATCGCCTCACGCGCTTCCGCCTCCCCACAATTCGCGACGTTGAACGCCTCCGCATCGCTCATGGGGCCACGCACCTCGTACGTCGCGCCGCCCGGTTTCCATGCGTCGGTCAGGTAGCGGCCCAGGAGACCATCGAGGCCCGCCACGTCACGCCACCTGCTCGCGAATCAGGTCGTCGGCAATCTTGCTCGACGACAGGACACCCGGCAAGCCGCCGCCCGGGTGCGTACCCGCACCCACGAAGTACAGGTTCGGCATCTCCTCGCTGCGGTTGTGCGGACGGAACCACGCCGACTGCGTCAACTTCGGTTCGAACGCGAAGGCCGACCCCTGGTAACTGCGCAGGTCGCCCTGGAAGTGCAGCGGGTCGATGTAGTGCTCGACCACGAGGTGCTCCTTCAACCCGGGCAGGTACTTCGCATCCAGGAAGTCGATGATGGCGTCCCGGTACGGTTTCGCCTGCTGCTCCCAGTCCACGCCACTCTTGAGGTTCGGGACGGGGGAGAGCACGTAGAACGATTCGTGCCCCTCGGGCGCCATGGAAGGATCCGTGTAGGACGGCATGTGCAGGTACAAGCTGAAGTCGTCCGCCACGCGTCCACGGTTCTGGAAGATGTCCTGAAGCAAACCCTCGTAGCGCGGCCCGAGAATGATGTTGTGGTGCTTCAAGGTCCCCTCGTGCCGGTACTGCTTGTTCGTTCCGAAGTACAGCACGAACAGGCTCATCGCGTAATCCATCCGCTCCAGCTTCTGGTCGGTGTACTTCTTGCGGTGCTGCGGCGCGATCATCTTCATGTACGTCGTCGCCACGTCGGCGTTGCTGATCACCACGTCCGCAGCGACCACCTCACCATTCTCGAGGCGCACGCCCTTCGCGCGGCGCGCATCCCCCTCACCCTCCACCAGAATCTCCGCGACCGGCGTGCTGACGTGCACCTTCCCGCCAAGCTCACCAATGAGCCGCTCGAACGCATCGACCAGCGCGCCGGTTCCGCCCAGCGCGTACCACACGCCCCACTCCCGCTCCAGGTAGTGAATCATCGCGTAGATGCTCGGCGTGTCGAACGGGTTTCCGCCCACGAGCAGCGGGTGGAAACTGAACACCTGACGAAGGAACGGGTCCTTCACGTACTGCGACACGTAGCGGTACACGCTCTTGTAGCTCTGCAAGCGAATCAGGTCGGGCGCCACCTTCACCATGTCCCACACGCTCAGGAACGGCTTGTCGGCAAGCTGCACGAAGCCCTTCTCGAAAATCTCCTTCGTCGTCTTCATGAAGTTCAGGTAGCCACGCTTATCGTCGGGGTTGCGCTTGTCGATCTCGTTCAGGATGAACATCTCGTCATCGTTGTAGTCGAAGAATTCCTGCTCATGATCGAAGATCCGGTAGAACGGATCGCACTTCACGAACTGCACGTAATCCTCGCGCTTGCGGCCCGCCTTCTCCCAAATCTCGTCGAACATCCAAGGAGCCGTGATGATCGTCGGTCCGCCATCGAACCGGAAATCCCCCAGTTCGTACGTGTACCCACGCCCCCCAAGCTTGTCGCGTGCCTCGTACAGCGTGACGTCATGGCCCTCGGCGAGCAGCCGTGCTGCTGCACCCAAGCCTCCGAACCCGGAACCGATGATGACGATCTTTCGTTTGCTCATGCCGTGAGCATAGCCCCGCGCACACCCACGAACCGCGAGCGGGAACCGGTTTCGCGCTGCCTCACCCCGCGTCGCGTGCGTGCAAATCCTCGCGCGTTTGCCGTCGCCGCGTGAGCGTCACGGAATCCCCATCCACCAGCACCTCGGCGGGAA
>CAJXWR010000135.1 GCA_913062675.1 uncultured Trueperaceae bacterium
GGTAGAAGAAGGTGAGGAGCAACGTCCGGATGTGGCTGCCGTCGACGTCGGCGTCGGTCATGATGATGATGCGGTGGTAGCGAACCTCTTCGAGGTTGAAGTGCTGGTCACTACCGGTGCCTTCGAGTCCGGCGCCAATGGCGCTGATCATGGCGCGAATCTCGGCGTTCTTGAGGATCTTGCCGATTTGGGCGCGTTCGACGTTGAGGATCTTGCCGCGGAGCGGGAGGATGGCTTGGAAACGCCGCTCGCGTCCCTGCTTGGCACTGCCGCCTGCCGAGTCACCCTCCACGATGTAAATCTCGCTGTTTGCGGGGTCGGTACTACTGCAATCGGCAAGCTTCCCGGGGAGCTCGTCGTTCTCGAGCGGGTTGGCGCGCCGAACGAGATCGCGTGCCTTGCGGGCTGCCTCGCGCGCCTTGGCTGCTTGCGCCGCCTTCTCGATGATGGACTTGCCGACCTTGGGGTTCTCCTCGAGCGTTTCCCCAAACTTCTCGTAGACGACCGATTGCACGGCGCTGCGCGCTTCGGGGTTGAGGAGTTTCACCTTGGCTTGGCTTTCGAACTGTGGGTCGCCGAGCTTGACGCTGATGACGCAGTGAATGCCTTCGAGGAAGTCCTCGCCGGTGGGCGCGGGATCGCCCTTCTTCACGAGGTTCTTCTGCTTGCTGTAATTGTTCAGCACGCTGGTGTACGCGGTCTTGAAGCCGGTCAGGTGCGTGCCGCCGTCCCGGTTCGTGATCATGTTGGCGTACGTGACGATGGTTTGCCCGTAGCCACTCGTGTGCATCATGCCGACGTCGACTTCGATCTCGTGTTCGACCTCGTCCACCTCGACCGTGATCGTCTCACTGATGTGGATGGGCTTCTCGTAGATGCGGTTGCCTTCCTTCGCGAGCGTATCGGCGTAGGCGGCGACCCCACCCTTCTCGAGGAACTCCTCGCGTTTGGGCTCACTCCCCCGCTGATCCTCGAGGATGATCTTCACCCCACCGGTGAGGAAGGCGAGTTCGCGGAGGCGCGTGCGGACGCGACCGTAGTCGAAGCCCTCGATGTCCTTGAAGATCCGGGCATCGGGCTGGAACGTCACGACGGAGCCATGCTCCTTCTTGGGTGCGGTTCCCACCTTCTGCACGGGGAACGTGACTTCCCCCTCCTTGAAGCGAATCTTGTAGACGTCGCCGCCCTTGGTGACCTCGGCTTCGAGGAAGGTGGAGAGCGCATTCACGACGGAGGAACCGACGCCGTGCAGACCGCCCGACACCTTGTAGGCGTTGCTGTCGAACTTCCCGCCGGCGTGAAGCTCGGTGAAGATCACTTCGATGGCGGGACGGCCTTCCTTCTTCATCGTGTCGACGGGAATCCCGCGACCATCGTCCTTGACCCGCGCACTGCCATCGGGCAGGAGCGTGACCTCGACCGTGGTGGCGTACCCGGCGAGCGCCTCATCGATGGCATTGTCAATGATTTCGGTGAGCAGCTGGTGGTACCCGTCGACCCCGGTACCGCCCTGGACGTACATGGCGGGGCGCTTGCGCACCCCTTCGAGACCCTTGAGAACCTTGATGTTCTCTGCGGAATAATCGCTCAACGGAGAGCCCTCCCTCGTGGGTGGTAATGCCACCCAGGTACCCGCTCATGATACCCCGAATCCACCCCTCGGGTCAAAGGATTCATGCCGTCCCAGACGTAAGAAATGCCGCATTTCGAGACGGGTGGCGGGGCGTGCGCGGACGGCGTGATGCAGCGCCCTAGGCGCGCGTCTGCCCCTCCCCTTCGAGGAGGTATTTCGTGGTGACGAGTTGCGCGAGTCCCATGGGGCCACGCGCATGCAACTTCTGGGTACTGATGCCAATCTCGGCACCAAACCCGAACTCGAACCCGTCGGTGAAGCGGGTGCTGGCGTTGACGTACACGGCGGCGGCATCGACCTCGCGTTGGTAGCGACGGGCGACCTCCCGGTCGCTCGTGACGATGACCTCGCTATGTTGCGTGCCGTAGCGCGCCACGTGATCGAGGGCAACGTCCACGTCATCGACGATGCGGACGGCCAGGATGAGATCCAGGTACTCCGTTCCCCAATCCTCCTCGCTGGCCGGCTCCATGGACGGCACGAGCGCGCACGCACGCTCGCAACCCCGCAGGGTGACCCCCTCCGTCTGCAGGGCGGCCGCGAGGCGTGGCAGGGCGTCCGGTGCAACGCGCGCGTCGACGAGCATCGTCTCGATGGCGTTGCACACACCGGGTCGCTGCACCTTGGCGTTGACGGCAATCGCTTCTGCCATGTCCAGGTCGGCGGTCTCGTGGACGTACAGGTGACACACGCCAATGCCGGTCTCGATGACGGGAACCTTGGCCGTCTCGACCACGTGTTGAATCAGCGATGCCCCTCCACGAGGGATGACGAGGTCCACCGCGCCCCTTGCCGAGAGGAGGGCTCCAACGAACGCGCGGTCGGCCGAATCGATGAGTTGCACGGCTTCGCGTGGCAGACCGGCGTCCTCGAGTCCGTCCTGCATTGCGTCGACGAGGACGCGATTGCTTGCGAGCGCCGATGCGCTACCGCGCAGGACGGCCGCGCTGCCTGCCTTGAGGGCAAGGACCGCTGCGTCAACGGTGACGTTGGGGCGCGACTCGTAGATCATGCCAATCACCCCGAAGGGCACGGTCACCTCGCGGACCTCGGGTCCGGCCTCGAGCCGCCAGCCGCGCAGCGTCCGGTGGAGTGGATCGGGCAGGTCCGCAACCTGCTCGCACGCCGCAGCGATCGCCTCGACGCGACGGTCATTGAGACGCAGCCGGTCGAGCAGCGCGTCGCTCGTCCCTTTCTCCGCTTCAGCGGTCACGTCCTTCGCGTTGGCGTCCACGATGGCGCGACTGCGTGCCCGCAGCTGGCGGGCGATGGCGCGCAAGGCGTCATCCCGGTCACCCTCGGGGAGGGCTCGTTGCGCGACGCGCGCGCGTGCGAGGAGGGGGGCGAGGGTCGTGGCAGCGTCGCTCATGCCGCAAGGATAGCGTGAACAACGGTCTTGGAGCGCCATGGTTTCTAGACTCCGGACATGGAACCTTCAGACATCTCGACGCCCGATGCTCACGCTGTTTCGCAACACGCACCCAGGACGGCGGTGATCAGCGGTGCCACGGGGGGCTTGGGGCCGGTGATCGCCCGGCACTTCGCGCGCCAGGGGTGCCGCCTGCTCCTGCCCGTCCGTGGTGACGTGGCGGAAGCGCAAGCGGCGTTTCCCGATGCGCAGATCGTGCAGGCCGACCTGACCGAACCGTCCGATGCGCAGCGCGTGGCCACCCTCGCAGCCGAAACGTGGGGTGCCACCGATGCCGTGTTGAACGTCGCGGGTGGCTTCGCAGCAGGTTCGGCGCTGACGCTCGAACCTGCCACGCTCGAACGTCAGCTCGACCTGAACTTGCGGACCGCCGTGAACCTCACGACGGCCTTCCTTCCCGCCCTCGTGGATGCGGGTCAAGGCATGGTCCTTGGGGTGTCCGCAGGAGCATCGGGTGGCGCGAAGAACGTACCCGCCTACGCCGCATCCAAGGCTGCCCTCGAGGCGTACCTGCGTTCGGTCCGCGCGGAGGTGGAACCAAGCGGTGTGGGCGTATCGATCCTGATTCCCCAAGGGACGCTCGACACGCCCGCCAACCGTGCAGCCATGCCGGATGCCGATGCGACGGCTTGGATTCAACTCGAGGCGCTGGCCGAGGCAGCCTGGTTCCTGGCCTCGCGACCCGCGCGAGGTCGCGTGAGCGAGCTCGCCATCCACGCCTGACGCACCGCACGAGAACCCAAGCTACGCGCGGTGCGTGAAGCGGCCCGCCACGACCGTCGCCACCACGTGTCCCTCAGCAGGCAAGCCTGCCACGGGATCATGGGACCAGACGGTCAGGTCCGCATCCGCACCGGGTTGCAGAACGCCGGACGTACCGGCGCGTTGGATGGCGTGCGCCGCTCCACGCGTGTGGGCCAGCACCGCCTCCCGCGCCGTGATCGCCTCGCCCGGGTTGACCACGAGGCCCTCGAAGCCGGTCCGGTCGACGGCGACCCTCAGGTTCGCGACCACGTCGGGGGGCGCCACGGGCGTATCGCTCCCAAACGCGAGGATGGCGCCGGCCTCGGCGAGGCTGCGCATGGGGTAAGCGCGGTCCATACGATCGAACAGGGCGTCATGGATCGTCGCGGCATCGAACGTGAGGTGGACGGGCTGCATGGAGGCGATGAGCCCCATTCGACCGAGCCGCATCACGTCGTTGGGGTGAACGTGCTGCGCATGTTCGACGCGGGGCAGCAACCCCGCCGCTCGCCACGCTTCCTCGTGCGCCTCGTAGGCGTCGAGCAGGGTACGGACGGCTGCGTCACCAATCGCATGCGCGACGGGAACGAGTCCCGCCTCGATGGCCATGCCGACACGCTCCTTCAGCGTGGCTGGGTCGGTGAGCGCCATCCCGGTCCCCCCGTGTCGTGCATACGGTTCAAGCATCCACGCGGACAGACTACCGAGCGCTCCGTCGACGAAGAACTTCGCGCCGCCCACGACGTAGCGGTCGCCCCCCTGCCCCGTCGCCACGCCCAGGCGTTCGGCGGATTCGAGTTCTTCTTGCATGAGGCACGCCCAAACCCGCACGGGGAAGGTGTCTCGGCTGGCTTCGCGCGCCATGATGCGAGCGTTTCGCGCAGGTTCGTACGCCATGTGGTGCACC
>CAJXWR010000136.1 GCA_913062675.1 uncultured Trueperaceae bacterium
CTCGCAACCTTCTCGAAACTGCCGACGACGAACGTGTCGTATTGATCGCCACGCAGGACGGGCGACTCATTGGGGGCGCGATCTTCTCGCGCCTACGCTTCGGCGGTGACGCTCGAGGCGCATTCCTTCTCGGACCCCTCGCCGTTGCTCCACGAGCGCAAGGTAAAGGCCTGGGCGGCGCCCTCGTCACGCGAGGCCTCGACGAGCTGCGTCGCCGTGAGGCACACGCTGCCTTCACGTATGGCGATCCCAACGACTACGGTCGATTCGGCTTTGGACCCGCCGATCCGTCGCTGGGCCCAGCGCCCTTCCCGCTCACGCATGCCGAAGGTTGGCTGGGACAATGGTTGAGCGACATCGCCTCACCCATGCGGTTCACGAGCGTGCCGCGGTATGTCGACGCGCTTCACCATCCACGGTACTGGTGAGGCGTCACGGCGCCATTGTGCTCCCCTGCGCTCCTCGACGATGCGAGCGATTGATTCTCCATCGCGGGGCTATGCATCCTCGGCGCGTTCAGCCTAGCCACCACGCGCGAAGCCGCGGCGCGAAGCCGCGGGATTGCCCGCCCAACCGCGCGTGGCTCGGCAGCGGATTCGCGATGCTCGCACGGATGGGGAGTGATTCGTTGACGCACGCCCACCCTTGACCTAGCCGCATTTCCTGATTCGAGTGCGGACCGGAGGCTTTCAGAGCGTCTCCCCCACCCATCGAGGTTTTGTTTTCGGCACCAACGGACCACCTGGTTCTCATCGTCGCGCCACACGTGTCGAAGGATCATGCCGTGACGCTCCCATCCAATCACCGACGCACCGCGACGAATCCACACTTCGGTTGGATTGTTCGTCCACCACGACCTTTCCCAACCAGCCCTCGCCTCCGTCCTGCTTCACGGCTATGGACATTCCTTTGGGGTCAATTAGTGCTATGGATTGCGCAAAGCGGGTTGGCGAATGTGGTGCCAAGTCGAGGCGTATGAATGGGTCAACTTATATGGGTACCACGAATGGCAAATTGAGACTTCGACCGCTTCCACCCAGCCAGGCCGAGCGTAGGGGCAATACGACTGGCGCGCCACATCCTCGCTTGTGACGGATTCGCCTTCGACCAGACGAAGGCCAATGGGTACCCACAACGAGAGGGACGGGATCGAGAGTCACTCCAGCTTGATGCACGGCATTCCGAAGCCGGCAGGGACTTCAGGTGTCAACAAATCCGACACCCGAGACGCTGCCCCCAACGCACTCGGCCAGACCAAGACGCGCAGTGGAACTCCCAGCGGATGGAAGCGTCAGTTCAACTCGTCAAGCGTCAGGCGGAACCCCGCCTCGTACTCCTCAAGGAACGCGGCGACGGCAGGGTCGGGGTGCCGGTCGAGCTGACTCCGGATGGCTTCCTCCGCCTTTCCGAACTCGGCGTTGCCCGCCTTGTGCTCCTCGATGCATTTGAAGTAGGCGGCGAGCTTGTCCGCTGCCTTGACGCACGCCCACGCTTCGGCGTCATCCTCCTGCGCGAAGAAGAGCGGCGTGTAGGCGTCACGCTGATCGCTGGGCAGCATGTCGAGCAGGCGGTTGCGGGCGACGTCGGCCACCCCGCCAATCGCGTCGGCCACTTCAGGCGTGAAGTACTTGATGGGGGTCGGAAGGTCACCGGTAATGACCTCCTCGGCGTCGTGGAACACGGCGAGCAGGGCTGCACGGTCGGGGTTCACGTCGCCACCGAAGCGGGTGTTCTTCAGCACCGCCAGCGCGTGCGCGATCATGGACACTTGCAGGCTGTGCTCCTGGATGTTCTCGACTTGCGTGTTGCGCATCAGGCCCCAGCGCTGAATGAACTTCATGCGCGCGAGGTAGGCGAAGAAGTGACTCACGCGCCCGAGCATACTCGCTCACGTGCCGTACCCCCGAAGGGCGGCTGGCAAGCATGGCGCCCTCCCCGGCGCACGACGTTATGCTCACGCGTTACAGGTCATGTTTCCGGGAGGTTCTCCATGGCACTGAGTCGCTTCTACGACGTTCGTCGCGACACATCCGGCTCGCGCTTCATCGAGCCATTCGTCGATGGTTTTCAACTGCTTCGCCTTCCCCTGCTGAACAAGGGGACGGCCTTCACCGAGCGTGAACGCGTCGCACTGGGCCTCGAGGGCTTGTTGCCCCCGCAGGTCGACACCCTCGACGGGCAACTGGCGCGTCTGGAGTTGCGGTACGACGAGATCGAGGATCCGCTCGAGCGGCACGTGTTCCTGCGGCTCTTGCAGGACCGCAACGAGGTTCTGTTCTTCGCCTTCGTGGCGCGTCACCTTGAACGCGTGCTGCCCATCATCTACACCCCGACGGTGGGGACGGCGGTGCAGGCGTTCTCTTCGATCTACCGCGTGCCGCGCGGCTTCACCCTCACGGCGGAGAGTGCGCCGCGTGCGGCGGACGCCCTGGCGAACGTGCCGCTCGATGACGTGCGCTTGATCGTGGCGACCGATGCGTCGGCCATCCTCGGGATTGGGGATCAGGGGTGGGGCGGCATGGCGATTTCGATTGGCAAACTCGCCATCTATACGGTGGCGGGAGGCTTGGGTCCAGACAAGACGCTGCCCGTGGCACTCGACGTCGGGACGAACCGAGCGTCGTTGCGCAACGACCCGCACTACTTGGGGGTGCGCAGCGAACGGTTGCAGGGCGAGGCGTACCTTGAGGTGCTCGATGCGTTCGTCGACGCGGTCCGCGCGCGCTACCCGAAGGCGCTAGTGCAGTGGGAGGACCTGTCGAAGGACACGGCCTTCGCGGTGCTCGAGCGGTACCGCGACGTGTTGCCCTCGTTCAACGACGACATTCAAGGGACGGGCGCGGTCATCCTCGCAGGGTTGTTGTCGGCGTGCCGCATCAAGGGAGCACGATTGAGCGATCAACGTGTCGTCATCTCGGGTGCAGGTGCCGGCGGGATTGGCGTGGCGTGGGCGATCGTGGAGGGCATGGTGCGCGAGGGGTTGGATCGTGACGAGGCGCGGGAGCGCGTGGCGGTCCTCGATTCACGGGGCGTGCTACACGATGGCCGCGAACTTGATGCGTACAAGGAGCCCTACGCACTGCCGGAAGCGATAGTGTCGAGCTGGACGCAGGGCGGGGGGACGGCGGGACTGCTCGATACGGTGCGTGGGCTTCGCGCGACGGCACTCATCGGCCTTTCGGGCCAGGGGGGCCAGTTCAGTGAAGAGGTCGTGAAGGCGGTCCTGGAGAACGACGAACGCCCCATCATCTTCCCCGTCTCGAACCCGACGGCGAACACGGAGGTCCTGCCGGAGGATGTGCTTCGCTGGACGGAGGGTCACGCGCTCGTGGCGGCCGGGAGTCCGTTCGATCCAGTCGAGCTCGATGGCGTGACGTATCCGATTGGCCAGGGCAACAACGCGTTCATCTTCCCCGGTCTGGGGTTTGGTGCGGTGCTCGCGCGGGCGTCGACGGTGACCGACGGCATGGTGCTCGCGGGAGCGTACGCCCTTGCGGCGTACACGGAGCGGCATGCAGCCGAGCGCGTGTACCCATCGGTATCGGCGATGCGGGACGTGAGCATCGAGGTTGCAGCAGCGGTGATGGACGCGGCGGTGGAGGATGGCGTCGCGCGCGACGACGACGTCGTCGCGATGGATCACGCCGAGCGCGACGCATACGTCCGGGAGCGGTTCTGGGAACCCGAGTATCTCCCCTACCGGCTACCTGTGGCGAACGGCGAAGGCTGAATCGTTTGAGGGAACGCAGGTCCTTTTGGCATGCGCACGGTGCGAACGTCGACCGTGCGCATGCCGTTGACGCGGTGGCATGCTGCACGTACCCTTAGACATGCCTCTCCTCCCTGCACGGAGCTCGAGACGTTCCCCTGCTCGCGTCTGGTTGCGCGTCCTTTTCATGGGTCTCGGCGTGTTTACCCTGACCGCATGCCTTCCCGTTGCACCCCCCGCAGCCGGGTTGAAACCGACCATCGTGACGGTCTCGCTACCGAGCGTTGCGGGTGAAGCCATCGTGCTTCAAGGGCGCGGGTTCGGCGATGGTGCAAGTGGCACGGTCGACGGCTCGACCTTGATCGTGAGTGCTCTGAGCGACTGCAGTGACGGCCTGACGCTGGCTGCCGAGACGTGGTCGGCCCGCCGCATCACCTTTCTCGATCCAGGTGGCGTTGGGGCAGGGTACGTGTGCTTGGTGGTGGATGGGGTTCAGAGCAACGCGATGCCCCTCGACCTCGATTAGCGACACGACACCGGGAGACGCTTGCGGAAGTTTGGCCCCGGAGGGTAGCCGAACCGTTTCTCGCCGAACGACGTCGTCCTCTTCGAGTACGCGCTTCATGTCCGTATCGTCCCATTCGTCCAACTAGCGATCGTCGCTTCCGTACTTTAGGAAGATCGTGGCGCCACCGTTGTTCCACATCTCCCGACCATCGTTTCTGGCCTTTTCCGCCAGCACATGCATTGAATTGCGGGCATTGATTTTTCTTTCTCGTTCGTCAATACTAATCCTCAGTTTTGCACTTGGGGGTTCAATGCTGTT
>CAJXWR010000137.1 GCA_913062675.1 uncultured Trueperaceae bacterium
AGGTGCAAGTCACGGTGGTGCGCGAGACGCGCGCCGTGCAGTACGCCCGCTGACGCACGCCGGGCCACCATCACGAACCCGACGGGAGGGGGGCGATGCGCCCCCCTCCCCCCTTGGTATGCTCGGCGGTGAAACGGCGCATTTTGGGTGGTGACGCCAGCACGGCAAGGCGTTCGGCCACACCGAGCCTGACGAAACCAGCGAGGTGACCCGTGCAAACCCTGAACCGTGACCCCCACGCCCCCCGCAAGTCTGTGGTTCCCTCGCGAGGGTGCGCATGAGGGTTGGCGACGACGTCAAACTGTTCAGCGGCACCGCCACACCCGACCTGGCGCACGCCGTCGCCCGCCACCTGGGCATGGAGCTCTCCTCCGGCTCGGTCTCCAACTTCCCCGATGGCGAGACCCGCATCGAGATCGACGAAAGCATACGGGGCGCGGACTGCTACATCATCCAGTCGACCAGCGCACCGGTGAACCACAACCTCATGGAGGTTCTCGTCCTCGCCGACGCCCTGCGACGCGCGTCGGCCTGGCGCATCAACGCGGTCATTCCCTACTTCGGGTACGCGCGGCAAGACAAGAAGGTGTCCGCCCGCGAACCCATCACCGCCAAACTCGTCGCCAACCTGCTCACCACGGCGGGTGTGGATCGCGTCATCACCATCGACCTGCACGCCGGCCAGATTCAAGGGTTCTTCGACGTACCCGTCGATCACCTCACCGCGCTCGACATCCTGGGCGATCACCTCGCGCAGGGCGACCTGTCCGACGCGGTCGTCGTGAGTCCCGACGTGGGGCGCGCCACGGAAGCGCGTCGCCTCGCCAACTACCTGAACCTGCCGCTCGCCATGCTGTACAAGCGTCGCAAGAGCCCCACGGAAACCGAGGTCACGCACGTGATTGGTGACGTGGAGGGGCTGCGTCCCATCATGATCGACGACATGATTTCGACGGCTGGCACGATGCGGCGCGGCATCGACGCGCTGCTGCGCCTCGGAGCGAAACCCGGAGCGACCGTGGCTGCCACCCACCCGGTGTTCACCCCACCCGCGCTCGAGCGACTCGAGCACGAGGCGATCGACCGGGTAATCGTCACCGATTCCGTGCCGTTCATCGACGGGGAAACGCACCCGTTCGTGCACGTGCTGTCCGTCGCACCCCTGCTCGCCAAGGCGATTCGGAACGTGCACGAGAACACCAGCGTCAGTTCGCTGTTCAGCGGGTAATCGCTGAACGGCGCGCGGTGCGTCATGGGTTGATTCGTAAGCGCCCCACGTCGTATCCTTGCGCGTTGTGTCGCGCGACGCCCTACGTGCGCGTGACGGCCATGGGAGGCAAGAATGAAGCTCGAAGCAACCTCGCGTACGGCTGGAGCGAACCGCGCCCTGCGGAACCAGGGGCGACTGCCCGCCGTCGTGTACAACAAGGAACTGCACCTCACCGTCGACGTGGAACGCAAGGCGTTCGACAAGGTGTTCCGCAACCAGGGCACCTCGAGCCTGATTGACCTCGAGGTCGACGGCGAGAACCACCCCGTGCTCGTGCGCGAAGTGCAGATGGACAAGCGCAAGCGCATCCCCATCCACGTGGACTTCTACGCCATCACGAAGGGTCAGAAGGTCCAGGTGGCGGTGCCCATCACGCTCGAAGGCACGTCCGCGGGTCAACGTGCGGGTGGACAGTTGTACGTCCAGCGCCGCGAGATCAGCATCAACGTCCTGCCGAGCGAGATTCCTTCCGACGTGACGGTGGACATCACCGAGCTCGAGATTGGGGACGCCGTGCACATCAGCGACGTCGCCAAACTCCTTCCGGATACCGCCGAGGTGCTCGATGACGAGGGCCTGACGATCGTGACGGTCGTGCCGCCCCGCGTCGAGACGGAAGCGGAGCCGAGTGAAGAGGAAGGCGTCGAACCCGAGGTCATTGGTCGCGGTGGCGAGGATGAAGACGATGCCGCCGAGTCCGAGGACGAAGCGTAAGGAGACCCCTCCGTGCGACTCATCGTGGGGCTGGGCAATCCCGGACCACGCTATGCGGAAACCCGGCACAACGCCGGGTTTCTCGCTGTGGACGCCTACGCGCGTCGTCACGCCACGTCGTTCCGTACCGGTCGGCAGGGTGACGAGGCGCGCGTCGGGACGCTGCAACTGCTGAAGCCGGGTACGTTCATGAACCTGTCCGGCGCGGCGGTGCAGGCGGTGGCCACGCGGAATGGCATTGATCCAAGCGAGATTCTCGTGGTGCATGACGACCTCGACCTTCCGCTCGGTCGACTCCGCATTCGCGAAGGGGGCGGGGCGGGTGGCCAGAAGGGCGTTCGGGACATCATCGATCGTTTGGGCCCGAACTTCGTGCGCCTCAAGATTGGGATCGACCGTCCCCCACCCCGCTGGACGACCGAGAACTGGGTTCTGTCCCGCTTCGCACCCGATGAGCGGGACCTGCTCGCCGACGTCATCGACGCGGCGGCGGATGCGATCGAGCGCATCGTGCGCGACGGCGCCGAGGCGGCAGCGAACGCCGTGAACGGCATCGACTTGCGCCCCGCACCGGAGCAACCAGCGGCGGTGGAGGAAGGCGAAGCGGCGAACGCACAGGGTGAGGATGCATGACCGACGCGGCGCTCGTCTTCACCGTTCTGGGCCTGACCGTCGCCGCCTTCGCGAGCGACCGGTTCCGCCTGGACCTCGTCGCGCTGATCGCCATGCTGTCGCTTGCCTTGATGGGCATCCTCACGCCGGGCGAGGCGCTCGCCGGGTTCGCAGAACCGCTCACCTTGATGATTGCAGGCTTGTTCGTCGTGGGGGCAGGCCTGTTCGAGACGGGGGTTGCGGACCGGTTGGGTGACGTCCTCTCGCGCTTGGCGGGGGGCGGGTCGACGCGCCTGTTGATTGCCACGATGCTCACGAGCGCCGTGTTGTCGGCCTTCCTCTCCTCCACCGGCACGGTCGCCGTGCTGCTCCCCGTGGTCGTGGCGCTGGCACGCAATGCCGACATGGCACCTTCGCGTCTCCTGATGCCGCTTGCGTTCGGCAGTCTGCTGGGTGGCATGTTGACGCTGATTGGGACGCCCCCCAACCTGGTGGTCGCCGATCAACTCCGGTCGGTGGGGCAGGAGCCGTTCAGCTTCTTCGCCTTCACGCCCGTCGGGTTGGTCATGCTGACGGTCGGTGTGACGTACATGGCGACCATCGGTCGCCGGTTGCTGCCGAGCCATCCGGACGTGGAGGAAGCCGGTTCGGGCGTGCAGGCGCGCTCCCTGGCCGGGCTTGCGAAGCGATACGGCGTGGATACGCACCTGCACGAGGTGGAGATTCCTGCGGGCACGATGCTGGCCGGCACGACGATGGCGAGCGCGGACGTGCGCGCACGCTTCGGGGTGACCGTGCTGGCGGTGGAGAGCCGCGAGGGGAAGGATCGCTTCGTGCGTCGCGCGGAGCCTGGCACGCTCATGCGAGCAGGCGACGTCCTGCACATTCTGGCTTCGCGAGAGGAGCTCGATGCCTTCGCGTCGGCAGCGGCAATCCGGATCGTCGATGAGGACCGCATGCCGCTCCCGGAACCGCTCATGCTCATCGAGACGATCCTGCCGCCCGACTCGCGCTACGTGGACCGGAAGTTGGTGGACAGCCGTTTGCACGACCGGACGCGCGCCACGGTCGTGGCGGTGAAGCGCGGTTCGAAACGGCTTCACGGGAACCTTGGCGACGTGACGCTGCGTGCGGGGGACGCCCTCCTCCTGGCAGGCGGACCGGCCGCACACCGCCGGGTTGCCACGGCGCGCACCGATCTGATCGTGGTGGGCGCGCCGAGGGAGTGGGAACGGTTTGCGCGCGATACGCGGCGCGCGCCCGCTGCCATTGCCGTGCTGCTCGCCATGCTGGTCGTCATGACGCTCGGCGTGGTGCCGAACGCCATCGCGGTGCTGGCCGCCGCGGTCGCCATGGTGGTGGTGGGTGCGGTGTCCATGGATGGGGCGTACCGCGCCATTAACTGGGAGTCGGTCGTCCTCATCGCCGCGATCCTTCCGATGGCTACGGCGCTCGACGTGTCGGGTGGATTGGATTTGGTCGTGAACGGCTTGGTGGGTGCGCTGGGTCAGGCCGGCCCGCTGCTCGTCATGGCCGCCCCGTTCGTGCTCACCACCGCCTCGAGCACCGTCTATGAGTGTCTCACCGTCGGGACGCCGATCATCGCGGCGGTCGTCGCCGCCAACCAGCGGCGCATCGCCACCAAGCTTGCCTCCGATGGGGTCGCCATCGTCCTTGATGCGCCTGTGGGTGACCGTGACCTGCGGGGGGCGGTGCGGACGATGGTCACGCGACCGTCGGTGTGTGAGCGATTCGTCACCCGCGGGGCGGACCTGGTCGACGGTGGGGGCGCAGCGCGCGTCGTCGAGAAGCTGCAATTTCCATGAGCAAACTATGGTTCACAACCATTCAGTTCCAACTCAAGTAAAACAAAATAGTAAGGCCGTGCAAGTTGGCATATGACACGGTCGGAATTTCTTAGTCACGCGTTGAAC
>CAJXWR010000138.1 GCA_913062675.1 uncultured Trueperaceae bacterium
GAACAGCAGCGTCATGCCCTCAGCATGGCACGCGCCCCGCACGTGGGGCGCCGCCCACGAAAACGGTCGGTGCCGCGTGGGTACCGACCGTTGGGAGGGAAGACGATCCGTCTGCGAGGCCCGTACCGCGAGATCTCGGAGAATCGTTACGTCATTCGATGGCGTGAGGGGACGTACCCGACGTCTCCGGATTCGTAGGCTGCTCGGGCTGCACTCGTCGGCACGCCGGCGACCGTCGGCGCGGCATCGGTTCAGCCGCGCGCGACGGGGGACGAGATTCCCCCGACGTCCTTTCCAACGTCATCGAGATCGCTCGCCTCGCAACGACGATGGATGCTACGCGCGCATCGTGTTCGTTCGCCATCCGGTTCGCATGCGGCGCAGAGAACGGCAAGCGCGAGGCCCTTCGTGGAATGCCCGACCGCACGAACATGGGTGCCGAACTGCGCGTTTGCACCGGTGCCCCTAGGAACCCCACGTTTTCACACCGCGAGCGTCACGTCCCAAGGTCTCCTGGAACCGTTCCCAAGCGTTCCCTACGGGGCCCGGTCATGGGGTTCGTCACGGGCACACGCTTCCCGATCCATTGCCGTCGAACGTGTTGCCAGCAAGGGTCGGTCGTGAGGTGTCGTTGATGCGAACGCCGCACGAGCCGTTCCCCGTCACGTCGTTGTTCGTGATGCTTGGTTGGGCGGAATCCCACGTGACGATGCCTTCGCGTTCATTCGCCTCGAGTGCGTTGTCGTTCATCGTTCCGCCGGCCTCGCCGTAGTACGCGACACCGACTTGGTTCCGGCTGATCGTGTTGCCGCTGACGTCGGGTGTCGCCGAGTCCACGATGCGAAACCCGACGACGTTGTCGGTCACCACGTTGTCGTCGAAGTTGCCCTGCACGGTGCCCCCGATGGATATGCCCGACTGGCCGTTTCCCGAGACGTCGTTGTCACGAATCGACACCTGGGCGTCGCCGTCGACGCGGATGCCCGAGAGTCGCGAACCTTCGATGACGTTTCCGCTCACGGACGCCATCGCACCCGAGCGGATGCGAAGTCCGACGTCGCCGTCGTCCGAAATCGAATTGTCGCGAATGGTGATGGCTTCGCTCGAACCGATGCCGATCCCGGCGTCCCCGCCATTTCCGCCGATCGAGTTTTCCTCGATCGACCCCGATGCGTTCTCGAAGAAATCGATTCCCGTATTCCCGTTGTCGGTGACGGTGTTTCCGGACAGACTCGCCGATGCACTGCCGTCCACCAAGATGCCTCGGCCGCCGTTCCCCGTCACGGTGTTCCCCGCGAGCGCGGCTTCGGTATTCGCGCGCACCATGATGCCCGTATCACCGTTGTTCCTCACGTCGTTCCCGGACGCCGTACTCGATGACTCGGAGAAGAAGAGCATTCCCCAGGCCGAGTTTCGGCTCGTTTCGTTATTTCGCAGGACCGCCGTCGCGCTGTTTTCGACGGTAATTCCGATCGCGTTTTCCGAGGCTTCGCTGTCTTCGACCGTCGCGGACGACGTGCCGGCAATCCGAACGCCGTCACCATCGTTCGACCTGAAACGAGCGTTGCGGATGGTTCCCTCCGAGGAGCCGAGGAGATCGAGACCATTTCCAAGGTACGTCTCCGCGTCGATGGTCTCCTGCGTGCGAATCCCTCCCGTGAAGACCGAGTTCGTGATGTCGACCGTCGTATCGCGCACGGTGACGACGTTGCTGTCGTATGTGCCCTCGAACGCGAACGTGATGCCCGACGCGGAGAACGTACCGGACCGGACCTCGACCATCGTGGGGCCGTCTCCCAGTGCGTTTGGCGTCGCGCGCTCACCCTCGGCCTCGGGTCCAGCAGGGTCGTTCGTGATCGTGACTCGATTCGCATCGACGCCTCGAAGCGTGATCGGCGAATCGATCACGAGGGGAGGCGTCACCGTATACGTACCGGCCGCCAACTCGAGAACGGCGCCGTTCGAAGCCTCCGCAATGCGTTGTGCCAAGTCGTCGCTCGGCGTCACTTTCGTCACGGGCGTCGTCGTCGGAGTCCCACCGTCGGGAGCGCTGCAGCCGACGGCGGCAGCGAGAATCAGCAGTGGAACGAGCTTCGGGAACGTCTTCACGTGCACCTCCAGAGCGAGGTCCGCTCTTCGAACGCCGAATGGATTCGTCGTACCCCCCAACTATACGGAACCCCGCAATCATTCGAAGCGCCGAACGAAGCAAACCGGTGCGATCCATCGCCGTACCGGTGCGGTCGCCGTGCGTACGGGCATGGCCCGAGGTCGGCGAGGCGTCCAGCGAGCGGGAAGCATTCAGCGCCGTGCGCAGGTTGCACCCTCGGCTCCCGGTGCGATGGTGGGGCGTGAACC
The DNA here is from genome assembly GCA_913062675.1 of uncultured Trueperaceae bacterium. Taxonomy (GTDB): domain Bacteria; phylum Deinococcota; class Deinococci; order Deinococcales; family Trueperaceae; genus SLSQ01. Next base: position 2,359 of record CAJXWR010000138.1, read on the forward strand.
GTGCAGCCCAAGGTTCGTCGTGACGTTCGCGCGGCTCGACCTGCGGGATCGCCGCCACGTGGGGGCGAGATGCGACGGGTGTCGGGACACGCCCGCTGGTGGAGAGCGAACGCGATACGAACTGGGCCAGGTGGGGCTTCCACGGCAGGATCCGTCCATCGGTCCGAGGCACGAACGGCTCACGGTTCGAACCGCTCACGGCTCGAACCGCCACGTGCGCCCTTCGTGGTCGGGTCGCCCCGCCCGGTAGGCGACCAGCAGCGCGCATCGGCCACGCACCGCAGTCGTGAACGTGGAGCGTGCCGGGCACGACCTCCACGAACACGGGCGACGCCGAGGAAGACGGTCCGCGCCCACGAAAACGGTTGCCGCCCACGAAAACGGTCGGTGCCGCGCGGGCACCGACCGTCGTTGGCGTTGGCGGAGGGAGAGGGATTCGAACCCTCGATGCCGTTTGCACGACATACGCGCTTTCCAGATGGTTACTTAGTTCGCATACGATGTTGGAAATTCGACAGATGCCCAGCAGCTAAGTCCGCATGTGTAGGCCAACAACTATTTCCAAGTTGGCGATGTATTCTCCGCGTTGACGTACGAACATTCCACAAGCTAAGACGAAAATGGGAATTCCGAGATGCGGGTGTCGCGTATGTGTGAGGCGCCGAAGCCGGATGGGTCTGGGCTCCGTGCGGTTGCGGGGAACCCATCTAGATGTCTCCTGGCGGGCGGTGTCCCGCATGCGTGGAGGCAGTCTTCAACCAGGGTGCTGGATGATGAAGCGACGGTTGAGGAAATGCGGGCGCTGAAGGCTCGGTCCGTACTTATCAGGAATGGGCTGTACCCGTACGAGTCCGGTGCGTTGACTGTGGAAGACGTGCTGGTCTGTTTATTTGCGTTGGGCGTGGCGAGAGCATGCCTGCCATGTCACAACCGAGCACGATGGACACGTGGGCGCGTCGCAGCAATGCGTGAACATGCCACGGATCGCAAAGACGCGATCTCGCCGCGTTTCTTGGCAACGCTCTGGCGTGGCTATGGGTGTTGTCACAACGCTCAATATCGTGGGCTCAAGCCAGAGCGCGCGTAGCCAATCCCCCCGATGGCACACGCAGATATGCACTCACTGCAGCGCAGCCACCAGCCCCTATCCATGAGGTCCGCTGTGACCCTCGCCAAAAATGTTGTGCGTTCCGAAGGTCCGCGGATGCTTCGGGAAGGGGTGTCGCTCTAGTCGGTGTAGATGATGGCTAGGGCCTCTTGGACCGTTTTGATAGCCGCTAAGGCCACACCACCGGCGAAGTAGTAGCCCTCGTTTGACTCGGTTCGGTTCGTCAAAATCAATGCGTCTGCGTTGAGGACCCTAGCCCGAGTACGAAGCGCTTCAATCAGCTCATCGCTTTCCGCGCTGTAGGTCTCAGCCGACACAATCGCAATCTCGACATAGGAACGCTCGACTCGGTCGGGGCTTACGAACACCCGGAGGTCCTCCGTCGAGGGCGTAGTTGGTGCGGCCTGAAGGGTCGTAACGTTTGTACTAATGGTGGGCGAACAGCCAGTCAAGACACCGAAGGATAGTGCGACTACGAGAAAGCGTTTCATGCCTCCATAATGGCACGTCAAGGCTGGGACAGGTTTGCGGAGTCCCGCCTCGTTACAGATGCGGGAGTACCAGACGCAATCGGCTGCTGTTGTAGATGGGTACGACTCCCGAATCTGCGACGTATGCATGGCGCTAATCGCCTTGGTGAGGTCGCGCGGGCTACTGGGGAAGTTCCCCCTCTGACAGACCTTGGTTCACGTGATTCGATGAACTGCGTCTAAGCATGGATATCGGAGAAGCGGCTGCATGCTAGCGGCGCACTTGTGACTTGAGCTAGCGCCTTGAAGCCAGGTGGTGTGGCGAGCACGGCGCTCGTTCGTGTCCTCGTCTTCGATCATCCGAGTTCCAGAATTTTGATTGGGTGCTGGCGCAACGTTGGGGTCACTTATCCACGCGATCTTCATGTGCGGGTCTCTACAGCGGGACGCGCGCCTTGCATCGAGCGCGCGGGGCACGGCGTCCATGAAAACGGTCGGTACCCAGCGGGGCACCGACCGTCGTTGGCGTTGGCGGAGGGAGAGGGATTCGAACCCTCGATGCCGTTTGCACGACATACGCGCTT
>CAJXWR010000139.1 GCA_913062675.1 uncultured Trueperaceae bacterium
TGTTCGTCGCAGCGTTCCGCGCGCGGCGCAGGTCCTTGTGCGGACCATCGAGCAGCATCTGGTCGTTCGTGTAGCTGTGCACCGTCGTCATCATGGCGTTCTCCACGCCGAACGTCTCGTCGATCACCTTCATGACGGGTGCGAGGCTGTTCGTCGTGCAGCTGGCATTCGACACGACCACGTGCTGCGCCGGGTCGAACTGCTCGTGGTTGACGCCCATCATCATGTCGAAATCGCTATCGGGCGAGGGCGCGCTGATCAACACGCGTTTCGCACCCGCATCGAGGTGCTTCGCCGCATCGGCACGCTTCGTGAAACGGCCGGTGGACTCCACCACGACGTCCACGCCCAGCTCGCCCCACGGCAGTTCGGCCGGGTCGCGGACTTCCGTCACGCGGATCTTTCGACCCTCGACGATGAGATGCTCCGAGTCGTGCTCCACGCTTCCCGCGAACTTCCCGTAGTTGGAGTCGTAGCGAAGCAGTTGCGCGAGGGTCGCGTTATCGGTCAGGTCGTTGACCAGCGCGATCTCCATTCCGCGCTCATGCGCGATCCGGAAAATCTGCCGACCAATGCGACCAAACCCATTGATGCCAATCTTCATGTCTTGCCTCCTAACGGCACGGTGCGCGCGTGATGCGTCGTTGCGTCGACGCGCACCCCTAACGTCGGTAGTCTAGCCCGCATTTCGCGGGGGCGCAGGGGACGATGCCACCGGCTTCACGCCTCGGTCACGAAACGCGCCGAAGCGCGACCCGCACCTCCGCCGAACCGTCCCCCTCGAGGTCACCCTCCACCCGGAACGCTTCGGAATCCAACGATTCGGCATCGTCGACCTGAACGAACGACGTGGCGAGCACCTCCTCGGCAATCGCATCCGCATGCGCCAGCATGGCCTCCGCCACCGTCGGTTCAGGGCTCCACCACTGCACGGCAATCCGGTCCGACACGTCGAAGCCGGCATCCTTGCGCGCGTTCTGCACGAAGCGGACCGCATCCCGCGCCATCCCCTCGCGCCGCAATTCCGGGGTCAGGGTCACGTCGAGCGCCGCCAGGAAACCGCGCTCCTCCACGGCCGCGTACCCCTCGGGGCTCCGCGCATCGAGCAGGAACGCTTCGGGTTCGAGCTCCACGGTTTCCCCGTCGAGCGGGACGTGCACGCTTTCGTTCGCTCCGACCGCCACCGCAATGGCGCGCCCGTCCATCTCCGCCAGGGCTGCACGCAGGGCAGGGATTTGCGCCCCCATGCGACGCCCGAGCAGCGGCAGGTTCGGCTTCACGTCGTAGTCGAGGAACGCATCGGTGGGGTCGAGGTACCGCACCTCCTTGACGTTCAACTCGTCACGAAGCTGCGCCTCGAGTCGCCGCAAGCCCGCCAGCCGCGCCTCGCTCGGGACGCGCACGAGCACGGCGGGGAGGGGCTGACGAATCTTCACGCCACTCTGCGCACGCGCCGCGCGCCCCAGCTCCACCACGCGAATCAGGGCCGACATGTCCTCCATGAGGTCCTCGTCGATCTTCGCTTCATCCCAGGCAGGCCAGGCATCGAGGTGCACCGATGCCGGGGCGTTCGGGTCGAGGCCTCGCACCAGGTTCTCGTGAAGCACCTCCGCCACGAACGGCGTCATGGGCGCCAGCAACTTCGCGACGGTGACGAGCGCCTCGTGGAGCGCCTGGTACGCACTCGCCTGGTCCGCAGCATCCTGCGACTTCCAGAACCGCTTCCGGCTCCGACGGACGTACCAGTTGGACAACTCATCGACCACGAAGTCGCGAATCGGGCGCGCCGCCCCCGTCGCGTCGAACGCCTCGAGGCGCTCGGTGACGACGCGCGTGAGGTCATGCACGCGCGACACGAGCCAGCGGTCCATGGCGGGGCGATCCTCGTGCCGCAAGGTTGCCCCCAAGTCCGGCTGGTCGAGATTCGCGTACAACACGAAGAACCCGTAGACGTTCCACAACGTCATCAGGAAGTCGCGCTGCGATTCCTCCACCAACGCGGCACTGAATCGCTTCGTCGCCTCGGGAGGACTCGAGGCGTACAGGTACCAACGCAACGCGTCGGCACCCTGCGCATCCAGCACGCTCCAAGGGTCGACCACGTTCCCCTTCGACTTCGACATCTTCTCGCCGTTCTCGTCGACGATGTGCCCCAACGAAATGGCGGCCTTGAAGGCGCTCGAGTCGGGTGCAAGGTGCGCCAACGGCCCCGGCTCGCGTTGCCCGTCCCCCGTGTCGGTCAACAGCGTGGCGAGCGCGTGAAGGCTGTAGAACCACCCGCGCGTCTGGTCGATCGCCTCGCAAATGTAGTCGGCAGGGAAGAACCGTTCGAACCGTTCCCGATCCTCGGGCTTCGACTGCTCCCCGAGGTAGTGGTACTGCGCGTAGGGCATGGCGCCCGACTCGAACCATACGTCCACCGTGTAGGGCACGCGCCGGTACGTCACGCCGTCCTTCTCGAACGTCACCTCGTCGACGTACGGCCGGTGCAACTCGAGGTCGGACAGGTCTCGCCCCGTCAACGCCTCGAGCTCGGCCACCGAACCGACGCACACCTGGCCCGAGCCGTCCTCCGCCTCCCAAACGGGGAGGGGACACCCCCAGTAACGCTCGCGACTGATCGCCCAATCGACGTTGTTCTCGAGCCACTTCCCGAACCGGCCCGTCCGAATCGTGTCCGGCACCCACGTGATCGCGTCGTTGTTGGCGAGCAGCTTGTCCTTCACGCGCGTCGTGTTGATGTACCAGGACTTCTTCGCGACGTTCATCAACGGCTTCCCGTCACGCCAGTTGAACGGGTAGGCGTGCAGCAGGGTGGTGCGGTGGTACATCAAACCGCGTTCCAGCAGGTCCTCCGCGATCTTCGCGTCGGCCTCCTTGAACCACATGCCGGTGTACGGGCCATCCTCCCCCTCGGGGTGATCGAGGGGCGCGACCTCGGGCAGGACCTCACCCGTGAGGCTCACGCTGAACAGCGTGGCGAACCCGTGCGTGCGACCCAGTTCGAGATCGCCGTACGCGGGTGCGACGTGCACGATGCCCGTCCCATCCTCGAGGCTCACCATGGGATCGAGCGCGACGCGCCGCGGCACCTCCGCAAACGGGCGTCCGGCATCGTCACGACCCCGCAAGATCGCCTCGTACGGTGCACCATCGAGCGCCGAGCCGGGGAAGGTCGCGAGGATCTCGAACGGATCGTCGCCGAACGTCCGCTCCACCAGGTCGGCGGCAAGGATGAACGCGACGTTCTTCTCGCCACCCCCCCGGCGGCTGGGTGCCGCCACGAGGGCGTATGTCGCCTCCTTGGCGACCACCAGGGCGGTGTTCGCGCCGAGGGTCCAGGGCGTGGTGGTCCAAGCGAGGAAGCGAATGGGAAGCGTCAGGGATTGCGGAACGACGCCGCGCGCCTCGAGCCACGCCGCGTCAGCGGGGAACGCCGGGTAGACCGACGGGTCCTCGACGTCCTCCTTGTAGCCCAGCGACACTTCGTGACTCGCCAACGTCGTGTTGCTCGAGGGGCTGTGCCACGTCGTCTTGTAATCCTCGCTCAGCAACCCGCGTTTCCAGAGTTCCTTGAACACCCACCAGTTCGACTCGATGTAGCGGTTGTCGTACGTGATGTACGGGTCGCGCAGGTCCAGCCAGTACGCGATGCGTTCGGTCATCGCGTTCCAATCTTGAATGTTCTCGAACACGTACTCTCGGCACAGCGCGTTGAACGCCTCGATGCCGTACTGCTCGATCTCCTGTTTCGAGGTGAAGCCAAGGCGCTGCTCGATGGCGATCTCCACCGGAAGGCCGTGCGTGTCCCAACCCCCCTTGCGCTCCACGTGGAACCCCTGCATCGTCTTGAAGCGCGGGAAGAGGTCCTTGAAGGCCCGACTGATCACGTGGTGCACCCCGGGCTTGCCGTTCGCCGTGGGGGGCCCCTCGTAGAACACCCAGTCGCCCTTCGGAGCGGGCTTCTCGAGGGTGCGTTCGAACGTGCCGTGCTCCCGCCAGTACGCCATGACGCGGTTCTCCATGGCGGGCACGTCGGGGGTGCTGGGAACCGGTTCGAAGAGCGGGTTCGCCTCCTCGTGACGTGAGTCGTCCTGCATGCGCGTTCCTCCTTGCGTCGGGGCCAAGGGAACGGGGCGCCCCAACGCGAATCGCGTCGGGACGCCCCGTGGAGCGCGGTACCACCCGAACGGCGTCAAGACCCCTACGGTCCTGACCTCATGGTCGCCCGCGGTGCGAGGACCCAGCGCGATGTCGGGCGCCACCCGTCTCCATCTACTGCCGGACACCGTCCGGGTTCGGGGAGCGGCTCGGGGAGGATACGGTTCGGTGCGACTCGCCGGGCTTCCACCGTCCCCGACTCGCTCTCGATTCGCTGTGTCCGACCGCGCGGTCCCGTCATCGCCTTCACGTCGCGTGGCGGTTGCGTACCACCACGCAGCGCGCGTATACTTGACGCTAGCAGGCGTCGCGACAAGCGTCAACATCGACCTGCATCCACGCCACA
>CAJXWR010000140.1 GCA_913062675.1 uncultured Trueperaceae bacterium
AGCTGATGCGCCGCGGGCCCATCCCCAAGCGAAAAAACTTTACTCGAGCCACAAGAGGCACGAGCACATCCGGTATTAGCAGCAGTTTCCCACTGTTATGCCAGACTTGGAGGTAGGTCACCCACGTGTTACTCACCCGTTCGCCACTAAGCTAACCAAAGTCTTCACACCGAAGTGATCTGTCCAAGGCGCTTCGTTCGACTTGCATGTCTAAGGCACACCGCCAGCGTTCATCCTGAGCCAGGATCAAACTCTCCAAAACAAGTGCCGAATTTTGGCTTCGGCGAGCCTGTTTTGCAGTGTGTAAAACAGAATCGACAGGTCGTTTTCGAACCGGATTGTCAAGGAACCCAGCGCCCTGAGGCGCGAAGTCCAAGTATTCCAAATCCGAGCAACCGTGTCAACCCTGCATCATGGATCGGCGGTTCGGCCCGAAAGCCGCCTACCGCTCCAGCCGTCCCGACGGACGCAAAAACGTCGTGTCGGACGACCAAATGATCGAAATCAACGGGTCATTCATCGAACCGGACTGTCAAGGAACCCAGGCTCGCGGGGGCGAACCCCCTTCTGCGAGCGCATCAACAAGCGTATACCCTGCACGCAAGCCAAGTCAAGCGCCACCGCGACGTCCGCGCCACGCAACCCGACCGCCACGCCCCCGCGGTACGCTTGCCCCATGAAGCGAGACGAACTCGTCGCCTACCTAGACGACACCCTCGACATCCATACCTACCCAGACCCCTCGCTCAACGGCCTTCAAGTCGAAGGCAAAGACGAGATCGCCAAGGTCGCCGTCGCCGTCGACGCAACCCTGGCCACCTTCGAACAAGCGGCCGACGTCGGCGCCGACATGCTCATCGTGCACCACGGGCTGTTCTGGGGCGATGCCGAACCCATCACCGGCATGATGGGTCGCCGCATCCGCTACCTCCTTGAGCGCGACATCAGCCTCTACGCCGCCCACATTCCGCTCGACGCCCACCGCGAACTCGGCAACAACTGGGGCCTCGCGGGCATCCTCGGCATGACCGAGCTCGAACCGTTCGGGCAGTGGCAAGGCCACGACATCGGCGTCAAAGGTGCCTTCCCCAACCCCATCCCCCTCCGCGATCTCGCCGACCAAATCGAAAAGGAGCTCGGCGAAAGCGTCCTCGTCCACGCCGGCGGCCCCATGGAAATCTCGACGCTCGGCATCATCAGCGGCGCCGCCGCACGCGACGTCGCCACCGCAGCCGACGAAGGTCTCGACGCCTTCCTCACGGGCGAACCCAAACACGACACGTTCGCCCTCCCCTTCGAACGGGGCATCAACGCGCTCTTCGCCGGTCACTACATGACCGAAACGGTCGGCGTGAACCTTCTCGCAAAACGCCTGCGCGACACGTTCAACCTGGAAACCGAGTTCCTGCTCCTCCCCACCGGCTTGTGACGACCCCCGAGACGCCCACCCCCTTCCTCGTCTTCGAGGGACCCGAAGGAGCCGGCAAGTCCACGCAGATCGAGCATCTCGCCGCCCGCCTCCGCGAGCGTGGCCACGACGTGCTCGTGACCCGCGAACCCGGGGGCACCCCCCCCGGCGACCGGATCCGCAGCGTGCTTCTCGACCCCGAACTCGACATGGCACCCGAAACCGAGTTCCTGCTCTACGCCGCCGCCCGCGCCGAGCACGTGCGAAGCCTCATCGCCCCCGCCCTCAACGCGGGACGCATCGTCCTCTGCGATCGATTCGCCGCCTCCTCCGTCGCCTACCAAGGCTACGGTCGCGGGCTCGACCCAACCTGGGTCCGCGACGTCAACACGCACGCCACGCAAGGTCTCCACCCCACCGCCACACTCCTCCTCGACCTTCCAGCCGCCGAAGGACTCGCCCGCGTCGCCGCGCGAGGAGCCACCGACCGGCTCGAACGCGCCGACCTCGCCTTCCACGAACGCGTCCGCGACGGATTCCTCCGGCAAGCGGCCGAGGACGCCCGATGGACGGCCCTCGACGCCCGCCAACCCGAGGACACCGTCCGCGAGGACGTGTGGCAAGCGGTGCGCCCCCTCTTCCCCACCCCAGTCCCGCCGTCATGACGCCGGGGCGCTTCGTTCGCGCCTTGAGAACGGGCTGGATGCTCCTCGCCCTCCTCATGCTTGTGGCCGCCTGCAGTCCCGAACCGGCCCGCGAACTCGGGTACGACGTCGTCGCCCGCTACCCGCATGACGCACGCGCCTTCACGCAAGGCCTCCTGTGGCACGACGGTGCGCTGTACGAGAGCACCGGGCTGTACGGCGAATCCTCACTCCGCCGCGTCGACCTCGATACCGGAGAGGTGCAGGACGTTCGCTACCTCGAACCCGACGTGTTCGCCGAGGGCCTCGCCCGCATCGGCGATGAACTCGTGCAACTCACCTGGCGCGCAGGCGAGGCGTATCGCTGGCCCGTGGATGGATTCGCGACGACGTCCCAACCCATGACGACGTACCGGTACGCCGGTGAAGGATGGGGCCTCTGTTTCGACGGTGCGCGACTCGTCATGAGCGATGGCAGCGACACGCTCACCTTCCGCGACCCGACCACCTTCGAGGCGACCGGCAGAGTTTCCGTCACCCTCGATGGGGAGCCCCTCGAACGCCTCAACGAACTCGAGTGCATTGGCGACCACGTGTGGGCCAACGTGTGGTTCGACGACCGGATCGTCCGCATCGACGCCAAGACGGGTCTCGTGAACGGTTGGCTGGACTTGAGCGAGGTACTTCCGAACGACGTGCGGAATGAACTCGTACGCGACGCCGTCTTGAACGGCATTGCCTGGAGACCCGAGACGGAAACGATGCTCGTCACGGGGAAGCTGTGGCCCCAAGTGATCGAGTTGTCGCTCGACCCGACCAGCCGCTGACGGTTCTAGCGAACTAGCTGGCTGACGATGAAGCGGGCTTCGTCGTCGACGACGAACCCGAGTCCGACGAGGACGTTTTCGACTCGGACTTGGCAGCACCACCGTTCGTTCCTGCCTCCGTGGCGGACGTCGATTTCGCCGCACCGTTCTTGGCGCCGGTGTTGCGCGAGTCATTCACGTAGAACCCGGAGCCCTTGAAGGCGATGCCCACGGGCTGAACGATCCGCTTCACCGGATCTCCCGTCTCGGGGTGCGTCGTCCAGGCATCCTCCCGGATGCTCTGTTCGACCTCGAACGTCTCACCAGTCGTCAGGTTGCGATACACGTAGACGGGCATGGCCCCTCCGCGAAGATGATGGTGTCGCGTGCCCAGCGAAGCCAGGCGGGCAAACGCGCGACAGGAATCGTACCCGGCTGCTAGCGTGCGTCAATGTCGCCAAGCGCCCAAACCCCTCTCGTGCGCCTCGCCGTCCTCGGCGCCGGTGCGTGGGGTTCCGTCCTCGCGAGCCTCGCGGCTAGGAATGGGCATGACGTCACGCTGTACAGCGCCAGCAAGGAACGCGCCGAAGCGTGGCGCCTGACGCGGCGCGACCCAAGCGGACGCACGCCTCTCGAACTCCCCACCCGCGTGCAACCGACCGCCAACCTGAACGAGGCGCTCACCGACGTCGACGGCGTCCTTTTCGCCGTTCCCAATGCCCGCCTCCATGGCCTCCTCGACGCGATCGCCGACACGGAGGCAGCGATTCCCCTTGCCGTGTCGTGCAGCAAGGGCCTCTTCGCGCCCGCCCTCACGCGCCCGAGCAGCGTCATCGCGTCGCGCACGGGTGCACCCGTCGTGGTGCTCTCTGGACCGAACCTCGCAGGCGAGATCGCTGCCGGCCTCCCGGCCGCCGCCACGGTCGCCCACGAGCAAGAAGCCCGCGCTGCGACGGTGCAAGGCTGGCTCTCGAGCCGAACGTTCCGCGTCTACAGAGACGATGACGCCACGGGTGTGGAGGTCGCCGGGGCAACGAAGAACGTCGTGGCGCTCGCCGCAGGGATGGCGGACGCCCTGCACCTCGGCGAGAACGCCAAGGCTGCCCTCCTCACGCGAGGGCTCGCCGAGATGATTCGACTGGGCGAGCACCTCGGTGGCCGGGCGCGCACCTTCTACGGCCTGTCCGGCGTCGGCGATCTGATCGCGACGTGCACATCGCGGGCAAGCCGCAACCACGCGGCCGGTGAACGGCTCGCCACCGGCGAGAGCGCCGACGCGCTGCTGGACGAAGGCCTCACGGCCGAAGGCATCGCCACGGCACGCGCCATGGACGCGTTCGCGCAGACGCATGAGCTTCGCCTGCCCATCACGCGGCAGGTGGCCGCCGTCACACGCGGGGAGCGAACGGCAGCCGAAGCGCTCGATGCACTCCTCGCCGGCGACCCGAAGACGGAGTGGACGGCGACCCCCGGGTAGGATGACGCGCATGTCGGTTCTTGCCGCTCAGGGTCTCGTCAAACGCTATGGCTCGTTCGTCGCCGTCGACCAACTCGACCTCGAAATCGAACGGGGTGAAATCGTTGGTTTCCTTGGACCCAACGGTGCGGGCAAGACGACGACGCTTCGCATGCTGGCC
>CAJXWR010000141.1 GCA_913062675.1 uncultured Trueperaceae bacterium
GCGGGCGAGGGCGGGTTTGAGCATGTTCCCGGCGTCGACGGCGCCCTCGGCCTTGCCGGCGCCGACGATGGTGTGGAGCTCGTCGATGAACATGATGACGTCCCCCGCGGCGTCGACGACCTCCTGCACGACGGCTTTGAGGCGTTCCTCGAACTCGCCGCGGTACTTCGCGCCGGCGAGGAGCGACCCCATGTCGAGTTGGACGATGCGCTTGCCATGGAGACCTTCGGGGACATCCCCGGTGACGATGCGTTGGGCGAGGCCCTCGGCAATGGCGGTCTTGCCGACGCCGGGTTCGCCGATGAGGACGGGGTTGTTCTTGGTACGTCGCAGCAGGATTTGGACGGTGCGGCGAATCTCCTCGTCGCGTCCGATGACGGGATCGAGTTTGCCGTCGCGTGCCTGTTCGGTCAGGTCGATGCCGTACGTGTCGAGCGCTTCGAAGGTGGCCTCGGCGTTCTTCGCGTCGACGGTCTTCCCGCCGCGAATGCTCTTGGCGGCGGTTTCGAGGTCGTCGCCGCTCGGAAGCATGCCGAGTTCGCGGCTGGCTTCGCGGCGGAGGGCGACGAGAAGGGTGTCCGCGGCGATGAAGCGGTCGCCCCAGGCCTCGGCGAGGGGTTCGGCGGCGCCGAGCGCCTGGCTGAGGGTGGCGTCGAGGTACGTCTCACCACCACTGGCGCCCTGCACGGTGGGAAGCTTGGCGAGGGCGGCATCGAGGGCGGCGTAGGCCTGTTTGGGGTCGCCTGCGGCGCGTTCCACGACGCGGGCGGGGACGCCGCTCGGATCGGCGAGCATGGCGGCGGCAAGGTGGAGCGGACCGACCGTCTGCTGGCCACGGGTGCGTGCGATTCCTTGCGCGCTTTGCAGCAGGGCGAGAGCGGTTTGGGTGAAGCGTTCGGGATCCATGCCCCAACCCTACGGAGTTGAGTGTGGTCGTGTCAAGTTTCCTGATTACACGTTCGGGGTTACGCCTACGCCACGCCGAACCGAGCCCGCCCACAAGCAACTGGGCGGGATGCGCGACCGCATCCCGCCCAGCCAACCCAGCATGGAATTACTCGCCCAGGGCGTCCTTGAACTCCGACACCAACTGCGACACCATCGCCTTGCCATCCCCGAACAGCATGCGCGTGTTCGGCTTGAAGAACAACGGGTTCTGCACACCCGAGAACCCCGGGTTCATCGACCGCTTCAGCACGAACGTGGTGCGCGCCTCATCGACGTTGATGATCGGCATGCCGTACAGCGGGCTGCTCGAATCCTCTCGCGCAGCGGGGTTCACCACGTCGTTCGCCCCGATGACGATGGCCACGTCCACCATCTCCATCGTCGGGTTCACGTCGCCCGGCTCGACGAGTTGCTCGTACGGCACGTTCGCCTCGGCAAGCAGGACGTTCATGTGACCCGGCATCCGCCCCGCCACCGGGTGAATCGCGTACCGCACTTCACAACCGTTCTTCTCGAGCATCTCGGCCAGTTCACGCACCACGTGCTGCGCCTGCGCAACCGCCATGCCGTAGCCAGGCACGACCACCACGTTGCTCGCCGCCTCGAGAATGTAGTACGCGTCCTCGGCACTGATCGGCTTGACCTCGCCGGTGATCTCGGCACCGGACGAGACCGGCGCGCCACCAAAGCCGCCGAACAGCACGTTCGTCAAACTGCGGTTCATGGCCTTGCACATGATGTTCGTCAGGATGAAGCCCGACGCGCCGACCAACGAGCCGGCCACCACCAGTGCACTGTTGCCGAGCACGAAGCCCGCCATCGACGCTGCCAAACCGGAGTACGCGTTGAGGAGGCTCACCACGATCGGCATGTCCGCCCCACCGATCGGCATGACGAGCAGCACGCCCAGCAGCAACGCGATGACCGAGAAGCCAATCAGCAACCACGGCGCGTACGTACCCGTCGGATCGACGGCGAACCACGCCGCTGCCGCCAAACCCACGGCCGCCAGGGTAATCGTGACGAACTGTTGCCCAGGAATGCGAATGGGACGGCCGGGAAGCGTTTCGGAAAGCTTGCCCCACGCCACCACGCTGCCTGAAGCCGCGACGGCACCCACGATGGCGGCAGCCGCAATCGCTGCAGCGGTCCCCAATCCACGCTGAGGGTCTTGCACCCACTCCGCAGCGGCCACGCCCATCGAGGCGAGACCGCCCGAACCGTTGAACAACGCCACCATCTCCGGCATGGCCGTCATCTGGACGAGCCGTGCTGCGAGCGTGCCGATCAGGGCACCGGCCCCCAAACCGACGGCCACCCACACCCACGACATGTCCCCCGCCAGCAACGTGGCCACGACGGCAATCAGCATGCCGAGCGCCGAAAGCATGTTGCCGCGCCGCGCCGAATCCGCGCGACCCAACAGTTTCAAACCCAAGATGAAGAGGACGGCAGCGACGACGTAGGCAAGATCGAGATACGCACCCATGGCCTACTCCTTGCCCTTCGCCTTGAACATGCCGAGCATCCGGTCCGTCACCAGGTAGCCGCCCACCACGTTGATCGTCGCGAAGATCAACGCGGCGACGCCAATGATCGTGCCCAGCGTCGTATCGCTACTCGCTGCGATCAAGGCACCCACGATCGTGATGCCACTAATCGCGTTCGAACCCGACATCAGCGGCGTGTGCAACTGACTCGGCACCTTCGTGATGAGCTCCACGCCCAAGAAGATGGCCAGCACGAAAACGAAGACCAACAACACCATGCTCATCAGGCACCACCTTCCAGGCTCTTGGCGACGCGCTCGTCACGCACCACGCCGCCGTGGGTGAGGAGGCACCCGTTCAGCACCTCGTCGCCATCGCGCTCCACGACCATGCCGCCCTGCTCCTCGTCCCAGGCATGCTCGATCAACGCAAACACGTTGCTCGCGTACATTTCACTCGCATCCCGCGCCACCTGGCCCGGAAGATTCGCGAAACCAATGATGCGGATGCCGTTCACGACGACTTCCTCGTCGCTCACGCTGCCCTCGACGTTGCCGCCCGTGGAGGCGGCCATGTCCACGATCACGCTGCCGGGCTTCATGCCCGCCACCATGTCCGCATCGACGATGCGGGGTGCGGGACGGCCGAACAGCTGCGCCGTCGTAATCACCACGTCGGCGCCCGCCACGACCTTCGCCATCTGGCGACGCTGCTCCGCCAACTGCTCCGGCGTGAGCTCCTTCGCGTACCCCTGCTCCGTTTGCCCCGTCTCCCCCACGTCGAGCTCCACGAACTTCGCGCCGAGCGACTGCACCTGCTCCGCCACGACCGGACGCGTGTCGTACGCCTCCACCCGGGCACCCAGGCGCTTCGCCGTGGCGATCGCCTGCAGCCCCGCCACGCCCACGCCGACCACGAACACGCGCGCCGGCGGAATCGTGCCTGCCGGCGTGCTCATCATCGGGAACGACTTCGGGCTCCGGTCTGCAGCGGTAATCACCGCAGCGTAGCCACCCAGGCTCGCCTGACTGGACAAGGCATCCATCTTCTGCGCGTAACTCGTCCGCGGAATCAGCTCCATGACGAGCGTCGACAACTTCCGGTCGCGCGCAAGCGTGACCAGCTCACCCTTCCGGAACGGATCGAGGAACGACATGACGATCGCGCCCTCCGGCAGGGCGGAAAGCGTCGCCTCGTCCGGCGGATTCAGCGCAACGAGCACGTCCGCCGAAGCCAGCAAGGCATCACGCGCCCCGAAGGTCGCTCCTGCCTCGGTGTAGAGATCGTCGGCCAAGTCGAGCGCCGCGCCATAGCCGGTCTCGAGATGCACGCTCGCACCCAAGCCGACCAACCGTTTCGTGACGCCTGGCGTGAGCGCAACCCTCCGCTCGCCGGGCGCACCTTCTCGTACGCTGACGAAATTCATGTCGCCATCTTCGCATGCTAGGGCACAATGTGACGCGGGATGACCGTCCCGCCCCCAACCCCGTCACCGCCAGGAGCGAGTGACGACGCGCGTCAGGCTCGCTATACTCTGCCGGTGATCAAGCACATCGGCGTCCTCACCAGCGGCGGAGATGCACCCGGCATGAATGCGGCCATCCGAGCCGTCGTGCGCACCGCAATCGCCCGCGACCTACGCGTCTCCGCGATCTACCGCGGTTACCAAGGCCTCCTCGACAACGATATTCGTGAACTCGGCGCGCGCAGCGTCGCCAACATCATTCAACGCGGTGGGACGATCCTGCGTACCGCCCGCTCGAAACGGTTCCAGGAACCCGAAGCCCGCAAGGAAGCGGCCGACATCCTCCACCACCGCGGCATCGACGCGCTGTGCGTCATCGGCGGCGACGGCAGCTTCCGTGGCGCGAGCCTGCTCCACGAGGAGCACGGGATTCCCGTCATCGGCATTCCAGGCACCATCGACAACGACATCTACGGCACCGACGTCACCATCGGCTTCAACACCGCCCTCAACATCGCCCTCGAAGCGGTCGACCGGCTCCGCGACACCGCCGCCAGCCACGACCGGCTCTTCCTC
>CAJXWR010000142.1 GCA_913062675.1 uncultured Trueperaceae bacterium
AGCCCCGCCATGAACTTCATGGTCGGCAGCGTCGAGAACGGCCGCCTGAAGAGCGCCAACTTCGACCTGCTCCCCAGTGACGAACTCGCCAGCAAACTCCAGGGCCACAACGGCCAGAAGGTCCACGTTGGCATTCGCCCCGAGAACTTCGGCCTCAAGGGCTACACCGCCATTCCCGAAGGCGACAACGTCGTGCGCGCCCGCGTCGAGGTCGTCGAACCGCTCGGCGCCGAAACGCACATCATCGCCTCCGTCGGTGGCGACCAGAATATCGTGGCGCGCGTCGACCCGCACGCACCCGTCAAGGCGGGCGACGACATCGAACTCCTCGTCGACGTCGGCTACCTCCACGCCTTCGACCTCGAGAACGAGGACAACCTGCGCTTCGCCTAACCCGCAACTCGGTCCAAGCGCGCGACGCCCGGTGCACACCGGGCGTCGCGCCTTTTCCCGCCCCCTCGGTACACTCCACGCAATGGTCCTCGCCGCGCTCCGCCAGGTCGACAAGCAGTACGGGCAACGCCTCGTCCTCGACGACGTGACGCTCGAACTGCGCGCCGGCGCGCGCACCGCCCTCATCGGGCGCAACGGCTCGGGCAAGAGCACCATCCTCCGCATCCTCACCGGCAGCGAGACCCCCGACGCCGGCCAGGCCTGGCAACGCGACGGCACCGTCGTCGGCATGCTCGAACAGGACCCCACCTTCCCGCCCGGTGCGCGCATTCACGACGTGGCTGACGCCGCCTTCGCCGAACTCGACGAAATGGAAGCCGACCTGCAGCGCCTCGAGGCCGACGGCCTCGACGACCCCACCACCTTCGAACGCTGGGAGGCCCTACACGCCACCTTCGAACGCCGCGGCGGGTACCAACGCCGCGCACGCCGCGACATGGTCCTCCACGCCCTCGGCTTCCGCGGCCGCGAACACGACCCCGTCGACCGGTTCAGCGGCGGCGAAAAGACCCGACTCGCTCTCGCCCGCCTCCTCATGCGCGCACCCGACGTGCTCCTCCTCGACGAGCCCACGAACCACCTCGACCTCACCATGCGCCGCTGGCTCGAAAGTTGGCTCGCCCGCTACCCAGGTGCCGCCATCCTCGTCAGCCACGACCGCGCCTTCCTCGATGGGGCGTGCGACCGCACCGCGCACGTGACCCGCGGTCGACTCCTCGAACGCGCCGGCAACCCCAGTCGCTTTCGCGAGGAACAACGCGAACGCGAACGCATCGAGGAACGCACCCGCGTCAACCAACGCAAGGAAGAGGCACGCCTCGAGGACGCCTCCGCCCAAATGCGCAAGTGGGCAGGCCAAAACGCCAAGCTCATGCGCCGCGCCAAGGCCATGGAAACCCGCCTCGAACGCCACCGCGAAGGGATGCTCGACGACGCCGAGCGCGGCGAACGCACCATCCGCTTCCAGTTCGAGCCCGGTGACGGAGGCGAAACCGTCCTCCAGGCTCAACACCTCACCAAGGCGCACGGCGGGCGCACCCTCTTCCGCGAGGTCGACCTCACCCTCCGCGCCGGCGAACGCATCGCCATCACCGGACCCAACGGGGCAGGGAAGACCACGCTCCTTCGCGCCCTCCTAGGCGACGCACCCAGCGACGATCCCCGCGGTCACGTCCGCTTCGGCGCCCGCATCCGCGTCGGCTACTACGACCAGGAACTCAGCGGCCTGCAGAGCGACCAGAGCCTCATCGGCGAACTCACCCGCCTCGTCGGCGACCGCGAGGCGCACGACCTGCTCGGCCGATTCCTGTTCCCCTACGAAGCGCAATTCAAGACCATCGCCAACCTCTCCGGCGGTGAGCGTGCACGCCTCGCCCTCCTCAAGCTCACGCTCGCCCCCCACGACCTCCTCGTCCTCGACGAACCCACCAACCACCTCGACGTCGAGATGATCGAAGCGCTCGAGGCCGCCCTCGAGCACTTCCCAGGCACGATGCTCATCGTCAGTCACGACCGCCGCTTCCTCGATACGCTCGCCACCCGCGTCTGGGAGATTCGCGACGGGACGCTCGTCGACTACGAAGGCGACTGGAATTTCTATCTCCGTAAGGAAGCCGAACGGCGCGCCAACGACCCCAGTCCGAACGACGTCCAGCCCACCGAGCCGAACCCGTCACCGTCCGACGGCGACGCCATGGAGGCGGGTGACGTCGATCCCCGCTTCGCGCCCATGAGCGCATGGAAACTCGAACGCGAACTCGAAACCCTCCAGGCCACCATCCAGGAACTCGAAAGTACCCTCGAGGCGGTCACCACCGCCCTCGCCCAACCTGGCTCCCACGACCCCGCGCACCTCGCCGACCTCGGAACCCAACATGCGGACACCGAGGCGGCCCTGCTCGACACCATGGCAACGTGGGAGGCCGCTCACCACGCCCTCGACGTCAAGCAACGCGCCAAGCGAACCTGACGCACCACCCCTTCACGAGCCTGGGGTCACACCTATTCTTCCGCCCAGCCACGTTTCCGCCCGACCGCAGGCAACGGGTACACTCACGCCACACTAGCGCAGCCATTGGAGGCACCATGCTTCGCGTCCGCTACCGCAGTTTCGACGGCATCCACTGGGGAGAACTCGAGGGCGGCGACGTCCACCCACTCAGCTCCATGCTCGGGCGCCGAACCGGGGACACGGTTCCCCTCAGCGACGTCACCCTCCTTGCCCCCGCTGAACCGCGCAGCATCGTCTGCGTCGGCAAGAACTACGCCAAGCACATCGCCGAAATGGGCGGCGACGCCAGCGACCTCCCGAAGGAACCGGGCTTGTTCCTCAAGTCGCTCGCCACGCTCGCATCGCCCGGCGACCCCATTCCGTACCCCACGTGGACCGAAAACCTGCACTACGAAGGCGAACTCGCCGTCGTCCTCGCTCGCCCCCTCCGCAACGCCACGCCCGAAGAGGCGCTCGACGCCATCCTCGGCTACACCTGCGCCATCGACGTCACCGCCCGCGACAAGCAACGCAGCGACCTGCAATGGGTTCGCGGCAAGAGCGCCGACGGGTTCTGCCCCATCGGCCCCTGGCTCGAAACCGATCTCGACCCCAACGACGTCAGCGTCCAGACCTACCTCAACGGCGAACTCAAGCAGGACGGTCACACCCGCGACCTCATCTTCGACGTCGGCACGATCCTCGCCTACATCAGTACGTTCCTGACCCTCGTGCCCGGAGACCTCATCCTCACCGGCACGCCCGACGGGGTCGGCCCCATGCAAGTCGGTGACGAGGTCGAAGTGCGCATCTCCGGAATCGGATCGCTCACCGCGCACGTCGAAGCGGAATGAGCGACCGCGTGCCGCCACGCGCCCTCACCCCCCGCACGCACCTCGTCGACACCCTCCTCGCCGGGGAAGCCGGCATGGTCGGCGTCTTCACGCACGAACTCGCCGACGGGTCGGTTCTCCTCATCGAGGCCGGATCCGGCGCCACGACCGACACGGTGATTCAGGGCCTGAACGACCTGGGCATCCAGCCCAGCGACGTCCGCGCGCTCGTCGTCACGCACGTCCATCTCGACCATGCAGCCGGTGCTGGCCATCTTGCTGCCTGGAGCGACGCACCGGTCTACGTTCACCTGCTCGGCGCACGCCACCTCGCCAACCCCACGCGCCTATGGAACAGCGCGGAACGGATCTACGGCGACGCCATGCAGCGCCTCTGGGGACGCATGGACCCCATCCCCGAAGATCGCCTCCGCCCCCTGGAGGACGGCCGTCCGCTCGAATTGGGGGGCAGTCGCTTCGAGGTGCTGCACACGCCAGGGCATGCCCGACACCACCTCACCCTCATCGATCCCGAAGGGTCCGCCTACGCCGGTGACGTGGCCGGCATTCTGCTCGAGGACGTCCCCATCATCCGGCCCGCCCTCCCGCCGCCCGACATCGATCTCGAGCTCGCCGCTGCATCGTGCCGCACCCTTGCTCAGCATGCGCCCGACCGCCTTCTCCTTACCCACTACGGGGCGGTCGAAGGCCAGGAAGCCGTGCAACGGCACCTCGCCACCGTGCCCAAGCGAAACCAAGCGTGGGCGGACGAGGTGCAGCGCGGCATCGAAGCGGGGGAGGATCACGATGCGCTCGTCGCGCGCGTTAGGCAGCTCGAGCAAGCCGAACTCGACGCAGCGAACGTGGAAGGCGACCCTCGTCACCGCTACACCGCCATGTCCAACGCCGACATGACCGTCATGGGTCTCGTGCGCCACCACGCCAAGCATGTCGCCGTCGACGCCGATGGGCGAGGCTGACCGGATGAGCGCCACCTTGCCCTTCCCACTCCCGCGCAGCGCACGCCTGGCCGTGTTCGCCTCCGGCCGAGGCAGCAACCTCGCGTCTCTCCTCGACGCCTTCCCGCCCCATGCAACGGCGGAACCCCGCGACGCACTCGCGCACGTCGCGCTCGTCATCTCCAACGTGCCCAACGCACCCGCCCTCGATCGTGCAGCCGAAGCGGGTG
>CAJXWR010000143.1 GCA_913062675.1 uncultured Trueperaceae bacterium
CTGCAACAGTGCACGGAGCGAGTTTCTGGCGGCGATTGCGCTTCGGCATCACGAGCGGCTCGCGGACCGTAACCGCGCGATCGTGCTGCGGAACCTCGATCTTCTCGATGCCTTCTTCGCGCGGCACGCCGACCGCTTCGCTTGGACGCGACCGAAGGCGGGCCCGATCGCCTACCCGGGGTTCCTGGCGGGGGACGTGGAGGCGTTCTGCCATGACCTCGTGTCCTCGGAGGGCGTCCTCCTGCTGCCGGGCACGCTGTACGGCGACGGGGATGCAGCGTTGCGCATTGGCTTTGGGCGCGCGAACCTGCCGGAGTCGCTTCCACACCTCGAGGCGTTCCTTGAGGCGCGGACCGACGTCATGGCCTGGTGAGCGGAGGCTCGACGGTCGTCGGGTGCCGCAGCCGTTTGGGGGACGCCACCGAGGCGCGGTCCACGACGTCATCCCGGAAGCGTGCCGCGTGGCTCGAACGCCTTGAGGCGGGTCAACCGCTCATGAGGTCGATGTACGTCGCGTAGCTGAAGAGTCGGTTGCGTTTCTTCGCGGTCAGCTCCTTCACGATGCCGAGTGACTGCAGGTGACCGAGCGCGTTGTTCACGGTGGTGGCCGTCAAGCCCGTCCGTTCGACCAACGCTCCGGACGTGGTGATGGGACGCTGGAGCAGCACCTCGTGCACCTGCAATGCGGACGGTGCCGCTCGGCCAAGACCGCGGATCTCGTCGCGATGCCGATTCGCGAGCTCGACGAGCTTCCGAGCCGTGTCGACCGCCTCGTTCGCGGTGACGATGACCGCTTCCGCGAAGAAGTCGAGCCAGGCTTCCCAGTCGCCCGTGCGGCGCACGTCGTTGAGCCGCTCGTAGTAGGTGGACCGGTGCTGATTGAAGTAGAGGCTGAGGTAGAGGATGGGTTCCCGCAGGACCCCCCTCTCGTAGAGCAGTAGCGTGATCAAGAGGCGGCCGAGTCGGCCGTTGCCATCGAGGAAGGGGTGGATCGTCTCGAATTGTGCATGCGCTAACGCGGCCTTGACGAGGATGGGCGTCGGCTCAGGCTCGTCGTGAAGGAAGCGCTCCAAGTCGGTCATGCACGCCGCCACCTCGTTGGCCGGTGGGGGGACGAATGCGGCGTTGCTGGGGCGCGTGCCCCCAATCCAGTTCTGGCTTCGGCGAAACTCGCCGGGCATGGCTTGGCTCCCGCGACCCTGGTCGAGGAGCACGCCATGGATCTCTCGGAAGAGGCGGAGCGACAGGGGGAATCCCTCATTGAGCCTTCGTAGGCCGTGTTCGAGGGCGGCAACGTATTGGCTCACTTCGCGCACGTCATCCAACGGGACGCCGGGTTGCTGATCCTCTTCGAACAGGAGCAGGTCGGACAGCGACGACTGCGTTCCTTCGATTCTCGAAGAGAGGACCGCCTCCTTGCGAACGTACATGTATAGGAAGAGGGAGAGATCGGGCAGCAGGCCGGAAATGCCGCTGAGGCGCCCCAGCGTGATGAGTGCTTCGTCGAAGCGTTCTTGCCGTTCGGACGTCCACGCGATGGGAGGGCGGGGGGGCAACGGCGCCGGTACGAAAGCGTGGGCGGTTTCGCCCGCGGCCGAGATGGTCACCGTCCTTCCGTTGTCTTCACGCTTCACTGCGGTTGCCTCGAATCTCGAATACAATTTCTCACTATTCTAGTTTCTTGTCTTATTCTAGAATAGCTTTGGGGTTGCGTACGTGCGTGCACAAACGCCTGCACACCCCTACCCGGGAACCCGGGTAGGGGTGTGGGCGCCTTCTGCCGTGACCTAGTCGAAGTCGAAGGCGTCCTGTTGCTGCCTGGCACGCCGTACGGCGATGGAGATTCAGCAGTGTGCATTGGCTTTGGACGCGCGAACCTGTCGGAGTCGCTTCCACACCTCGAAGCGTTCCTGGAGGCGCGGACCGACGTCACGGCCCGGTGAGGGATGACTCGACGGTCGTCATCCAGCATCACTCCACGGGGACGTCAGCTGGACCAGGCCAACGAAGTGCTTGACGTTTCTGGTGGCGAGGGTTGCGCCGCGCGACGCCACGATGCCCGCGATGAACAGGTCTCGGGCGTCGATCGTGCGCCCGCTCATCTCCATGGAGGCCGCAAACGTCGCGGCCCTCTCGGCGGCGGCAGCGTCGAAGGGCAAGACGCGGTTCCGCAAGTCCACCTCGAGCATCGCGTCGATGGCGCGTTGCAGGGCGGCCCGACGGTCGCCTCCCGAAAGGCGGGCGACGCCGTAGCGAAGCTCGAAGGCCGTAATCGTCGTCGTCCATAAGGTGGCGGCAGGCTGACGATCGAACCAGTCCAGCACCATCGCATCGGGTTTCGTGCGCATGAGTTCGGAAAGGACGTTGGTGTCGACGATGATCAAGGGCTTTCGTTCCCCTTTGAATCGTCGGCGAAGGTTGCGAAGCGTGCGGGACCGTGACGCATTTCGCCAATGGGTTCTTCGAGACCGATCTGGGCGAAGCGTGCGGAAATGGTCGTACCCAATCCGACCGCCTCGGATTCGCTCGCCTGAGACGCGCGTTCCAGGATCGCGCGAACCTCGGCCTCCATGCTGATGCCGTGTCGCTCGGCAATGGCTTTGAGACGGTCCTTGACGTCTTGAGGGACGTTGCGAACGATGAGTTGTGCCATGGCGAACCTCCAAACGATTTGATGATAGCATGATATCTTCCAATTGCACATCGCGTGGCGAGCGCGGGTCACGTACACTCATTTCATGTCTCCGGACGTCCTCCTCATCCTCCTCCTCCTGATCGTCGGGCTCGAAGCTACCGTGCAGACGGTGGCGGAGTTCCTCCAGGTTGGTCATCAGCCGACAACCCTCCCCACCACGCTTCAGGGAGCGGTGGACGACGCCGACTACGACCGGGCTCGCGCCTACGCGCGGGCGCGCGTCCGCCTGACGTCGGCGTCACGCGCCGCGACACTGGTCGTCACGCTGATTGCCTTCATAAGCGGCGTGCTGGCCGATGGCTATGCCCTCGTGGCCTCATGGACCGGTGGGGGCTGGTGGACGCCCCTCCTCTTCCTCGCGCTCGTCGGCCTCGCCATGGACCTGCTCACGCTGCCGTTCTCCCTCTACGCGACGTTCGGCATCGAGGAGCGGTTCGGCTTCAACCGCACCACGCCCGCCCTGTTCCTGCGCGACAAACTCGTCGGCTACGGCGTCACCGTGGTGCTCGGCGGGGGTCTGCTGGCACTCCTCGTCGCCTCCATCGACGCGTGGGGACGCGACTTCTGGATTCCCTACGCCATCCTCGTTGGCACGGTCGTCACGCTCCTCGCCGCCTTCCAAACCAGCGTGCTCCTACCCCTGTTCAACAAGCTCACGCCCCTGGGCGAAGGCCCGCTGCGCGACGCCATCGACCGGTACGTCGAGAACAGTGATTTCGAGCTCGACGACGTGTACGTCATGGACGGCTCGAAACGCTCGACCAAGGCCAACGCCTTCTTCTCCGGGCTGGGTCGAACCCGCAAGGTCGTGCTGTTCGACACGCTCATCGAGAAGCACGGCGTCGACGCCACGCTCGCCGTCGTCGCGCACGAGGTGGGGCACGCCGTGCACCGGCACGTCCCGAAATTCCTGATCGGCAACCTCGCGACGATCGTCCTGATGCTGTTCGCCCTCTCGCGCGTCGTGGACTCGGCGGCGGCGTCCCGTGCGCTCGGTGCACCGGAAGCCGTCCTCGCCCTGAACCTCATCGTGTTCGCCGTGCTCTTCGGCCCACTCGGCACGCTGATCGGCGTCGTGGTGAACGCGTTCAGTCGCCGCTTCGAGTACCAGGCCGACGCCTTCGCAGCGCGCACCACCAGCCCGGAAGCGATGGCAACGGCGCTCCGAAGTTTCATGAAGGACGAGCTGAGCCTCCCCGTCGCCCACCCGTTCTATGCAGCCTTGAACCTGAGCCACCCAGCCCCCGTCGACCGCATCCGCGCCATCGAAACGCGCACCTGACGCAAACCGGTTCGGAAGGGAGGCGCGAGGAATCGCAAGGATTACGCCTTGCGCATGGCGCACGAAGCGACGACACGCCCCAAAACGCCATTGAGCAAATTTACTCAATGAAGCGAGTAATTCGGTGAACACGTTTCAGCGCCCCCAAGCAGGCGAGCTACCACGCCGACGCGTAGAGCCGCGGCGGCACCTCCAAGTCTTCACGGGCGCACGTCAGGTGGGCAAGACCAGGCCGGTGCAGCAATTGACCCAAGACCTTCAGCAGCCCCAGCGGTCGCCTCAATCGCAACGCGGACCGTACGGAAGCGGCACGAACGTCGCTTCGTCGACGTTCACCAACCCCTGATCGGTCAACTTGAGCGAGGGGATCACCTCGAGCCCGAGGAACGACAACGCCATGAACGGCGA
>CAJXWR010000144.1 GCA_913062675.1 uncultured Trueperaceae bacterium
AGAAGAGGATTTGGAACACGCTGTTGAAGGCGACCAGGCTGGCGGCGTAGTCATTGTCACCTTCGGCCAGCTGATTCCACACGAGCACCATGGCGATGCAGCGCGCCAGCCCGATGAGGATGAGGCCGGTCAGGTACTCCGGGTAGCCGCGAAGGAACACGACGGCCAGGCCGAACATGAGGAAGGGGCCGATCAGCCAGTTTTGGATGAGTGAGAGCGCGAGGATGCGCCCGTTGCGGAACACGGCGGGCAGCTTGCCGTAGCGCACCTTGGCGAGAGGCGGGTAGAGCATGACGATGAGACCGATGGCGATGGGGACGTTGGTGGCACCGATGGACGCGCGGTCGATCAGCGTCGACGCGTTCGGCGCGACGCTGCCGATGAGCACCCCGACGCCCATGGCGACGAAGATCCACAGCGTGAGGTATCGGTCGAGGAACGACAACCGTTTCACGAGGCTGGTCCCTACGCAGACTGCGGGAGTCCACCGAGCTGGATGGGGGAGGGCTTGCGTGCGTCTTCCACGCGCCGCGCCACGTCGAGCAGCGCGTCGCCGAGCGTGCGGAAGCGTTCGGGAACCAGGTCGTAGTACACCCAGCGTCCGCGCTTCTCGGCCGTGACGAGACCAGCCTCGACCAGCGCCTTCATGTGGTGGCTGACGGTGGGTTGCGACACGCCGAGAAAGGTCTCGAGATCGCATCCGCAAATCCCGTCACTCCGGCTGCAGCAGCTTTGGACCGGGTCGAGCAGGAAGGCGAGGATCTTCGCGCGCGTCGGGTCGGCGAGCAGTTTGAACGCCGGGTCGCCCAGCACGGTGACGGGCGCCGTTTGCGGGGTGAGGTCAGGGGCGGTTGGCATGCAGCACCGCTCCATACACGTCACCGACCGCCGTGCCCTCGGGCGCGGCGTCGACGGCGACGGCCTCGAAGCCTGCCGCCCGCGCCTGGGCCATGAACGCCTCGGGCGCGTGCGCTCCCGCCTCGCAGGCGCACCAACCCTCCAGATCGGGGGTGGTGGTCGTGGATGCGGTGCCGTCGGGGTCGTGCCTGAAGGTATCGCTGATGCGCAGACGCCCGCCGGGCTTGAGCACGCGGAACGCCTCACGCAGGACGGCATCGACGTCGCTCGACAGGTTCACCACGCAGTTGGAGATGACCACGTCCACGCTCGCGGACGGTACCGGAAGGGTTTCGATGTGGCCCTCAAGGAAATGCACGTGATGGTGCCCGAGGTCGCGGGCGGCGGTGCGCGCGCGCTGCAGCATCGCGGGCGTCATGTCGACGCCGAGCACCATGCCGGTCGGGCCGACCGCTTCGGCGGCGCGCAGCGCGTCGAAGCCGGCACCCGAACCGAGGTCGAGCACCGTCTCACCCGGGGCGAAGGCGGCGGCCGCGTTCGGGTCGCCACATCCGAAGGTGGGCACGCCGGCGGGCGCGTTGCCCACCTCGACGTTCATCGGGCTGCAACAGGCACCCGCTTCGAGGCGTCCGGTGTAGTGCTCCTGCACGGCGCTGCGGAGGGTGGAGGGATCGGTGGTGGGGAGGTTGCGTGAGGTCGCCATGCAGCGACGATAATCGATGGATAGATGTAGGTCAATGTGTGGTGGGGCTTGGCTGTCCGCGTCGCATCGTGACCGAGGCCTACGCCACCACTCTTGGGCACACCGGAGTGCGGGAACGGTGCATGGTGCAGCCCCTGCGACACCCTCGGTCCAGACGCAGCCATCGACGTCGTCTGGTTCGAGCGTGACCTGCGAATGGAGGATTGCGAGCCGACGCGGGTGGTCGTGACGCGCCCCTACGCCAGTCCTCGGGCGTCCAGGGGATCGGCGCACCCCTTCGCAAGAGGATGAGTGTTAACTAGTTGACACATGGGCTGTTGCGGGATACCGTCCCCTCATGTCCGAGCCCCGATTGACGTTCACGCTGCACCGCATCGTCGCCGTGCTCGACCGGCACGCCGACGGGATCCTGCGAAACGCGATGGACATGACCTACAGCCAGTTCCTGTTCCTCGTTCACCTCGCCGAGGCAGATGGGGCATCGGGAGCGACGCTCGCGGATCGGCTTGGCGTGTCCCGTGCGGCCGTCAGCAAACGCATTCCATGGTTCGAGCAGCACGGGTTCGTCACCACGAGCGAGGATCCGAATCACGGCGCGATCCGCCGCATTCACCTCACGCGACAAGGAGCCGATCGACTCGCCAAGGCCAGCACCCTCCTCGAGACGGCGTTCCGCATTCCCGCCGACCAGTCCATGTCGTTCGACGTGAACGAGCTTCACGAACACCTTCTCGAACTCCTCGCCTCACTCGAAGCCAGCCTCCCCAACACGCAGCGCGGGTCACCCGCGACCCCCAGAAAGGACGATTGACGTGTACCAAGCCTTGCTCTTCCTCCACATCGCCGGCGGTACCCTCGCACTCCTCGCGATTCCCACCGCCCTCCTTGCCCCCAAGCGCCGCGGCCTGCACGTGGCGTCCGGACGTGCCTACGTGGCCGGCATGGGGCTCGCCGTGGCGTCCGCCGTGCCGCTCTCAATCGCTACCCAAAGTCCATTCCTCGCTGGCGTTGCGGCGTTCAGCGCGTACATGGTGGCCTCCGGATGGCGCTGGATGCGCCGGCCCGGCGTCGCCACGTCCGCAGCGTGGGGAAGGGGTTTCGCCGTCGCCATGCTTGTCTTTGCCGTCGCCATGATCGTCGTGGGCGGCATGCAAGTTGCGGCTGGCGACACGCTCGGCATCGTCCTCCTCGTCTTCGCCGGCATCGGGTCAACGTTGGCCATCCAGGATCTGTCGACGTTGTCGCGTGGCGCGGCAGGCAAGACGCAACGCTCGATCCTGCACCTCGGCCGCATGCTCGGCGCCAGCATCGCCACGGTGACGGCGGTGCTCGTCGTCAACGTCGACCTCGAACCCGCCTGGCTCGTTTGGCTCGCCCCCACGCTCGTGGGAACCCCCATGATCGCCGTGTGGAGCGCACGGCTTGCGCGCGAGATGGCGAACGCACGGCGCACCGTGTAACCGTCGGCGCAGCGAAAGCGATCGCCTACCTTCCTCGGCGCGCGGCTGAAGGCCATCGCCGAGCAGGGGAGAACCGCCTGCCAACCCTTGCGGCGTCGATGCGCACGCTGGACGGCAAGGGCCTCGTACGCAGGCTGCGGCCGGGACCGCAGCCTGCGCCACGTCGCGGCCAACCCGCCGACTGCGACAATTCACACATGACCGGTCACCGTGGCGTGCCGACGGATGGGGCGAGCTCCAACGAGCGTTCGCTCATCGACGTCGTTTGGTTCAAGCGTGACCTGCGCGTGGAGGATCACGCACCGCTTCGCGCCGTCGCCGCAAACCCGCCCCCCGGCGGTGTGCTCTACCTGTATGCCTTCGAGCCTGACTTGCTTGCGCAGGACACCGTTCACCCCGCGCACGTCCAGCTCGTTCTTGATGCCCTCGAGAATCTCGACCGCGACCTGCGAAGCCTCGGCGCCCACCTCACCGTCCGGCACGGCCGCATGCCGGATCTGCTCGATGAGATGGAGCTTCGGTCCGGTCCCATCCGGCACCTGCATGCGCACCAGGAGACGGGCGATCTCGCAAGTTACGAACGCGACCGACGCGTCGCACGCTGGTGCCGAGCGCACGGCGTCGCGTGGATCGAATCCAACCAGGATGGCGTCGAGCGTGGCCTCCAGAAGCGGGACGGCTGGTCGCGACGCTGGCATGCGTTCGTTGCGGAGGCGCCCAAGCCGGCGCCCCCACGCCTCCCACCCAGCGTGGACGCGGACGACGCGCCGCTCCCCACCCTCGCCGAGTTGGGGTTGCGCGCCTCCACCATGACGGCCGCCCTCCCCGGTGGGCGCGACGAGGCCGAACGTCGTCTCGCCACCTTCCTCCACGAGCGTGGGCGCGACTACACCGCCGCCATGGCCACCCCAAACGAAGGCTGGGACGCCTGCAGTCGACTGTCCGTTGACCTTGCCACCGGAACGCTCTCGCTGCGCGAAGCCTGGCACGCCGCGCAGGCACGGCACGCCGAACTGCACGGCGTCGACGCGACGTGGGCGCGCAGCGTCCGGTCGTTCCGCCGTCGTCTGGTCTGGCGCAGCCACTTCATGCAGAAACTCGAATCGGAGGCCACGCTCGAGCGGCACGCCATGAACCGCGCCCTCGACGATCTCTACCCCCACGGCGAGGATCACCCGTACTTTGCCGCCTGGCGCGACGGCCGTACCGGCTTCCCGCTCATTGATGCCGGCATGCGCGCGCTGGCTCAGGCGGGCTGGGTGAACTTCCGGCTTCGCGCCACGATCGTCAGCTTCGCCTGTCACCACTTGGGCCTCGACTGGCGCGCGGTCGGCCG
>CAJXWR010000145.1 GCA_913062675.1 uncultured Trueperaceae bacterium
CGACCGCCTCCGCGAGCGCGTCGGCGTCGCCGTAGGGGACGAACTCCACGTCGCCCGCCAGCGGCTCGAACGGTTTCTTGTACTTGTCCTTCCAGGTCATCGCGAGCGCGCCCATCGTCCGGCCGTGGAAGCCGCGCTTGGTCGCGACGATCTTCGAGCGGCCGGTGGCCGAGCGGGCGAACTTCATCGCCGCCTCGTTGGCCTCGGTGCCCGAGTTACAGAGCCACACGTTCTCGAGGGAACGCTCGTCGTCTGCTGGTCGATGGCCTCCATCGCCGAGCTCGAAGATTTCGTCGTCGAGAGTCTCGGGTATGCCAGTCTCCAGAAATTCAGCGAAGCTAACATGGGCATGCTCGACGGCAAGCTGCGCGTTTCGCAAATGACGCGCGCAATCCGCTGCGGGTTGCGGCATCTCGGAGACCGTCGACCGAGCGCCGATCAGCTACTCGAAACGATCCAAGTCCCTGGTGGATACGTCGGGCTTGCCTCGGTTTTCATGCGCGCGATGGCTCGCGCCATCATGGGGCCTAGAGGAGGCGAGCTGCTGGGAAAGTCGGAGGAGCAGGTAGCGAAGGAGGTTCAGGAGATGATCGGCGAAGAACCGTCGACGTCGACGGCCTCGGGACGCTCCGGCTGCTTGAAGCGATCCGTGACGTGCACGGGCGCGACGGGAACGGCCTACGGTTCTACCAGGCTGGCACGAGCGAAATGTTCGGTGCGGCCCCCGCTCCACAAAACGAGGACACGCCTTTCCTGCCGCAATCGCCCTACGCCGCGGCGAAGGTCATGGCGTTTCACCTCGTGCGCAACTACCGTGAGGCATACGGCCTGTTCGCCGTGACGGGCATCCTGTTCAACCACGAGTCGGAACGGCGGGGCGAGACGTTCGTGACGCGCAAGATCACGCGGGCGGCTACCCGCATCAAGTTGGGACTTCAGGAGAAGCTCTATCTCGGGAATCTCGACGCGATTCGTGACTGGGGGCACGCCGAGGATTACGTCCGCGCGATGCAGCTGATGCTGCAGCAGGATCAGCCGCATGACTTCGTGATTGCGACGGGCGAAGCGTACTCGGTACGCGATTTCCTCACCCGAACCTTCGAACGCCTCGACCTCAACTGGCAGGACTACGTGGAGTTCGACCCCCGTTACCTTCGTCCCACTGAGGTGGAACACCTGCACGGCGACGCGTCGCGCGCGCGGGAGGCCCTGGGCTGGACGCCGCAAATCGGCATCGACCAGCTGGTCGCCCGCATGGTGGAGCACGATCTCGAACTCGCGCGGCAGGAACGCACGCTGCGGGACGCAGGCCACGTCGTGGGTGCACGCGAGAGCGGGGACGCGTGAACGAAACGCTCTCCCTCCCGACCGTACCCGTGGCGCTCGACCGTCAGGGCGTGTGACGCCGTGTCAATCTTGACGCCCGACACGAAGATCTACCTTGCCGGGCACCGCGGTCTCGTCGGAAGTGCCATCCACCGGCGCCTCGAGAACGACGGCTTCGCGAACGTTGTCACGCGCACGCACACCGAACTCGACCTGAAGGACCAGGTGGCCGTCCGCGACTTCTTCGAGGCGGAACGCCCGGAGGTCGTAATCCTGGCCGCGGCGAAGGTCGGTGGCATCCTCGCCAACAGCGAAGCGCCCGTCGACTTCCTCTACGACAACCTGATGATTGCCAGCAACGTGACTCACGCGTCGTACCAGCACGACGTCAAGAAACTGCTCAACCTAGGGAGCAGTTGCATCTACCCGAAGTTCGCACCGCAACCCATCCCCGAGGATTCCTTGCTGACCGGTGCGCTCGAACCCACCAACCGGGCGTACGCCGTGGCGAAGATCGCGGCGATCGAACTGTGCGACGCCTACCGCCAGCAACACGGGGCAGACTTCATCAGCGCCATGCCCACGAACCTCTACGGCCCGGGCGACAACTTCGACTTGCGGACCAGTCACGTACTTCCCGCCCTTCTGCGAAAGATGCACGAAGCGAAGGTCGAACGACGCGACGCCGTGGAGGTGTGGGGCTCCGGCACGCCGCGGCGTGAATTCCTGTTCGTCGACGATCTCGCCGATGCGGCGCTATTCCTCCTCGACAACGTGAGCGAGCCCGGACCGATCAACGTTGGGACGGGTGAGGACATCACGATTCGGGACCTTGCCCTCCTGATCGCCGACGTCGTCGGGTTCGAAGGCGACCTGGCCTTCGATGCCAGCAAGCCCGACGGGACGCCCCGCAAACTGCTCGACGTGTCGCGCTTGCGTGATCTCGGCTGGACGGCCTCCACGGGTCTACGGGAGGGCATCGAGGCGACGTATGCCTGGTACCTGAATGCACGCGGCGCACAAGGCGCGCGCGGCTAATGCGCGGATGAATCGCGAATGAACCCGAATTGAACCCCTTTTTGGCTCAGCTAGCATCGAGACGAACGCGCCCGAAGAAGGCTCCTTGCGCGCACCTCGCTGGGCGCTCGACGATGCCTCCGTCGCCCCGTTCAAGTGAGGGCCGCGCTCCTCGGTCTCCACCGATGATCCTGTTCGATAATCCGCATCGTTGCGCCGTCGGTCCTCCCGTTTCGAGGTAGATGCCACGCGTTCGAGACGCCACACCCTTGCCGCATGCTATGAACCTAACCGTGACCGGTCCAACGCTGGGAATATTGATTCCGCCCTCGCTCATGCAATTTCTCGAGTCGTACCAAGAGGCGCACGACCTCCCGACGAAATCCGCGGTGGTCGTCGACGCGTTGAGGGCCCTTCAACGCAGCGAACTCGAAGGCGCCTACGCCGCAGCTGCCTTGGAGGTCGATGCTGCTTGGGACGAGACGACCGCAGATGGTCTCGTGGAATTCGAGGAACAAGTCGAATGAGGCTCGACGGCCACTCCTCTTGCGGCACGGGCGGACGGAATGCGTAGAGCCTCGAGAAGGTCAATTCACAACGCGAAGCGGCTGGCGAAGCGCGCGGCCACGACGGCGTTAGGTTTCGTGGGTCTCATTCCCGTCAAACGTGCACGCCGTGAACGCGTGATCTCTCTCGTCGAGTCACTCCGACCCCGCGTACCGGAGACATGGCCCGAAGAGACCTTCCTGACTCGCTACGGACCCCCTTCGGATGGCGGTTACCTCATCCCAGACGACGTGGAGGGCATTCGGGCGCTGTTCTCCCCCGGGATTGGCGCGTTGACGGGATTCGATGAAGACGTTGCCAAGCGCGGGATCCGCGTCCACGCGGCCGACGGATCGATTGACCCCCATCAGCTTCCGTCCGACCCAGGATTCACGTCCTTTGTTCGAAAGCACGTTTCAGCGCTTGATTCATCGACGACGATGACACTCGACACGTGGGTGCAGGCGCACGAACCCCGCGTCGAGGATGACCTCATGCTTCAAATGGACATCGAGGGAGATGAATTCGTCACCCTTCTTGCTTGCTCACCACAAACCCTTCAGCGGTTCCGCATCCTCGTCGTGGAGGTCCACTGGTTGCACAACCTATGGATTCCAGCATTCCTAGACATCGCCGAGGTGACGTTCCAGCGCTTGGAGGCATCGCACCAGTGCGTCCACGCACACGCGAACAACTATGAGCGTGTGAGTGTCACCGCCGGCCTGGCGATGCCTGACGTCCTCGAATTGACGTACTGGAGGCGCGATCGCCTCGGTGACGCGCCGCTTGTCGCCGCCACGCAGCTTCCCCACCCACTCGATGCTCCGAATGCGCCGTCACGACCCGACGTGGCACTGCCATCGGTCTGGTGATGTCGGAAAGTGCACCTTCGATAACGACTTGTGAGCGATCCGCACGCTCAAGGGAATGAACGACGACGTTTCCTTGCCGTGGCGAGGACTTGAGCCTCGCAGGACCGTTTCGCGAACCGAAGGGCCTCGAAACATCGCGGAATACGCAGCTCGAATCCCACTTGATGAAGCCTGTCGCGCCGACTCGCTAGACCTTGATGAACAAGTGACAGCAGGGGTGGGTGTAGAGTCAAGGTTGGCAGAGTGGTTTTTTTTCTAAGATAGCCTGAAAGAGGTTTCATGCGCGCCATCCTGTTCACGATCGACGATGCGTACGTCATGCCATTCAAGGTTGCGTGGCATTCCCTCGTCTCGACGGACAGCATGCCCGAGGACGTGCAACCCTTCATCGTGCACGACGGTACGTTGAACGACGGCTCGATGCAGGAGGTGGAGACGTTCCTCGAAG
>CAJXWR010000146.1 GCA_913062675.1 uncultured Trueperaceae bacterium
CGGAAGCGCGACGAGCCGCAAACCCCGCTCGGCGTAGGCCGCGAGCAACCCACGCACGACGGTGGACTTGCCACTCCCCCGCGGTCCATACAGGAGCGCGTCCATGGCGGGCGCACCCTCGAGGAACGCCTCGGTGTTGCGCCGCAGCAGCGTCAGTTGCGCGTCGAGACCATGAAGCGCCTCGACGTCGGGCCGCGCCGGTTCGCGCACCCCCCGCAGGACGCCCGCCTCCCACGAGAAGGCCGTGAAGCGCGCCATGGACCCGCCACCGTGCTCGGCTCGCCAGGCGAGCACGCGGGCCAGCAGCGCTTCGGCGTCCTCCCCCGCGCGGAGTACTTGCGCCAGCGCAGCCACCTCCCCACTCGGCTCGACGGCAAGCTGAACCAGGGGAGGCACGCCCTCCCCCGGCTGCGCGAGCCGCGACTCGAGGTGCCGCAAGGCCATCCCGATTCCATGTAGGTCCGCACGCAACGCCGCCGCCACGCCAGGCTGGACCGAGGGAGCCTTCCAAACCGCGCCGTCGCCATGCAGAAGCGCATCGGCGACCGCATGCCAAGGGTCGGCATACCCACCCGCGACCAATGCGCGCAGCAACCCACCACGCGTCTCCACGTCATCCCATTCCGACAACGCTTGCAGCGCGGGCCACCAGGGGACGTCCTCACCCAACAGGTACAACGGTGCGACGCTCAAGCGCCACCCCCCTGCGCGACCCAAGCCTCTTCCTTCGTCTGCTTTGCACGCCGGCCGTCCCACCAGCGGTCGAACGCACGTTCGCCCGCGGCAATCGCTTCGGGCGAACGATGGAAATCCCACCAGGCGATGGGCGGCGCGGTCACGATCAACTCCGCACCGTCGGGAACGCGCGCGTCATGCCGATACGAGCGCAGGGACAACGACATGCCCTTCGCCAAGCGACTCCACGGGTTCCTGCCCCGCAACCGTTCCGCCTCCCGATGCAACGTTCGCGCAGGTCGACTCCGGTCGATGGCACGCAACCGCTCGAGCGCCGTGGACCCCGCCATTTCCAAGCCGGTATGCACGCCAATCATGCGCGACGCGGGCAGGGCGGCCAGCGTCGAGAAGGGAACAGGCTCCACGAACCCGCCATCCACGAGGTGTTCCCCCTCGATGGGGACCGTGCCGAAGATTCCCGGGAGCGCACACGAGGCCCGCACCGCCTCCGCCACCGAACCCTCTCGCAACACGCGCAGCGTTCCGGAGTGCAGTTCCGTCGTCGCGATCGCCAGGGGCGTCTCGGCCTCCTCGATCCGCGCTCCGTAGAACACGGTCCGATCCAACCAGCGAGCGAACCGCTCCCCGTGAATCAGGGCAGCGCGATGCAACCCAAAATCCACCGATTGCGCCCACAACTCCATGACGTTTTGACGCCGGACCACCCGCTCGATCTCGAGCGGGGGTGCACCCAGCGCGGCCATGGCGGCGATGATCGCGCCGAAGCTCGTCCCCGCGTACGCCTCGACGGAGACGCCCACACGCTCGAACCCCTTCAACATCCCCACGTGTGCTGCGCCCCGGGCCGTTCCACCCCCCAGGGCGAGACCGATGGGCATCCATTCCGCGTCGTTCACGGCGTCATGCTACGACGTTCGGGAGCGATGGGACACGGTGGTAGCATGCAGTCGATGGAAGCCATTTACCAGCGTGCGCGCCCCGCCACCTTCGCCGAGGTGGTGGGCCAGGATCACGTCAAGGACATCCTCGCCGCCGCGCTGGCGCGGGGCCGCACGGGGCACGCGTACCTGTTCAGCGGACCGCGTGGCGTCGGGAAGACCACCACCGCACGCCTCCTCGCCATGGCCCTCAACTGCGAGGCGGAAGCGGGGGAAGCGAAACCGTGCGGTACGTGCGAGGCGTGCACCTCGATTCGCGCGGGCCAGCATGCCGACGTCACCGAACTCGATGCCGCGTCGAACAACAGCGTCGAGGACGTGCGCGACATGCGGGAACGCGTCCGCCTCGCCTCGATGCACGGTGGAACGCGCGTGTGGATCCTCGATGAGGCGCACATGCTCAGCACCGCGGCAGCCAACGCCCTACTCAAGACCCTCGAGGAGCCTCCGCCTGGCCTGGTGTTCGTCCTCGCCACGACCGAGCCCGAACGCCTCCCCCCCACCGTCCTGTCGCGCTGTCAGCACTTCCGGTTCCGACGACTCTCGGAAACCGAAATCCTCGGCAAGTTGCAGTCGCTGTGCGAGACGGCCGGCGTGGAGGCGGAGGAGGATGCGCTGACGCTCGTCGCCCGCGCCGCCGATGGCGCCATGCGCGACGCCGAGTCGCTGCTCGAACGGTTGTGGGCCGCCGATGGGCCCATCCAACGCGACGCGGTCGAGGATGCGCTTGGACTCCCGCCCCGCGAGCGTCTCGAACGCCTCGCCGCAGCACTCGCCGGCGACGACGTCGCCACCTTGCTGCAGGACGCAGGCGCCCTATACCGCGATGGCTTCGCGCCCCGTACGGTGGCCGAGCAACTTGCGCGCGTCCTTCGCGACGCCGTATGGAACGACGCGACCGGGAGTGACGGGTTCACCGTCTCGATGCCCCGCGAGGGACTGCTCGCCGTCCTCCACCAGTTCGACGACGAGCTGGACCGGTTCGTACGCCAAGACGACCTGTACGCCCTCGAGGCGACGCTCCTCAAGGCACGGAACGCGGCGCACGCAACCGCTGCCGCGCCAACGAGCGACGCGGCGGACGACGCCGTCGCCCATGCCGTCCGCGAGGTCGATGCAGCCCCCGTCCGCAAGCCCAATGCGGCCGAACCCCCCGCCAGCGAGAAACCCGCCGCCGCGCCATCGAGCGAGGGGGCGGCGCCTCCCGCCCGAGACGCCAGCGCAGGCTCCCAGGCCGAAGACGCCGAAGAGCACGAGCCGGCCCCTGCCGCCGCAACGCCGCCCACTTCGACCCCGGCGAGCGAGGCGACGCCCAGCGAACCTGCCCAGGCACCAGCCGCCAGCGGAACGCTGCGTTGGCACGACGTGCAGGCGGGCGCCTCCACGCAACTCAAGGCGTTCCTCAAGGCTGCCGAGGAGACGATTGCGGACGGGACGTTGACGCTTCGCTATTCCGAGCAGTACCGCTTCCACTTCGGACAGATCGCCAAGCGGCAAGATGAGCTCGCCGCCCTCGTCGCTGAGGTGGCAGGACCCGGTTGGACGATCGTGCTCGAAGGTCCAGACGAGACGATTCGAAAAAAGGCTTGACGGGGCGGGGGGCCGCACCCTCCGTCCCGACCCCACCCGCGAAAGCCAAGTCGAGCCACGCCCCAACGGAAAACGCTGCGACCCCGGTCGAAGCGCCTACCCAACCTGAACCTGCAAACGAACCCGACGACGAGCCGCACCACGAACCGCACGACGAACCGCACGACGAGGTGCACGAGGAGTTGCACGAAGCCACCGACGCTGGTCCCCCGCCGACCCCAAACCCGGACGCGGCGGACAGCGCCGAAGGTGACGACACGCCACCGGAGGCCACCACCCCAGCCGAGACACCGGCCGCGACCCCGGCCGTCGCACCCGAATCCGCACCGACCCGCCCCACCAAACCTGCACCCAGCGAGGCCACGAACGAACCTCGCGACCCCGACGCCCACGCCGTGCCCGACGACGCGCAAACGACGCTCGACCACGTCCCCGACGACCTGTTCGACGCGCCCCCTGCCGAACCTTCCACCCCACCCGACGAACCCGCCCCCACGCCCGAAGGTCGCCTCCCTTCGCACGACGAAGCCATCAACCTCGTGCAATCGCTGTTCCCCGGGCGGATGGTGGCCCTCGAACCGTTCCCGACCGCCGGCGAGGGTGACGCAACGGACGAACCTTCAGGCGACCCCGAGAATGACGCCTCGCCCCCCGAACCCCACGAGCCACTCGGGTAGAGTGACGACGATGAACATTCAGAAACTCATGAAGGAAGCGCAAAAGGCGCAACGCAAAATGGCCGAAGCGCAAGAGCGCCTCGCCAGCATGACCGTCGAAGGCAGCGCCGGTGGAGGGCTCGTCACCGCCACCGCCAACGGGAGCGGAGACGTCACCGCCGTTCGCATCGACCCCAAAGCGGTCGACCCGGACGACGTGGAACTCCTCGAAGATCTCGTCGCCGCCGCCGTCGGGGAAGCGCAACGCAAAGCCAAGGAACTCCAGGAACAGGAGATGG
>CAJXWR010000147.1 GCA_913062675.1 uncultured Trueperaceae bacterium
CGCAGGATGTAGGAGCGAGGCCGGAGCCACCGAGCCCGACGCCGCGCAAGCGACGTTCGGTGCCAAACGAGAACGAGGAGTGATCACGCTGCCAACCGTCAACCAACTGCTCCGCAAGGGGCGCAGCAAACTCACGAAGAAGTCGAAGGTCCCCGCCCTCAAGGGGAGCCCGCAACGGCGCGGCGTCTGCACGGCAGTGAAGACGCAAACGCCGAAGAAGCCCAACTCGGCGCTTCGCAAGATCGCGCGGGTGCGCCTCTCCACTGGGTACGAGGTCACGGCCTACATCCCCGGGGAGAAGCACAACCTTCAAGAGCACTCCGTCGTGCTCATTCGTGGTGGCCGGGTCAAGGATCTTCCTGGCGTTCGCTACCACATCGTCCGTGGCACGCTCGACGCGCAAGGCGTTGAAGTCGGCCGTTACGTCCAACGCAACCAGGGCCGTAGCAAGTACGGCACCAAGAAGCCGAAGAAGTAGAGGGGGGAGACATGGGTCGCAGGAGACGCGCGGAAGTCCGCAAACTCGAACCGGATCTCGTCTACGCCGATACCACCGTCACGGCGTTCATCAACAAGTTGATGCGTGACGGCAAGAAGAACCTCGCCAGCCGCATCTTCTATGGTGCGTGCCGCCTCATGCAGGAACGCAGTGGCCAGGAGCCGCTCAAGGTGTTCCGGCAAGCGCTCGACAACGTGCGACCCCGCACGGAGGTCAAGAGCCGCCGCGTGGGAGGTTCCACCTACCAAGTGCCCGTCGAAGTGTCGTCGCGTCGCGCGCAGTCGCTCAGCCTGCGCTGGCTCGTCGCCGCCTCCGACTCGCGCCCCGAGCGCACCGCCGTCGAGCGGGTCGCGGGAGAGCTTCTCGACGCGTCGCAAGGACGCGGCGGGGCCGTGAAGAAGAAGGAGGACGTCGAACGCATGGCGGAGGCGAACCGCGCCTACGCTCACTACCGCTGGTAGGCGATCGATACGAACCCATGAGCACCGAAACGACCACCAACCTCAACTTCACGCGCAACATTGGGATTGCCGCGCACATCGATGCGGGCAAGACCACGCTCACCGAGCGCATCCTGTTCTACGCCGGCCGCATCCACAAGATGGGCGAGACGCACGAAGGCGGCTCGCAAATGGACTGGATGGAGCAGGAGAAGGAGCGCGGCATTACGATCACCAGCGCCGTCACCCAGTGCGCCTGGAACGATCACCGCATCAACATCATCGATACCCCCGGACACGTCGACTTCACCATCGAAGTTGAGCGCTCCATGCGCGTGCTCGACGCCGCCGTCGCGGTCTTCGACGCGTCGCAAGGCGTCGAACCGCAATCGGAAACCGTGTGGCGGCAAGCCGACCGGTACCGCGTGCCCCGCATCGCGTTCGCCAACAAGATGGACAAGACGGGCGCGGACTTCCAGCTCGTCCTCGACTCGATGGCCGACCGTCTCGCCGCCAATGCCGTGCCCATCCAGTGGCCCATGGGCGCCGAGGATGCCTTCCGCGGCGTGATCGACCTCATCGAAATGCGCGCCTACACGTTCAACGACGATCTTGGTCAAGACATCGACGTCACGGACGTGCCCGACGAGTACAAGACGCTCGCCGACGAGAAGCGCACCTACATGATCGAGAAGCTCGCCGACGTCGACGACGACGTCGCCATGGCTTTCCTCGAAGGTGAAGAGCCCGACGTCGAGACCATCAAGAACGCCATCCGCAAAGGCGTCATCTCGCTCGAGGTGTTCCCCGTCATGTGCGGCTCTGCCCTCAAGAACAAGGGTGTGCAACGCCTCCTCGACGCGGTGACGTACTTCCTCCCCAGCCCGGTCGACGTGCCCGCCATTCGCGGCATCGTCGAAGGGGGCGAAGAGGAAGAGCGTCCGTCCGACGAGTCGGCACCCACCGCCGCCCTCGCCTTCAAGATCGCCACCGACCCGTACGTCGGTCGCCTCACCTTCGTGCGCGTCTACTCCGGCGTGCTCGAGTCCGGAAGCTACGTTCTCAACGTGTCCAAGGGCAAGCGCGAGCGGATTGGTCGCCTCCTCAAGATGCACGCCAACAGCCGCGAGGAAGTCGATCGCATCGCCGCGGGTGACCTTGGCGCCGTCATTGGCCTCAAGGACACCGGGACGGGCGACACCCTCACCGCGCCCGAGAACCCCATCGAACTCGAATCGATCGAGATTCCCGAGCCCGTCATCACCGTCGCCATCGAGCCCGCCTCGAAGGCCGACCAGGACAAGCTCGGCAACGGCCTCGCGAAGCTTGCCGAGGAAGACCCGACGTTCCGTGTCGAAACCGACCCGGAAACCGGTCAAACCAAGATCTCCGGGATGGGTGAGCTTCACCTCGACATCATCGTCGACCGCCTCCGCCGCGAGTTCAAGGTCAATGCCACCGTCGGTGCACCGCAAGTCGCCTACCGCGAGACGATCACGCGCAACGTGGACGTCGAAGGGAAGTTCGTGCGGCAAACGGGCGGTCGCGGTCAGTACGGTCACGTCAAGATCAAGGCCGCACCCCGCGGTCGTGGCGAAGGCTTCGAGTTCGAAAACGCCGTCGTCGGCGGTACGGTCCCCAAGGACTACATCCCCGCCGTGCAGAAGGGCGTCGAGGAGGCCATGCAGAACGGCCCGCTCCTCGGCTTCCCCATCGTCGACATGAGCGTCACCCTGTACGACGGTTCCTACCACGAGGTCGACAGTTCCGAAATGGCCTTCAAGGTCGCTGCCTCCATGGCGGTTCGTAACGCCATGCAGCAAGGCGGCGCTGCAATCCTCGAACCCATCATGCGCGTCGAAGTCGTCACGCCCGAGAACTACATGGGGGACGTCATCGGCAACCTCAACTCACGACGTGGCCAGATTCAAGGCATGGAACCCCGCGGCAACGCCCAAGTGGTGAACGCGCACGTTCCGCTCGCCGAGATGTTCGGTTACGCCACCGACCTGCGCAGCCTCACCCAGGGGCGCGCCACGTTCACGATGTTCCTCGACCACTACGCCGAGGTTCCCAAGAGCATTCAAGAAGAACTCGTCCGCAAGTAGACGCTTGCGAGAAACACCTTTAAGGAGAATGAATCATGGCGAAAGCAACGTTTGAGCGTACGAAGCCGCATGTGAATGTTGGGACGATTGGGCATGTGGATCATGGGAAGACGACGTTGACGGCGGCGATTACGTTTACGGCTGCTGCGATGGATCCGTCGGCGGAGACGTTGTCTTATGATCAGATTGATAAGGCGCCGGAGGAGAAGGCGCGGGGGATTACGATTAATACGTCGCATGTGGAGTATCAGACGGAGGGGCGTCATTATTCGCATGTGGATTGTCCGGGGCATGCGGATTATGTGAAGAACATGATTACGGGGGCTGCGCAGATGGATGGTGCGGTGTTGGTGGTGTCGGCTGCGGATGGTCCGATGCCTCAGACGCGTGAGCATATTTTGTTGGCGCGTCAGGTGGGGGTGCCGTTCATTGTGGTGTTTATGAATAAGGTGGATATGGTGGATGATCCTGAGCTTTTGGAGCTTGTTGAGATGGAGGTTCGGGAGTTGTTGTCGAGTTATGAGTTTCCTGGGGATGATGTTCCGGTGGTTTCGGGGAGTGCGTTGAAGGCGTTGGAGGCGTTGCAGGGGAATCCGAATGTGCAGCGGGGTGAGGATGAGTGGGTGGATCGGGTTTGGGAGTTGTTGGATGCGTTGGATTCGTATGTGCCGACGCCTGAGCGGGATGTGGATAAGCCGTTTTTGATGCCGGTTGAGGATGTGTTTACGATTACGGGTCGTGGGACGGTTGCGACGGGTCGTGTGGAGCGTGGGGTTGTGAAGACGGGGGATGAGGTTGAGGTTGTGGGGTTGTCGGATACGGCGAAGACGGTTGTGACGGGGGTGGAGATGCATCGGAAGACGTTGGATTCGGGGATGGCTGGGGATAACGTGGGTGTGTTGTTGCGGGGTGTGGGTCGTGAGGATATTGAGCGGGGTCAGGTGTTGGCGGCTCCGGGTTCGATTACGCCTCATACGAGGTTTATGGGGTCTGTGTATGTGTTGAGGAAGGATGAGGGGGGTCGGCATTCGGCGTTTTTTGCGGGGTATCGTCCGCAGTTTTATTTTCGGACGACGGATGTGACGGGGGTTTGTACGTTG
>CAJXWR010000148.1 GCA_913062675.1 uncultured Trueperaceae bacterium
ACGAATGGCACCACACCATCGCAGGAGGGTTTCCAACTACTGTCGCGCCTTTTGGAATACATAATCCACCAACGCCTGCCGACGAGGGTTTTAGCGAACGAAAAGGAAGATCGTTGCAAGGAGCCTCACGCATCACTTCGCATTCGGCTCACTCCTGGATGCGTGGACTTTCCGCGAACCACGGCTTCCGAACCTCGACGCCGTCCACCCGTTGACGCTCCGCGGCATTGGAGCTGCGCGGCGGGGCATTTATGGGCGTTTCGGTGCTCATACGCACGTCGGAATCCAGGAGTGCGTTCCACATGGCGACGCGTTCGGAGCGATAGGTGGCAGTGCGCTCGCTGTCGCGCCGTACTGTCGTAACGCAACGATGGGTCTACCGAACAAATTGTTCGCGCACCTCAGCGGCAGGCTAGGGATTGACTCCACACTTTGAGAGGAGATGGCGACGTTCCTGCGCCAGCGGGTCCTCGGCACGATAGCGAAAGGGCGGAATATCCAAGGGTACGCCCAAGCAATGATCGTCGTGGGTCGACGATTCGGAACCACGTCCCTAAATGACAGAAATGAACGCGATCCAAAACATAACCACGAATATCAACGGTGCGTTGGACGTTAACCTTGTCACCTTCATGTCGTCTGGTCGCGCAGGCGGGAAACGAAAAGTAAATGAGTCAATAGGAGAGGCCCCCTAGGTAGCCATCGCCTACAGTTCGCGTCGCCATATACGGTCTCGACAAGCCCCGGGTGCTTTCGCTTGAAAGTGCTCAAAGCATGTGTCCAAAACGACCTTCCAGGCCATAGCGGAGCACGTTCATCCCAGGCTTACCCCCATTTCCAACCCGTCCAGCCTGAGCCGTTGACATTTGCCACCCGCGCCCGCTTCCCATCGTGAGCCCACTAACGGGCACCTGAACCGCACCCCCGGAGCGTATCGAGGATGATACGCAGATCACCAGCCAGCGTTCGGGTGCGGACGTAGGCCACGTTCATGCGGACTTTGTCCGGGAAGATCACGTCGGCATTGTACGTTTCCGGGTCGGACCGACGGGCAAGGATTTCCTCCTCGTCCCGGTACTTCAGGGTCGCGGGGCTCGTGATGCCGGGTCGGACCGTAAGGATCTCACGGGCGTCCCCCTCGAGCGCGTCCGCGAAGCCCGGCACGTCCGGACGGGGTCCCACGAACGACATGTCGCCCTTCACGACGTTCACGAGTTGCGGGAGTTCGTCGAGCTTCCACGCCCGCAACCACGCTCCGACGGGCGTGATGCGCGCATCACCTCGTACGGTGACGAAAGAACCGCCGTTGGGACTCGAGCGCATCGTTCGGAGTTTGTAGACGTCGAACGGCCGCCCCCCACGCCCGACGCGTTGCTGGACGAACCAGCCGTTTTCTCCCGTACTCGCCGTGGCGGCAACCCAACCCATCAGGAGTAGGGGCCAAAGGACCAGGAGCCCGAGCGACGCCACGACGACGTCGAACGCCCGTTTGCATTCGGGACCATCCCAGAAGCGACCTGGGGTCATTCGATCGCGTAGCCGTGCCGCGCGAGGGTCTCGCTCGCGAGCGCCACGAGGCGGGCTCGCGTGCCTTCATCGACACGGTCTCGTCCTTTGCCGACGTTGCGAGCGGAGACGTCGCGCACGGCAGCCTCGATCTCCGCGTCGGTTGCGGGAACACCCAAAAAGGACGTCACACGCTCGAGCTC
The DNA here is from genome assembly GCA_913062675.1 of uncultured Trueperaceae bacterium. GTDB lineage: Bacteria > Deinococcota > Deinococci > Deinococcales > Trueperaceae > SLSQ01. The sequence continues at coordinate 1,710 of CAJXWR010000148.1, forward strand.
CTTGCGTGGCTCCCGCACGAAGGTCTCGTACGAAAGTCGGATGACTTGGTCGTCGGGAATCGTCGGCAATGCCTCATCGGTACGGTCCACGCACCGTTTCCACTGGAGCATGCTGAGTTCCTCGACGGTATGCGTGCGGGCGGCCTCCTGCATCCCTTCGAAGACCGGTCCCCACGTCGCAAGGCGGTCGTCGGACGCCGTGAGTTGCCGGAGGCGATTCCGTGCGTATTGCAGGGCGTAGCGCGGTGCATCCGTAGGGGGAACGAAGCGGACCTTCCGCATCGTGTACCCCAAATCGAAGGGCGCGGTCCAGCGCCGCGATGCGGACAGGGCGGCGTCCACACCGTCGCGGACGATCACGACGAACTTGGCATCGGGTACGACCTCGTGCACGAATTCGACGCGCAGGCTGTTGGCGCACGTCTTCTCGACCACGTGTCCGATGCCCTGCGAACGCGCCAGCCGTTTGAATCGTCGGCGTATCGAGTGGCGCACTTCGGGACGCGCCATGCCGCGCGAGAACTCGTCGTGTGGAACCGACACGTTCCCGTGGCGCCAGATGTACGGGATTTCGTCGCACGGCCACGTTCCAAGGTCGGGTAAGCGCGTGAGGACGTCACGGAGCATGTTGGTGCCCGATCTGGGTGCGCCAATCACGATCGTCGTTTCCCGAAATGGGGACGCCATGCGCTCAGGATACGCGGTGCTGGCACTAGCACGATCGACCCGCGGTGCTGATGACCGGCTCTCTACGCTGCGAACGGGGTCCTGGATGTTGATGGATGCCGTAACGGGACTCGACCTTCGGACATACGGATTAGTGCACTCATTCATTCAAGAGGCCTACACTGCGATACTCCTCAAGGTACTGCTCAACGATCTTATGAATGTCGAAACGTTCGACGGCAAGCTTGCGAGCCTGAGCGCCCAGCGTTTCCCGAAGCTCAGAGTTCTGCAGTATCTCCACGACCTTCTGTGCCATCCGTGCTTCTTGTCCTGGCGCAACCAGGTAGCCGGTCTCTCCATTCTCGACAGCTTCTCGAACGCCTGGCACGTCGAATGCGACGGTCGGGACGCCGACTGATGCGGCCTCCATCACGACCCGCGGCACACCTTCACCGTACGTCGAGGGAAAAAGAAAAACGTCACAAGATGAAAGGACGTTGGGCACGTCATCGGTAGGACCCTTATATGTGAATGGTGTCGATGAGTGAAGCCAATCCGTGGAGACGGCATCTGGATGGGTAGCGTCGTGATCACCATATAGCTCGAAGGCGACATTGGGATTCTGTTGCTGGACTCTCGCTGCGATTCTTGCGAACGTTTCGATTCCTTTCGCCTTCAAAAGTCGCGAAATCAAAACGACGCGAAATGGGGCGTTGATGTCTCGCTTGTCGGGTGAAGGAGAAAATGTCCGAATGTCCACACCTGATCCCACAATAAGGCGTGACTGCGAGCGAGTCACCAGCCGTTGTTGCTTGAACAACTGTGCATCGTCTGAATTTTGGAACACGACTCGCGAAAACGAACGCAGAGAAAGACGAATAAGCGGGCGAATACGGGCGGTTTGGAGGCGATCACCATGCGCGCCGAGACCCGTTACGGTCGCAATGGAACCACGCACGGGCGTTACGCCAAGAGCCATCATCAAGCCTGCGAACACTACTGGCTTCATCCCAATCGCATGCAGGTGGGAAATCCGGTTCTTCTGCAAAAAGCGCATTGTTTGCCAGGCAGCGTAGAAATCGTTCCCTAGTTTGAAGCCACCTTGCGAAAAATCCAAGTTCGAATGTTGGGCTCCAGTCTCTTCAATTCTCCTGACGGATGCGTCGCTAGCAGCACCTACGTGCACGGCGCTGCCGGATTCGCGCACGTACTCGACGAGTGTCAGACGAGAACTCGTGACGGAGAAGGCTCGTGTGGCGAGAAATGCTGTGTGGTGACTCGCGGCTTCGTTGATTTGATCGCCTCCCGTTGTAGAGAATCTGATTTGCGATGCACTTCCCATAAACAGCGCCGACGCCTTCAATTCATCCAAATGGCTTTCGAAGCGCACTATTGCCTAGTTCTTTTTATGAAACCTCACAGCCTTGTCGCGTGTCGGCCTGGGATTTCCTTTCCAAAAGTTCTATGGCATCTGACGAGCGGCAAGTTCCGCCAGCTACTTTCACGAGGTTATTGCTCTCAAGTGCGCCAATACTCACGCCACTGTAGGATTGTCGGCTCGGCCTCGTTTCGTGCTTAGAAGGGGAATTGTTCCAACGCAAAACGTGAATTTTGCCTGATTTGCTGATTACTGAACGGATTGAGCTAGCTTCTTTATTGAGGCAGCGTGCAAAGTGGCGAGACCTGTATCGAACTCTTTATATCCATGCGAGTTCAAGGTCGCAGCCGTCCGCGCGTTCTGCCAGAGAGGTAAGAGTCTAAGCGCGATGGCG
>CAJXWR010000149.1 GCA_913062675.1 uncultured Trueperaceae bacterium
CCGGCACTTTGATTATCGAATCTATGGCACAGGTCGCCGGGCTGCTGGCAGTTCATGTTGCCGACAACGAAGCGGGAATGGGCTATCTGGTCGGGGTGGATCTCTCGGGACGCGCAGGCGACGACACCATCACGCCAGGCGCGGGCGATGATACGGTGGATGGTGGCGCGGATACGGATACGGTGGATTACAGCGCCGATACCGATGGCGTGACCGCCGACCTTGGCTTCGACGCCACGACGGGTGGGGACGAGTCGGGGGGCAGCGTCAACGTGACGGGCGGGCTTACAGGGGGGGACGAACGCTTCTTCGCCACGGCTGACGTCGACCTCCGGTTGCTCCCCACCTGGTCAGGCCGGTTCGGGGGTGCGTTCCGCGCCGACGTGACGCCAGCCGCGGCGGGGGAGACGCCCGGCTTGCGCGTCGCGCCCAGTGGCGTGATCGGCTACCTCGATGGTGACGTGACGGATGGGGTGACTACGGTCCCCGTGGGTCTCTGCGCTCAGATCGACGTGCTGGGTGCGATGCAGGACCCGAGCCAGGCGAGCCTCGCGATTCGGCCTTCCATCGCGCTTCGCGCCACCTGGAACGATCCCCTGCGGCCGCTCGCCATTCAGCCGCGACTCGGCATCGTGCAACCCCTCACGCTGTTGGGGATGGACGCCAGTCTCGCGGCGTACGGGCAGTTCCTGACGCGGCCGGCGGTCGGCACGTTCTACACGTCGGCGACCGCCGAGTTCCGGATTGCGCCCGTCGACGGCGTGTACCTCCTCATCGGGTACGACACCGGCGAGACGCTGCTCGCGCCCCGCGAGGGTGGGTTGCGCTTCGGCATCGAGGGCAACGGCTTGATGCGCTGGTAGCCTCGCTCCGGAGGTTGCACGTGCCCCAGGCGCTCGCGCCGACGCTCCACTTCTTTCAGGGAACCCACGGGCTGGGTGTCCAGGTCTTGCTGCGGGTTGGGACGTCCGGGCTACTGTTCGATTTCGGGACGCCCTACGAACCGACCCGGGGACCGTTCAACGCCTTCGTGCGTCCCCGCGCGGGCCGCGAGGCGGAGGACTTGCTGCGCGTGGGTTGGGCGCCTCCCATTGCGGGTCTCTACGCGGGCAATCCCGTTTTGCCGGATGGCGCGCTGCATGACCTCGAGAACCTGGCGGTGTTCACGAGTCACCACGATCTGGACCACAGTGCGCTCGTGCCGCACCTTTCCCCGGGCGTACCGCTCTACGCAACGCCGGAAACGATCCGCAGTTACCGCGCCATGGGGTGGCGGCACGATGCCTACCAACCGGTGGAGGCGGGCGGCTCGTTCCGGGTGGGTGACATGGCGTTCACGGTGGTCGAGGTCGACCATGGCCCGCTGGGCGCTGCCGGCTTCCTCGCGCGGGTGGGGGAGGCGACGATCGCGTACACCGGGGATTGGCGGTGGCACGGCGCGCACCCGGAGAGGATCGATGCGTTCATCGAGGTGTGCCGTGACGCGGACGTGGACGTGCTGCTGTTCGAGGCGAACCGGGCGGGCGGTCACTACGATCCACCACCCGGAGAGGACCTGTCGCAGGAGGGGTGGTGCGAGCGGGTCGATGCGACGCTCGACCGTGCCGATGGGTGGCTTGTGTACGGGTTCGACCCGCGTGACCACGCGGCGTTGCGGGCTGCGCAGGACCGGTTCGAGGCGGCCGGGCGACGCCTCGTGGTGCACGCGGACACGGCGGAGCTGCTCGCCCGCTACGACGCGTTGGCTGCAGAGGTGGCGACGCCAGCCGCGTTGCAGCCCCGGCCCGTCCTGTCGCTCCACGACCCTGGGGTGCGGGATGCGGTGCTGCGAGACCCATCTCGGTTCGTCATCGAGGCACGGATGGAGGTGTTCCCCGAGCTCCAGCACCTGTTCGAGGAGGTGGAGCATGGGGGTGCGCGGCGTGGCGCACGTCCGTTCCTGCATGCGGGAGGGCCGTTCGGGTCGTTCGAGGCCTCGTGGGCCACCTTCCAGGGGTGGCTCGAGCGGTTGTCGCTCGACCGCGTGCCGCTCAGCGTGAACGGTCACGCGCCCGAGGCGGACGTGCACCGGCTCGTGCGCGCCGTGGCGCCTCGCCTCGCGATCCCCGTTCATTCGCCCGACCCGGCGCGCGCCGTGCCCGAGGGCGTCGCGCGGTTCCTGCCCCAGCGGGGGGACGTGATTCGCCTCGAGCCTGGGGGCGTCATCACGCACCTCTAGGTTTGGGAGCGTCCCCGAGTCACCTGCTTCCCGACGACTAGTGCAGCAAGCTGGCGTCGTGCGCGAGCGTGCCGGCAAGGTAGGCGCGGACGGCGGCGTCGAGGTCGGTTTCGCGCGTCATGACGACGGGAAGGTTCGCCGCGGCAAGGTGTTGCTGCATCGGCCTGCCCATCCCGCCGGCAATCACGGCGTCGCAGTCGCGGATGGGGTCGAGCATGGCGCCGTGATCGGCGTGTCCATGCCCATGCGCGTGGTCGTGGCCGTGGTGATCGTGCCCCTCAGGGCCATGTTGATGGTGACGTCCGTGCCGCGACGGCTTTTCGAGGACCGTCCGGCCGAGGATCTCGCCGTTCTCGACGTCGAACACGACGTACTTCGTGGCGCGGCCGAAATGCATGCAGAGGGTGGTGGCGTCTTCGCTGACGGTGGCGATCTTCATGGGGTCCGTCCTTTCATGCCCCAAGCCTACCCATACCCCATGGGGTATTACGTCCCGGGTTGAGCTGAGCCGTTCGGTTGCGTTTGCGTCACGGTTCGTGCTACCCTTCACCGGCTAGGGCGGCGCTGCACCCGCACGCCGCGCAGACCCCACCACGAGCCTTCGCGCGCCCCGGCGCGCATGCACGGGAAAGAACGAGGAGACGCATGCCAGGCAATCCATCCGTCATGAAGAAGCACCGCCAGTCCGAAGCGCGCCGCACCCGCAACCGCGCTGCCAAGTCCACCATCCGCACCTTCACCAAGAAGGCGGTCGCTGCAGCCGAGGAAGGCAACTTCGACGCCGCCGTGAAGTACGAGAAGGTCGTGCAGAGCCTCGTCGACAAGGCGTCGAAGGGCTCCACCATGCACAAGAACGCCGCTGCGCGCCGCAAGGCGCGTCTCGCCGCCCGCATCCGCAAGATGCGCGACGGCGCCGCCGCCTGACCGCGTCCCAACCCATGAACGACCGTCCGCTCCCGGCGCAAGCTGGGAGCGGACTTCGTGTCGTGCTCGTGCGCCCCAAGACGAGCGAGAACGTCGGTTCGGTCGCAAGGGCCATGAAGAACTTTGGCCTGTCCGACCTCGTGCTCGTCGCGCCCCGCTGCAAGGTCGACAAGAGCGCCTACGCGCTCGCTGCGCATGCAGGCGACCTGCTCGACGCCGTGAGGATCACACCCACGCTGGACGAGGCGCTGCAGGGCGTCACCTGGGCGATCGGCACCTCCGCGCGTGCTCGGGCGAGCGAAGCGGTGCGCGAGTACGAGCCGGACGAGGCGCTCGCCACGCTGCCCGACGCGGGCGGCGCCCTCGTGTTCGGGCCGGAAGATCACGGCCTCGCCAACGAGGAGCTCGACCGCTGCCAGGCGCTGCTGCGCATTCCGACTGCGGATTACGCGTCGATTAACCTGGCGCAGGCGGTGAACGTCGTCGCGCACCGCTGGTTTGAACGGCAACGCGTCCTGGGGGAGGGGCGCGTGCGCGAGGCGGACCCGGTCGCCAACCCGGCACCCCGCGAACGGGCGGAACGAGACCAGGTGGAGCGCATGTACCAGGACCTGGTCGCCATGTGGCACGAGATCGGCTTCACCGACGAGAAGCGCGAGACCGCCACGCTGCGCCTGTTTCGGGGCATGCTCGACCGCGCGGAGCTCTCCAAGCGCGAGGTCGCCGCGCTGCGTGGCCTCGCCTCGCAGGCGTCCTGGGCGGCCAACCTGCCCCCCGACCGGCTCCCGAAGAACAAGGCGAAAGCGCCTGCAGACGTGGTCGAGGAAAAGTCCGACGTGGACGACACGTTTCGTTGACACTCCTTGCGCCGCGTTGGTACACTCGCGGGCGCTGACCGGAGGGTTGGCTGAGTGGTTGAAAGCGGCGGGCTTGAAAACCGTTATGGGCGCAAGCT
>CAJXWR010000150.1 GCA_913062675.1 uncultured Trueperaceae bacterium
TGTCCTCGCGCGACGAAGCTCAGGGGCGAGGCCGCAGGGTGAAGATCAGCGCGCCGCAACAGCGTTTCCCCCACCACCCCTTCGTTCTCCTCCGGTGAGAAGGTGCAGGTGGCGTACACGATGCGCCCTCCAGCCTTCAGCAGATCGGCCGCCGTGTCGAGCAGCGGACCCTGCCGCTGCGCATTGCGGCGCACCAGGTCGAGCGACCAGTCACGGCGGGCATCGAGGCTCTTCTGGAACATCGCCTCACCACTGCAAGGCGCGTCGAGCAGGACCGCGTCGAACCGCCCGGCAAGGCGATCTGCGAGTTCGCTCGGATCGGCTTGCGTGACGATGGCGTTGCGAATGCCGAAGCGTTCGAGGTTGCGGGCGAGCACCTCGACGCGTGAACGGTGCACGTCGTTGGCGAGGAGGACGCCCTGACCTTCGAGCCGTGCGCCAAGGGCAGTGGCCTTGCCGCCGGGTGCGGCAGCCAGGTCCGCGACCCACTCACCGGGCGTGACGGCCAGCGCGGTTGCAGCCGCCGTTGCGGTGGGATCCTGGAGGTAGAACGCGCCCGCCGCGTGGAGAGGGTGGTTCCCAGGGCGGGTCACATCCGGGTCGGAAAGGAGGCCCGCCTCGGGGCTCCAGGGGAGTTCCTGGAGTCTCCACCCGGTTAGCTGCACAACCTCGTCGAGCGTCGCGCGGCGTGGATTGGCGCGCACGGCGCGGCGAGGCTCGGCGCTGAGCGACTCGAGAACGGCGCGAGCGTCCAGTTCGTCGAGTAGCGCGGCCATTCGACGGGCGAACGCGTCGGGGATGGGGAGGTCGCGAGGATCGTCGCTGGCGCGGGCGGTCAAGAGGCGTCGTCCGGCGTCGCATCCGCGTCACCGGCGGTGGCGGCACGCTCGGCAGCCGCTCGCGTATCGGCATCGCCGCCCAGCTGCCGAATCTCCTCGATGAACCGGTCGACCGAATCGAAATCGCGGTAGACGCTGAGGTAGCGGATGTACGCCACGTCATCGAGCGTCTTGAGGTACTCGAGGGTGCGACGCCCAATCTCGTCGGCGTCGACGTGCGCGGTTTGCACCTCATCCTCGAGGCCGTACACGAACTCGCGGAGGTCCTTCTCGGTCACCGGGCGTTTGTTCGTGGCGACGCGCAGCTTGTCGAGCAGCTTGTCGGGCTGGAACACCTCGAGTCGACCCGAGCGCTTCTTCACCATCAAGGCCTCGAGTTGCGTGCGTTCGTACGTCGTGAAGCGACGGTTGCAGGTGTCGCATTCGCGCCTTCTGCGGATGGCGTGACCGTCATCGGACGGTCGGGAGTTCACGACGTGCGTGTCGCTCGACGAGCAGTAGGGACACTTCATGTGGGCACCCCCCTCACGACTCGCGTTCTCCCGCGGCGTTCCGGGGGAAGGTCCAGGCGTCCTCCTCGGCGGCGAACGAAGAGGCGGTGAAGGCATCCTCATCGCCATCCTCGGGCCCGAAGCTCGTCACTGCGAACGCCTGCGCCTCGTCTTCATCCTCCAGGTCGTCCTCGAGGTCATCCTCGGTCCCATAGCGGGCCTCCAGGTCGTCTTGCCGGACGCGATCGTCGAGCGCAGCCTGAATCTCGGGAAGGAGTCGCTCCTGCACGCGAGGGGGTGGGGGAAGGTCGATGTCGAGCGCCGCTCCGTGCACCCCGCCATGGTCGCTGCCGGCGAGGAACAGGACGCCCTCGACGAGCGCGGCATCGTGTTTGAAATCGCTGGCTGGGCGGGACGGGACGACGAGATTGACGCGCAGCCCGGGGAGTCGCGCGTCGTACCCCTCGATGAGGGAGCGAAGTCCACCGAGCACCATGCCGTTGTGGGGTCCTTCCGCCGAGGCGGGGGGCGCGACGACCACGATGAAGCCTCGCTGCAATCGTCGTCCTGCCGTGCGGAGTAGCAGGTGGGTGCTGCGCAGCGTCTCTTCGAGCAACTCCGCGAATTCGGCGTCCGCCACCGTCAAGGCGTCGGCGCCACTGTGGCGCGTGGCGACGTGAACGATGCCGTCGATGCGTCCGAACAGCTCGTCGACCTTCGAGAAGGCGAGGTTCACGTCGAGCGGCAGCGTCACGTCGATTTGAATGGGGATGGCTTGCCCACCGACGTCCTCCACCTCGGCGGCGGTTTTCGAGGCGAGGTCCACGTCCCGGTCGGCGCACACCACGTCGAAACCGGCGCGCCCCCAACCGAGTGCGACGGCGCGGCCAAAGCCTTGACCGACCCCGGTGACCATGACGACGCCTCCATTGCTCATGGCGCGACAATACCCCGCCCGTGAAGGAATGCACGAAGTCACGTGTCCCCGGGTGAGGTGGGGGTGACGACGCGCGACGGGGGTGGAGTGCTAGCATGCGCACGAGCAGCGGGTCGTGCACGGTCGAGGACCGGCGGACCCGCCTCGTGTTGGGAGGGACGCCGTGGCCTTGGAACGTTGGTTCCGTCGCAGCAAGCCCACGCGAAGCGATGAGGACGCCACCCCCGCGGGGTTGTGGCTCAAGTGCGACGGTTGCGCTGCGCAGATCTACCGAAAAGACCTCGCCCAGAACCTGTTCACGTGCCCGGAGTGCGGGCATCACTACCGCATGCCCGTCGATGAGCGCATCGACATGCTGGCTGACGAAGGTACGTTCGAACGCTGGTCGGGTGCACTGGCGCCCACCGATCCCCTGGCGTTCGTGGATACCGAGCCGTACCCGGAACGCATGGAGCGGGTGCAGGAGAAGCAAGGTCGGCCCGATGCAATCGTCACGGGTGCTGCGAGCATGGAGGGCGTGCCCGTCGCGCTCGTCGTCATGGATTTCTTCTTCGCTGGTGGCTCGATGGGCTCCGTCGTGGGTGAGGAAATCGCGCGGGCGGCCGAACGTGCGGCGCGTGAGAATCGAGCCTTGGTGGCGGTCACCGCATCGGGTGGTGCTCGGATGCAGGAGGGCGCCCTGAGCCTGATGCAGCTCGCCAAGACCACCGTGGCGCTCGAGGCGCTGGCCGAGAAGCGACTCCCGTACGTGACGATTCTGACCGACCCGACGACGGGGGGCGTGACCGCCTCGTTCGCGACGCTCGGGGACGTCATCCTGGCCGAGCCTGACGCGTTGATCTGCTTTGCGGGTCCTCGCGTGATTCAACAGACCATCAAGCAGGATCTTCCCGAGGGTTTTCAGCGAGCGGAGTTCCTTTTGAAGAAGGGCATGGTCGATGACGTCGTGCCTCGCGCGGCGCTGAAGAACCGTGTCGCGAACCTGCTTCGCTTGCTGCGCGGTGAGCGTCTGCCGGACCGGGTGGAACCCCAGGATGGCGTGGAGGAGCTCGAAGCGCCGCTCGAGGATGCGGCGACGCCGGAGTCCAAGGCTCCTGGGGAAGAGGTGTCGCGTGGCGCTTGAGTTCGAACGCCCCATCCTCGATCTCGAGACGAAGATTCGCGACATGCGTTCCTACGCCGAGGAGCAGAACATGGACCTCGGCGAGGAGATTCGCTTGCTGGAGGCGCGCCTCGAACGACTGCAGGCGGAGACGTTTGCGAACTTGACGCGCTGGCAGCGGGTTCAGGTGGCGCGTGCGCCTGGCCGCCCCACCGGCCTGGACTACGTGCAGCACGTGTTCGAAGGGTTCGAGGAGCTGCATGGCGACCGCACGCTTGGCGACGATCCTGCCGTCGTGACGGGGTTGGGGCAGCTCGATGGTCGTTCGCTCGTCGTGATTGCGCAGCAGAAGGGGCGCGATACGAAGGAGAACATTCACCGGAACTTCGGCATGAGTCACCCGAGCGGGTACCGCAAGGCGATGCGGATGTTCGATCTCGCCGACAAGTTTCAACTGCCCGTCGTGACGCTGATCGATACGCCGGGCGCCTACCCCGGAATCGCTGCGGAGGAGCAGGGTCAGGCGTGGGTGATCGCCGCGTCGATTCAGCGGATGAGTCGCCTGCGCGTCCCCGCCGTCTCGATCGTGATTGGCGAGGGTGGCTCGGGTGGCGCACTGGCGATTGGCGTGGCGAATCGCGTGTTGGTCATGGAGAACGCGACGTACAGCGTGATC
>CAJXWR010000151.1 GCA_913062675.1 uncultured Trueperaceae bacterium
GGTGGGGGTGGTCTCGTTCATGGTCAGCTCCGTTTCGTTCTTGCTGCGAAGGCTCGGGAGGCGATGGCGATGCCGAGGACGGCGAACGCGCTGGTGACGGCTAGGCTTAGGAGCAGCGGCAGGTCACTGGATCCGCCGAGGATGGTGCCCCGCATGCCTTCGACGAGGTAGGTCGTGGGGTTGGCCAAGGCACCGATCTTCATCCAGATCGGAAGGGCCGACAGGGGATAGAGCGCACTGCTCAGGAACAACACGGGCAGGTTCAGAAGCATGATCATCGAGTGGTAGGCCATCAAGTCGTCGGTGATCGACGCGACGGCCAGGGCCAGTCCGGAGAACCCGGCCGCGTAGCCGACCAGCAGGACGAGGGCTAGGAGCCAGCTCGCGACGTCGCCGCGCACGACCGCTCCCATGAGCATGCCGACGATGAAGATGACGAAAGCCTGCACCAGCGACTTCGTCAAGGTGCTTCCGACGTTTCCAAGCAGGATGGCGAGGCGTGGGACCGGTGATACGAGGTACTCGCGGACGATGCCGCGTACCCGCTCGTCCAGCCACACCATGCCGCCTCCGATTGCGCCTCCCATGGCGCTGAGGGCGATGATGCCGGGGAGCATGAAGCCGACGTAGTCGTCGCCTGCGCCCGCGCCGATCGCGACGGCGCTCCTCATGCCGACGCCGAACAGGACGACCCACAGGATCGGCTGAACGATTACGCCAAACAGCTCTTCAGCGTTGCCGAGGAACTTACCGACGTGCTTACGCCAGATGGTGGTGGCGGCTGCAAGGCTCGTCGGCTGGTTCGGTGTGGCTTGCATGGCGGGTTTGGTCGTCAAGGTCGTGTTCATGCAGGGGCTCCCTCGCGCAGCGATCGGCCGGTGTGCTGGAAGAAGACGGCGCCTAGATTGGGCTTTGCAACCGACACGTCTTCGATCGAGAAGCCGGCGTCGGCCGCCCGGGCGATCACGTCCGTGAGGCGCCGGGACGCGGAGTCGACGCCGATGAGGAAGCCCCCGTCGACGCGGGTGAACGACTCGACGTACTCGACGTCGGCAAAGCGTGGATCGATTGCCTCTTCGACGCCTTGCCCTCGCACGCGGATGGTGTCGGAGCCGAGCGCGTCGATTAGGTCGTCGGGTGAGCCTTCGACGACCAGGCGCCCGGCGTCCATGATGCCGACGCAATCTGCGAGTTGCTGGGCCTCGTCGAGGTAGTGGGTCGTGACGAGGACGGTGAGGTCGGACGTGCGCCTGAGGGTGCTCACGTAATCCCAGATCCGTGTTCGGCCTTGGGGGTCGAGACCCAGCGTGGGTTCATCTAGGAATAAGACGCTCGGCACCGTCATGAGCGCGCGGGCGAGTTCCAGCCTGCGCTTCATGCCGCCGGAGTAGACCTTGGCCTTGCGTGGCGCCGCCTCGGTCAATTCGGTGAGTTCGAGGAGTTCGTCGGCCCGGCGGCGTCGCTCGCGGAGCGACTGGCCGTAGAGGCGCCCGTGGAACTCGAGCACCTGCCGGCCGGTGAGCGCATCGTCGAGCACCGTTTCCTGGAACGTCACGCCGATGGAGCGGCGGACGGAGGCAGCGTCCTCGACGACGTTGAGACCGTTGATCCATGCTTGACCCGATGTGGGCGTCGTGAGGGTCGTCAGCATCGACACGGCGGTGGTCTTTCCAGCGCCGTTCGGTCCGAGCAGGGCGTAGATCGAGCCGCGGGGTACGACGAGATCGAGCGATGCGACGGCCTCGACGCCTCCCGGGTAGGTCTTGGCGAGGCTGCGGGCCTCAATGGCCGCCTTGGTCCGTGGTGGCGATGCGGGGGTCGGGTTCATGGGGTTCATGGTGCCTCCGTCTCGGGAGTTCAAGCGTTTAGGTTTTCGAGGAGGTCGTCGAGGATCTCGATCTCGAGGTCCGCGAATCTGCGGGCGTACGTCACGGCGACGTGGCTGGCTCCGCCAGCGTTGTCGGCGTGTGCATCACCGAACTCGTCCGAGGACGCGTTCGAGGTGTGCAGGTGCCGAAGGACGGCTTCGACCGCGGCGCGTCGTTTTCGCAGGAGAGGTGCCGCATCGGCGATCGGCAGGGCGTCGAGGAAGGTAAGCGCGACGGCGGAGGGGAACTCGGCGGGGCGGAAGGTCGCGAGTTGCTCGGAAAGAAGGTCGAGGAACGCGCGCTCTCCTTCGTCGGTGACCGAGTAGACCTTCCTCGGACGCTCGCCCGTCGGCTCGTCCCGGTGTGCGATCCAGCCGTCGCGCTCCATCCGGTCGAGAAGGTTGTAGGCCGTCGGCTTCTTGAGTGTGATTGGCACGGACGCGTCGAGGTGCGCGTTGAGCAGGTAGCCGTGCATGTCGGTTTGCCGCAGCAGTCCGAGCAGGAGCAACTTTCGTTCTTCGGTTAGGGCCATCCGTTCACTCCCATCCATATAGTCAGTTCTGACCGTTATGATAGTCGGAATGGACTATCGGGTCAAGGCGCTCGGAACGCGTGCGCCACGTCAAGTTGCTCCAAGGTGCGAATTCCTTGTGTGGCATCCGCAACGGGGCATGGCGCCGACGTCGAATGGGTACTCCCCGCCGTTCCGGCCACTGATCCCACACGAAGTTGGCTACCCTGGATCGCCTTGGCGATAACTGACCGTCTCCGACGACCGGTGGTCGTGGTCCCGAAAGAACCGTAGCGGCACGCGTTACGAAGGCTGGAGGGTTTCGACCGTGAGGCGCCGCTCGAGTCCGATCCGAATCCTCACAGCTAAGCATCAACCTGTTAAAATAAGTATCAATGGCCGACGATCATACCGCCACGCTCTTGCGCCTCTTCGACGAGCGACGGTTCGTGCGGGCACGCGACCTGGCAGAGTTCGAGATTCCCAGAGCCTACTTGTCGCGTCTCGTGGAGCAGGGTCGTATTCGGCGGGTGGCGCGAGGATTGTACGAAAGGATGGATGCGCCCTCGGACGAGCGGGCGACGTTGGCAGAGGTATGCGCTCGCGTTCCTCGTGCGGTCGTATGCCTCGTCTCGGCCGCGCAACTCCACGAGTTGACGGTCGGCACACCGTACGCGGTGTGGGTCGCGCTTCCACCGGGTACGCCACGTCCGCGCTTGGAGTTCGTCATGCTCGAGATTGCGTACGTCGAGCCGGCTCTGCTCACGGGGTCGGCGGTGCGCGTCGAGGACTACTTCGGTGCGGACATTCGTGTGACGAGTCCTGCGCGAACGGTCGTCGACATGTTCCGGTTCCGTAGCCGCGTCGGGCTCGAGGTGGCACTGGAGGTTCTCCAGGCGTACGTCCGCCGCACCAACACGCTCGATGCGCTGTTGGACGAGGCTCGACGGGTGAAGGTGGACAAGGTGATGGCGCCGTACCTGGAGGCGTTCCTCGCATGAACCAGGCTGCGGATATCCGGAACCGGTTGCAACGCGTGGCGCGGGAGCGCAAGATCGACATGCAGTTGTTGCTCACCACGTACGGAATTCAGCGCATGCTCCACAGGCTGGGGCAGACGAGCCACGCTCGCCGCTACGTTCTCAAGGGTGCGCAACGATTACAAGCCCTCGCCTCGGAACACGTATTCCGGGCGACGCGGGACGTCGATCTTGCCGCGTGGAGCAATCCGAGTACCGACGCATTGCGTCAGGTCATGCTCGATCTCGCGAATCTCGACGAGGATGATGGGCTCGAGTTCGACGTGGACTCGCTCGTGGTCGAGGAGATCCTCGATCGTACGGCGTACGGCGGCTTGCGAGGTCGCATGCAGGCCTACCTCGACGGGGCGCGGATCCCCTTGCGGCTCGATGTGGGCTTTGGGGATGCGTTGGTTCCGGATCCCGTTCCCATCCAGATGCGGACGCTGCTTGACATGCCTGCGCCGGATCTGCGGGGATATGCACCCGAGACGGTGGTGGCGGAGAAGCTGCAAGCCTTGACCGCCCTCAGTCTGATCAACAGTCGGCTCAAGGATTACTACGACTTGTGGTTCATCGCGAACCACGTGCATGTCGATGAGGACGTGTTG
>CAJXWR010000152.1 GCA_913062675.1 uncultured Trueperaceae bacterium
CTCGAGGCGGCTCTGGGCGTCGAGGCGAAGCGGGAGACGCTTCCGGCGCAACCGGGCGACGTGCCGCAAACCTGGGCGGACATCGGCAAGGCGCGGCGCCTCCTGGGGTACGCACCCAACACGACCTTCGAGGAGGGGATTGCCCGGTTCGCCGAGTGGCTCCGTTCCGAGGTTAGGGGAGCGCGTCGACCGTACTGACGGTGAACTCCACGCTTCCCGTCCCCACGCGCTCATCCACGTCCGTCGCGGTCACGACCAGCTTCGCCATTCCCGCAGTGACGCCTGGGAAGGTGGTGTTCAACACCACGTCGGTCGCCGTGACGCTCGGCAGGACGACCGGCACGCCGTTCAGCGCGGCCTCCACCTGCTCCAGGGGTCGGCCCGCCGGCAGGTCGATCCGCACACCGAACGCATGATTGGGCATCACCGCCTGCGCATCGGTGAGGCTCACGAACGAGACGACCGGGTCGTAACTCACCTCGAAATCCACGAGCAGCTGCAGCGAGCTGGTCCACGACGCAGAACGACCATCATCGAGTTCCGCCGTCCACGTGTATCGCGCCGTTCCGCGCCCCGTCTCGGTCACGGCGTACGCCGCCGAAATCACGTTCGGCACCTTCGGCAAGGTCAATGGATCGGACGTCTTCGGTACGTAACTCGAGGGGGGACACACCGTGAACGGTTCGCAATCGTTGCCAGCGGGAAGCCTCAAGGCGACGCTCGACCCTTCGAACGTCGAACCCTCCTCGAGCACGGGTTCACCGGTCGCATCGAGGTACGTCACCTCGTAGCCGGTGACGTAGCCTGCCTTCGCGCCGGCAGGCACGGTGAAGGTCACCGTGACACCGTCATCCTGCGCGGGCAGCGTCACGACGGCAGGGTCGAACTGCGTACGAACGTCGTACCCGCCGGGCGCGCTGCACCCGCCGAGCGCAAGCAGAGCCGCGAGCAGGGCAGCGACGGGAAGGGCGCGTCGGCGGAGTCTCCTCAGGCGGCTGCGGGCCACGTGCGGGGCGGGGTGCGTACGGTGAGTGGCGAAGTGCCTCGAGCAAGACTCCTGAGATTCCATGGCCCTACGATAGAACAGGCAACCCTCCGAGGCCGAGGAAAAGCGCACGCCCCAGGGAATGGGTGCGGCTCACTTGCCTGTGTCCGCTGGATCGTACGCATCGTTCTGCCTGCCGTCCGATCGGTGTCAATGGGTACCATGCACCATGCGACTCTCAGACCGTAAACGGGTTCTCGTGACGGGCGGCGCGGGCTTTCTCGGCTCGCACCTGTGCGAACGCCTCCTCGAGGAGGGTGCGGACGTCCTCTGCGTCGACAATTTCTACAGTGGCAGCAAGGACAACGTCGCGCACCTTCTGAGCCACCCGCACTTCGAGTTGATGCGGCACGACGTCACCTTCCCG
This sequence comes from uncultured Trueperaceae bacterium, assembly GCA_913062675.1. Taxonomy (GTDB): domain Bacteria; phylum Deinococcota; class Deinococci; order Deinococcales; family Trueperaceae; genus SLSQ01. The sequence continues at coordinate 1,413 of CAJXWR010000152.1, forward strand.
CTGTACGTCGAGGTCGACGAGATCTACAACCTTGCCTGCCCTGCAAGTCCCATCCACTACCAGCGCGACCCGGTGCAAACCACGAAGACCAGCGTGCATGGCGCGATCAACCTGCTTGGACTGGCCAAGCGGACGGGTGCACGCATCCTCCAGGCGTCGACGAGCGAGGTCTACGGCGACCCCGAGGTCCACCCGCAGACCGAGGACTACTGGGGGCATGTCAACCCCATCGGCACCCGCGCCTGCTACGACGAGGGGAAACGGGCGGCGGAGACCCTGTTCTTCGATTACCACCGGCAGCATGGCGTCGAGATCAAGGTGGCGCGCATCTTCAACACGTACGGTCCTCGCATGCACCCTAACGACGGGCGCGTGGTCAGCAACTTCATCGTGCAGGCGCTCCGGGGGGAGGCCATCACCGTGTACGGGGACGGCACGCAAACGCGAAGTTTCTGCTACGTCGATGACCTCATCGACGGCCTGATGGCGTTGATGGCGAGTCCAGCCGAGGTGACCGGGCCGATCAACCTTGGGAATCCGAACGAGGTCACGATTGGTGAATTGGCGGAGGAGATCACCGCCATGGTGGGGAGCGCATCCACGGTCCGATATGAACCGCTTCCCGGGGATGACCCGAAGCAGCGGCAACCCGATGTGACGCTTGCGAAGTCGACGTTGGGATGGGAACCGAAGGTGAAGCGCGAGGATGGGTTGCGCCTCACGGTCGCGTACTTCCGGGATCGCATGGCCTGAGCGACCCGCGGGGCTACAGCGTTGCTTGAGGCGGCGTGTCCTAGATTTTCAACGGCCGAAGCGGCGTTCGCGCGCCTGGTAACTCCGCAGGGCGCGCAGGAAGTCGAGGCGCCGAAAGTCGGGCCAGAAGGCGTCACAGAAGTAGAACTCCGCGTACGCCGCTTGCCACAGCAGGAAGCCTGACGAGCGCACCTCGCCACTCGTGCGAATCACGAAATCGGGGTCGGGAAGGCCCGAGGTCCACAGGTGCTTCGCAATGCCGGTCGCGTCGAGGGAGGCGGCGATGCTCGCCGCGTCCTCGCCCTGCGCGGCGCGTTCCTCGATGAGGGCGCGGGTTGCGGCGACGATCTCCTCCCGCCCGCCGTAACCGAGTGCGAGGTTGAGGTGCATTCCGTCGTGCGTTTCCGTGCGTCGTTCGATGGCGCGCAGCGCGTCCTGCGCCTCCTCGCTGAAACTGGAAATATCGCCAATGACGCGGACGCGGACGCGGTGCTTCACGAGGCGGGGGTCCTCCGCCAGGCTGCGTGCCTGCTGCGCGAAGATCGCGTGCAGGTGGGCGACTTCCTCGGGGTTGCGGCCCGCATTGTCGCTGCTGAACCCCCAGAGGGTCACGTGCGGAATGCCGAGTTCGAGGCACCAGTCGAGCACCTCGTGCGCCTTCGAGGCCCCCACGTCGTGTCCCTTGCGTACGTCGAGTTGCGTGAGGCGGGCGAAACGGCGGTTGCCATCCATGATGATGCCCATGTGGCGGGGGAGGGGACCGGCGCGGACGCGGCGTTCGAGACGACGCTCGTACGCCCAGTAGATGGGGGCGGTGAGGAGCCGGAACCAGCGGTAGGCGCGCAGAGACCGGGGTGCTTGCGCCGCTTGTGGCTTTTGCGCTGTTTCGCGTGTTTGGGCTGCAGCGTGGGGCGTGGCGGGCGCCGAGGCCGCCGTACCCGCATTTCTCGTGGGAGAGACGGTCGCGGGTGTCTGGCTGGTTCTCATATCCGTCATCGATGCGTCCGAGTGCGCCGAACCTTCCTTGGGGAGGCTGGGTGCCAGCGTGGCTTCCTCGGGCGTGACGACGTCAGGCATCTCCGGATTCTACCGGGCGCAGCCAACCTGCATCGCGGAGGGTGAGGTTCGGGTGGTACGCTCCACCTGCCCGCCACGGAAGCGTTCTCCCATCCGTCGTGCGCAGCGTGTGCAACGGCGGACGAGCACCGTCGGACCTTCCAGCGGCACCCTTCACCATGAATCCTCTCCTTCAGCGCATTCAGCGGCGACTCCAGTCCCCCCACAAGATTCTTGCCGACCTCGTGCTGTGGCTCGCCGTCACGCCGCTCGCCTACCTGTTGCGGTTCGATGCCGCCATTCCCTCGCCGTACCGTGCGGGCCTCCTCACCTTCCTCGGCTTGACCGCCCTCGTGAAGCTGCTCGCACTTCTGGCCTTCCGCTTCAACCAGCGAAGCTGGCGCAAGGTCACGTTCCGCGACGTGAACGTCCTCGCCGTCGCCATCGGCGTGGTCACCATTATCGACGTGGCCATCGTCTTCGCGCTCCGTCCCGTCACCCTGGTCCCCGCATCGATCCCGCTCATCGAGGGGATCCTCGCCCTGCTCGCTTTCTTCGGTGTTCGTGCCGTGGGTCGTTCCTGGGACGAGCGGGTGCGCAGGGCGAACGCGCCGCAAACCCGGTC
>CAJXWR010000153.1 GCA_913062675.1 uncultured Trueperaceae bacterium
CGCGTCTCGATGCGGCGGGCGCCATTTTGCTTGCGAAGGCGTCCCTAGGGGAGTTGGCGATGGGGGACGCGTGGTTCGGTGGGCAGACGCGGAACCCGTGGAACATGGAGGAGGGGTCGAGTGGCTCGTCGGCCGGTTCGGCTGCGGGCGTGGCGGCGGGGTTCGCGACGCTGGCCGTGGGTTCGGAGACGATGGGGTCAATCCTTGCGCCGAGCACGCGGTGCGGCGTGGTGGGGTTGCGCCCTACGTTCGGTCGCGTGTCGCGTCACGGTGCCATGCCCCTCGCCTGGAGTCTCGACAAGCTCGGGCCGATGGGTCGCTCGGTTTCGGACGTGGCGGTCATGCTCGAGGTGATGGCGGGGCGAGACGATCGCGATCCCGCCACGCGGGACGTGGCGTTCCCGTGGCGCACGGCCGTGCAACAGGATGCGGAGGCCGCACGGGTGCGGGTTGGGATACCCGCGGATTTGCTTGCCGACCCGGGACGTGAGGTACAAGCGTTCCTGGAAGCGTGGGGGGACGTGGGTTCCGAGGTGCGACCGGTGACGCTGCCTGATCTTCCAGGTCGAGCGGTCATGACCCTCTTGATGGTCGAGGCTGCCAGCGTGTTCGATCGTTGGGTGCGGGGTTCGGAGATGGACTCGCTCGTGCAGCAGGGGGAGCAGGCATGGCCGAACCAGTTGCGTGCCGCTCGCTTCGTGTCGGGCGTCGATTACGCGCAGGCGCAGCGGGTGCAGCGCCTCATGCGTGATGCGATGGACGCACTGTTCGACGAGGTCGACGTGATCGTCACGCCTTCCCTACATGAGGACGCCATGCTGCTGGGGAACGCGGCGGGCGTGCCGGCCTTGACGCTTCCGGTGGAGCGGTCCGAGGCGGGTCGTCCGGGGGGAAGCGTGTCGATTCTGGCTCGCGCATTCCATGAGCACCAGGCGGTGGCGGTGGCCGCCGCGGTGGAGCGGCGGCTCGTCCCGTTGGGCGTACCCGCCAGTTGTCCCTTGTAGACGGCTCGCAGAGCCGTTCGGCGTGCAGCGGGCGCGAAGCGTCAGTCGCTGGGTCGCTGCGATTGACGGTAGGGCGTGTCGCGCGCCTCCCCGTCGCCTGCACGGCCGTACAGCATGGCCAGGTCTCGCAGCCAGTGGGCCTTGCCTTCGCCGAGCTGGTCGAACGTGACACGCCAACCCCAATTGCCGGCGTCGGTACCGGGGAGGTTCATGCGCGCCTCGCTGGGAAGCTCGAGCACATCTTGCATGGGTGCGATGACGAGGTCGGCGACGCTGGCGTAGGCGGCGCGCAGCAGGTCGAGCGCGACGTGTCGACCGTCGCTCGCGAGGTAGCGGCGAACGTGATCGCGTTCCTTTTCGGGCGCTTGGGTGTACCAGCCGACGGTCGTGTCGTTGTCGTGCGTGCCGGTGTAGACGACGGCGTTGCGGGGGTAGTTGTGGGGGAGGTAGGGGTCGCTGGCGTCACCGGCGAAGGCGAACTGGAGGACCTTCATGCCGGGCAGGTCGTTGGCGTCGCGGAGGGCTTCGACCTCGGGCGTGATGACGCCAAGATCCTCGGCGATGATGGGCAGGTCAGGGAACGCGGTGCGAAGCGCATCGAAGAACGCCTGTCCAGGCCCGGGTTGCCAGGAGCCCTTCACGGCGGTGGGTTCCGCGGCTGGAATCTGCCAGTAGCTTTCGAAGCCACGGAAGTGGTCGATGCGGACCAGGTCGACCTGCTTCAGCGTGGCATCGAGGCGTTCGCGCCACCAGGCGTAGCCGCGCTGCTCCATGACGTCCCAGCGGTAGAGCGGGTTTCCCCAACGTTGCCCGGTGGCGCTGAAGTAGTCGGGGGGTACGCCTGCGACGTGGTGAGGGTTGCCTTGCGGGTCGAGGTCGAACAGGTCGCGGTGCAGCCACACGTCGGCGGAGTCGTACGCGACGAAGATGGGGAGGTCACCGATGAGGGTGAGGCCGCGGGCGTGGGCGTGGTCGCGGAGGTCGCGCCATTGCGCGTCGAACCAGGCTTGCCAGGTGACATGTCGCCGGATGCTGGTGGCGTGTTGCTCGCGTGCCGCGGTGAGCGCGGTGTCGTCGCGGTCCCGCAGGGGTTCGGGCCATGCGTTCCAGGGCGCTCCACCGTGCGCTTCCTTGAGGGCCATGAAGGTGGCGTACCCGTCGAGCCAGTGCGCTTCGCGGGCGTGGTAGGCGTGGACCGCTTCCTGGTCGCTGGAATCGGCCTCGCGCCAGAAGCGGGCCTCGGCTCGGGTGAGGGCCTCCAGCTGTCGGGTGATGACCGAGCCGTAGTCGATGCGCCGCGGCGTGCCGTCGTGCTGGTTGGCGTCCGCGAGCTCGGTGTCGGTCAGGAGACCGCGTTCGGCGAGGCGTTCGAGCGAGATGAGGTAGGGATTGCCGGCGAACGCGCTGAACGCCTGGTAGGGACTGTCCCCGTAGCCGGTGGGTCCGAGGGGGAGGAGCTGCCAGGCGCGCATGCCGGCATCGGCCATCCAGTCGAGGGTGCGTTTCGCCTCGTCACCGAGCCGACCCATGCCACCCGGTCCTGGGAAGCTCGTGGGGTGCAGCAGGATGCCTGCGTGTCGGGTCACTTGTCGAACGGTTTGCCGACCGCCCCGGGAGGGATGGCGCGACCCACGAAGCCTGCGAGGACGAGCATGGTGAGGAGGAAGGGCACGGCTTGGACGAGCGATGGGGGAAGCAGGTTGCCGCCACCGAGGAGCGTACCGATGGCTTCGAAGGTGCCGAAGAGGAGCGTGGCGCCGAGCGCGCCGAAGGGCGTCCACTTGCCGAAGATGAGGGCGGCGAGGGCGATGAACCCGCGGCCGCCAGCCATTTCGGAGACGAACTGGTTGAAGTTGCCGATGGAGAGGAACGCCCCGCCGAGACCTGCGAGGACGCCGGAGATGACGACGCCGTAGTAGCGCATGCGTCGCACGTCGATGCCGACCGAGTCGGCCGCTTCGGGGTGCTCCCCGACGCTGCGCAGGCGGAGACCGAAGGGGGTGCGGTACAGCACGTACCAGGCGGTGGGGACGAGGAGGAAGGCGAGGTAGACGAGCGGACTGAATTCGACGTCGCCGATGCCCCATTGCGGGAGCCGGTTTTGGATGCGCGCACTGGTGCTGGAGTTGTCGAACAGCCCGGTGAGGAGGACCGCTGGAATGCCGATGGCCATGAGGTTGATGGCGGTCGCGCTGATGATTTGGTCGGCCTTGTAGCGGATGGAGACGACCGCGTGAATCCAGCCGACGAAGCCGCCGACGACCATGGCGGCGAGAACGCCGAGCCAGGGGGCGAACCAGACGACGGCGTTCGGGTTCTCGGCGAGGAAGGGCCGCTCGACGAAGTAGGCGGTGACGGCGGCACCGAGCGCCCCGAAGATCATGATGCCTTCAAGCGCGATGTTGACGACGCCGCTTCGCTCGCTGAACAGCCCGCCGAGCGAGGCGAAGAGGAGGGGCGTCGTGGCGCGGATGGCGGAGGCGGCGAGTGCACCGAGGAGGAGCCAGTCCATGTCAGCCCGCCGTCCCTTCCGGTGTCGCGTCGTCGGCGTGAGCCTCGTCGCTGGCTTCGGCTTGCTTGCGGCGTCGCCAGGCGGCGCGTTGGATCGGGTCGCTGAAGCGCTCGGGCAGGAAACCGCGCGCAGCGATGAAGAGGACGACGAGGGCGAGCACCATGTTCACCACGTCACGGGTGAGGTCGCTGAAGGCGATGTTGAGGGTGGACCCACCGTTCTTGAGCACGCCGAAGAGGAATGCGGAGAGCACCACGCCGATGGGGGTGTTGGCGCCGAGGAGGGCGACGATCTCGCCCTCC
>CAJXWR010000154.1 GCA_913062675.1 uncultured Trueperaceae bacterium
GGTCTCCGGTGACGTGCGGCTGGACACCCGGGAGGGTCGGTTTCGGGCACGCCTTCGTCGCGTCCAAATGCGTGTGGAGTCGGGGCAGGCCACGGAGGGCGAAGAATGGTTCATCGCATCAACGTGGTACGGCAATCTCGGTGGAGCGCGCTGGAGCCTCAAGGGATCGTGGGCATCGGAGATCCAGAGGGGCGTGTGGCGGGGCGAGACGATTCACGTCGACAGTGAATGGAGCGGCTGGACGTGGGCCGGGTCGGACGTGAACCTGGCGCTCGACTACACGCAGTCCTCGAGGCCGCTCCGTTGCCCCGAACCCTGCGTCGATACGCGTCGATCGTGGACCGTGCATGCCGACGTGTGGCGGGGCACCTATGGCGGGTCGGGTTGGATCGAAACGGCGGCCTCGCGGGCGGGTCTGGCCTTCGGGTATGGCGGGAGCGTCACCTACGCGCCGTTTGGCGCGAGTGAGTTCACGACCGTGTACCGCGGGGGTGGTGGAGGGTTGGGTCGGCTCGAGGCAGGCTGGAGCTCGACGGTTGGCGCACCCGTCGGCGCGTTCGACGTTCACCTTCGCGGCGGCGTCGATCTCGACACGCCCGCGGTGACGGGCGTCGAGACGAGTCTCGCCTGGCGGTACGACCTGGCCGTCCCCGTCGGGTTTCGAGCAGGAATCGGTGCGGTGGAGGGGCGCGTGGTGGGGGACGCAGGTGAGCCGCTCGAAGGCGTGGTGGTGCGCAGTGGCGACCGGCAGGCCACGACCGATGCACGTGGCACGTACCGTCTCGAGGGCGTCCCTCAAGGGGACGTGCTCGTGTTCATCGACCCTTCGTCCATTCCGCCGGCGACGCTCGTGTCGCCCGACCCCATCGTGCGCGTCACCGTCACGGAGGACGGCCCGACCGACGCGCCATTCACGTTCGTTCCAGAGGGGGTGCTGGAGGGTCGAGTGACGTACCGAGCGCCGGCTCGGGTCGTGGCGAAGGAGGATGGCGTGGACGTCATCTTCGGGACCGGCCAGCCGTCGATCGATCCCACGCGGGTCGGGGGACGTGCGGTCCGGTTGGAAGGGGAGGCACGGTCGTACCAGGTGCAGACCGATGCCGAGGGTGGGTTTCGCATTGACGGCATCTACCCGGGTACGTACCGCGTGTCGGTCGATCTGGGGGCGCTTCGCTTCTTCGAGATCGAACCGGTGGAGCGCACGGTCACGTTCGACGATCACACGTCACGGTCGGTGTCGTTCGAACTGGTACCTCAACGGCGGACGCTCGAGGTGGAGGAGCGTCCCGCGTTGCAACTCGATCCTCCCTAGTCGCGACGGTTGCGGTGCACCGTTCAATGGCGTGCGTGACGCGCGTCTGCCACCATTCGTGGTTTTGGCGGCGGTTCGCCTCGCTCCCGAGCGCATGCCACTCGGTTCGCCATGCCGAGTGGCGACGTGCTGGAGATCGTCCTCGCGTCCGAAGGGCCGTTCTCCACGCTCGGATCGTACCGCGTCGTCCCTCAGCGGTAGCGCATCAACGTTCCGGTAGGCCCAATGGATCGAGTTTGAGAACGTACACGTCCCCCTCCTGACTCGTCGCCTCGACGCCAGTGAAGCGGGCGGAACCAAGGAAACTACCGGCAACGGCCATGGAGCCGTTGGGCCAGGTGACGATGCGCGGATTCCACATGGATTCCGCCGTGCCGACCTGCCGTGCCCAGCGCCACGTCGTGGGCGAGGTTCTGGCGACGAGCAGGCCCGAGTCGTCTCCGACGTCGGCGAGGGTCGTGTCGTCGAGGGTGACGGTCCCTCCATACGCGCTGGCGACGATGATTTCGCCGTCGGATGTGGGTGCGATGGAGGGAATGTCGGTCGTTCCCGTGGACGGCATGCCGCGAGCCGATTGCCACATGCCTCCAGGTGTCAGGCTCGCCACGTAGCTGTCGGAGCCGAGTGCGGGCAGGGTGGCGTCATCAAACCGGGCGGCGTCATCGTGGTACCCCGAGATCCAGGTCCGGCCTCCTGGCGTCACCGTCACGGACGTGGCGGTGGTTTCGTTCGAGCTGTCGCTCTGGTTCGCCCATTGCCACGTGCCATCCGCGTCGATCTTGGCGACAATGGCTTCCGTGGTTCCCAGGTCCGCAAAGAGGCGGCGCTCGCCGAGCGTCAAGGAGTCGGTGAAGTAACCGGCGAAGAGGGCGCCACCGTCGCTCGTGGCAGTGATGGGGGAGCCACCATACGAGCCTACGTTGGCCGTCCGTACCCATCCCCAGTCGCCGTCCGTGCTGATCGTGGCGAGGATCGTGGATCCTCGGGGGTCGGCGGGGGATAGCATGTCGCCGCCGATGGCGAAGTCGTCACTATACGTGTACGCGGCGACGAGGATGGACCCTCCCGTGAGGCGCGTCCCGTCCATGCCGAAGTCCTCGTCCGCTCCTCCGACGGAGCGTGCCCACATCCACGTTCCGTCGGGTGCGATGCGGGCCACGAAGGCGTCGGACGCGCCTTCGGAGCGCAGCGTGTGGTCGCCGAAGGTTCCTTCTTCTTCGTAGGTGCCGGTCACGATGGCGCTGCCGTCGGGCAGAACCGTGACTCCGGAGGCTGTCGAGCCGAGGCCACCCGCAAGGCGCGCCCATGCCCAACTACCGTCGGGCGCGAGTTTCGCGACGAAGGCGTTGGTGATGAACGCTCCCGGATCGGGAAACCATTCTCGAGGGTTGAGGGTGTGGTCACCGAAGGTGACCTCGGAGCCCGTGAATGCACCCAGGACGTAGAGGCTTCCGTCCGGCAGGGCTGCGAGGTCGCCGAGGTCCACGGCGCCCGCGCCATCGGAGGTGGCGAGCCCGAAGGTCGCGATGCGGAGGGTGACCTCGTCGTACACGGTGGGGGACGTCAGGCTGGTGCCGCGGATGGTGACCTCGCCTGGCGCGATGCCGGTGACGCTCCCGCCGGGATCCACGCTGGCGATGAGAGGGTCGCTGGTCGTCCAGTCGATTGATGGGTCGGGTGAACCCTGGACCTCGAGCTCTGTCGTGAGTTGCGTCGTCCCGCCGCTGCCGAGAAGGGTGACGGGTGCCGTGATGGAGATGGAGATCACCGCGTCGGGTTCGGTCGTGGGCGGTGGAGGAGTCTCGGTGTCGTTACCACCCGGTGATCCTGAGCAGGCGGTGAGCAGCAGCGTCAGGAGCCACGCCATGCGTGTCACGGGATGCTGCAACGTTGGGCGGAAGCGCCGTTGGGCGCGAAGCTTGTGTACCTGCGTCCGTGATGGCATACCGCGTTATACGACATGCCGGGTCGCGCGTGGCGGGGTTGTCATCAACGTATCGGCAATGCGAGGCGCGTCGGCGTGGTCAGGAGCGCGTCAGGGGAAGGCCAGCGAGGTGCTCGTGGTGGACGCCGCGGTGGTGGGTCCGACTTTCGAAGACGTGGAGGTGCGTGACGTGGGTCCGGGGGCCGAGGAGGCCACGGGCGGGACGCTGGGGAGCGATGAAGCGTCTGGGGGTGGCGCGAGCGAGGGTGGCGTGGGGGGTGTAGGACCGATCCTCCCGGGGTGCGAGCCCTGAGGGCCGCAGGGCGTCGTGCAGGTCGCGGGCGAGTTGCGCGACGTCGGCCTCGCCCTCCGCGAGTCCGGCCCAGAGGACGCTCGCTGCGTCGCAGGTGGGGAAGCAGCCGAGCGTTCCGAAGCGCCATGGGAAGACCTCATGCGTTTCTGCGACGTGGCGGGTGATGGTGAGGACGTCATCGATGCGTGCCGTCTCGGTGCGGCCGAGGAAGGCGAGGGTGAGGTGGAGCTGCTGGGGGG
>CAJXWR010000155.1 GCA_913062675.1 uncultured Trueperaceae bacterium
CGCGACGCCGTGCAGTTGCTTGACGCGTTCCGCCTCGTCGGGCGGGATGCGCAGCAGTTGACTGATGTCCTGCGTCACGTGGTCGGCACCCAGCGGAATGACGGCACTGTGCGCAAGCACGCCGCGCCGGAACACGCCCACGTCGGTCGTACCGCCACCAATGTCGATCATCAACGTCGTCAAGTCGCGCTCGGCGTCCCCGAGAACGGCGAGTCCGGAGGCGAGCGACTGCACGACGAGACCCTCGACGTGCACGCCCGCATCCTCGGCGCAGCGACGCAGGTTGGAGAGGGGACCGTGCGAACCGGCGATCACGTGCACGTCCACCTCGAGGCGAACGCCGGACATGCCGACCGGGTCCTTGATGCCCTCGTTGCCATCCACCACGTACTCCTGAGGGATCACGTGCAGGATGTCCATGTGGCTTTCCATGGGCACGGCGCGCGCGTTCTCGATGGTGCGCTCCAAATCGGCGCGGGTGACCTCCTGGCCCCGTCGAATGGCGGCCATGCCGTGACTCGTGAGAGCCTCGAGGTGCGTACCGCCCACGCCAAGCCAGGCGTGCGTCACTTCGACGCCGGCGACGCGTTCAGCCGCTGCAATCGACTCGCGGACCGACGCGACCGTCTTCTCGAGGTTCACGACGACGCCTTTGCGCAACCCGTCACTCGCGACGGTGCCTTCACCAATCACGTCGAGGACACCATCGCTCGGAACTTCACCGATCACGGTGGTGATCTTGGTGGTTCCAATGTCGAGTCCGACGATGATGCGTTCGTCACTCATCCGCCACGCTCACTCCCCAAGGGTAAATGGCGAGCCGTCCCTCGCGCGTCCGTTCCACGGCCGCCCATTGCCGCTCCAGGGCGGCTCGATCGGGCGTAAGGATCACGACGTCGGCGAGGACGATCTCGAACCCTAACGGCGAGTACTCTATCACCCTCGGGTTCCGGTCCGACAGGAGTCGAAGGAGGTCCATCGCCTCCACCCTGCGGTCCTCCCCCCAGCCACGCACGATGGGGAGAGAAACCCGCTCCTGGACGCTCGCGCCGGGTAGGGGCGTGCCGTCCTCCGCCCACACGACGTCGCGCATCTGCGTACCGCTTCGCGCGAACGGTGTGCGCTCCCACACGGCAATGGAGACGGTGTCGGGCCAGTGCCGCGTGAGGCGAGCCGATTCGATCCACGGGTCGCGCGCAAGGTCATCGGCACGCCAACGCGTGATCCACAACAACGGGTCGCCATGCTGCACGCGAGCCAGGTCCGCAATGGTGCGGGGCGCATGGTGCTGCGCACCGACGATTTCGATGCGTTCCACGGTCGGCCAGAAGCGCGTGGCCGCCAGGAGGATGAGCGTGAGGAGGACGAGGACGACCAGGCCGCGCCGCACCTCAATACCCCCAGCGACGCCACTCGACCTCGAGTGGGACGCTCACGCGGCGTTGCACCTCGGCGAGGAGGGCGTCCACGTCGGCGGCCGTGGCCTGCCCGAGGTTCACGATGAAGTTCGCATGCTCGTGCGACACCATGGCGTCCCCCACCCGCAGGCCCTTGAGGCCCGCGGCGTCGATGAGTCTTCCGGCACTGTCCCCCTCGGGGTTCTTGAAGGCGCACCCCGCGCTCGTGGCTTTGGGTTGTCCGGCACGGGCCGCATCGACGGGCGCCATGGCTGCGGCAACCCGTTCGGGGGTCGAAGGCGTGAGGGTGAGACGCGCGCGGAGGAGAAGCGCGCCGGAGGGCAGGTGCGCGCGCCGGTACTGAAGGTCGAGGGCGCTGGCGGGCAGGCGCTCGACCGAGCCGTCGACCAGGAGTTCGACCTCCTGCAGCACGTCGCTGATCTCCCCGTGACGCGTCCCGGCGTTCATGGCGATGGCGCCTCCAAGCACGGCGGGAATGCCGAGGACAGCCTCGAGGCCGGAGAGGCCCGCATCGCGTGCGCGGCGCACGAGCCCGGGGAGGGGCGTGGCGGCGCCAAGCCACACGTCGGTGTCGCTGCCGAACGTCCGTACGTCGTCGAACCCGCGACCGAGCTTCACGACGCGCTGGTCGACGCCCGCATCGGAGACGAGCAGGTTCGATCCGGCCCCGAGCGCGAGGAACGGTTCGCTCGTCGCGTCCCGCGCGGCGGTGACGTCGTCGACCTCCCACACCTCGGCGGGTCCGCCGACGCGGAGGGTGGTGAGTTGCGCGAGGGGGCGCACGGCGACGCATGCGCCACTCGGACGGGTCGTCATTCCGACTCCGATTCGGCGAGGGGCAGGTCTGCGCGACGGTCGTCGACGAGGGCAGCGGCGACGCGCCACACGTCGCCCGCCCCCAGCGTCACGATCAGGTCGCCGGGGTCCAGCGTGGCGCGCAGATGCCGCGCGGCACTCGCAAGGTCATGGCGACTCGCGTCGTGACCCGCCTGGCGCATGCGCTCGACGATCTGATCGCTCGACACGCCAGGGATGGGGCGTTCACCAGCACCGTACACGTCCACGACGAGCGTCTCGTCCGCCGCACCGGCCGCGTCGGCCAGGGCGGGCCAGTGCCGAGCGATCCGCACCCACCGGTGGGGTTGCAGCACGGCGCGCACGCGGCGTCCCGTCGCGCGGGCGGCAGCGAGGGTGGCCGCCACCTCGGTGGGGTGGTGCGCGTAATCGTCGATGATGGGCGCGCCCGAGCGGTCGCCCCAGCGGTCCCAGCGCCGGCCCACCCCGCGGTACGTCGCGAGGGCGGCGGCCGCGTCGGCGAGGGGCACGCCGATGGCGTGCGCGGCGGTGAGCGCCGCCGTGGCGTTGAGGGCGTTGTAGCGGCCGGGTACGTGCAGCGTCACGTCGACCGTCTCGTCACCGTGCGTGACGCGGAAGTGGCTGCCGGTCCCATCGAGCGTGAGGTCGTCGATGCGGTGCGTCGCGTCGCGCGCCTCGCCGTACCGCAGGTGGTGCGGGTGCCCCGCGAGGAGATCGTCGAGGCCGGGCCAATCGGCGCAACTCACCAGCGTAGCGGCCTGATGCGCGTAGCGGCGCGTGGCCCGCTCGAGATCCTCGAGGCTGGCGTGGTACGTGCGGCGCTCGTCATGCTCCCCGGCGATGTGGTCATCCTCGAGGTTCGTGACGATGGCGACGTCGGCATGCAAGTCGGCGAACCCGCGGTCCGACTCGTCGACCTCGGCCACGAGGAACGGATCGCTGCCGTAACGCATGACGCCATCGATGGCGGGAAGGTTCGCGCCAAGTTGCACGTGCGGGTCGCGCCCCGTTTCGATCAGGATGCTGGCCAGCATGCCGCTCGTCGTGCTCTTGCCGTGCGTGCCGGTCACCCCGAGGGCGCGGTGACGGTCGAACAGGTCGCGGAGCAGGTCGATGCGACGCAGGATGGGAATCCCGCCTTCGAGCGCGGCAAGCCGTTCGGGCGCATCGTCGGCGACTGCGGCACTCGTGACGAGCACGTCGACGTCTTCGAGGTGACTGGGGTCGTGCCCCACGTGAACGTGCATGCCGAGCTTACGGAGAGCTTCCAGGGTGGGGGAGTCGGACGCGTCGCAACCGGACACGGTGTCGCCGGCGGCCAGCGCATGCCGGGCGACGTGCTCGGGATGCGGGACGACCGGCGCGAACACGAGCCGCGCGGGATCCACACCGCGCGCTGCCGCGCGTCCGGCGAGGTGCTGCCGGGCGGCGGGCTGCTCGTGGACACGCCCGGGCTGCGCGCCTTCGGCCTCACCGGCCGGGAAGGGGTGGAGAAGGTGTTCGGGGACCTGGAACGCCTTGCCTCCTCCTGCCGCTTCCCGGGTTGC
>CAJXWR010000156.1 GCA_913062675.1 uncultured Trueperaceae bacterium
GTGCGAGCGTCTCCGCGAAATCGTAGAACGGGGGGATCATCGCCACGGCGTTGAGGAGCCCCCAAAACAGCATGAGGATGGCGAGCAGGAGGACGGGGGAGCCCCACCTGCGGCGCCAGGGTTGGCGCGTCAACTCCCAGGCGGGGGACCGGACGGTCAGCGCCACGTTGTCGTACGGGCAGGCGCGCACGCAGTTCATGCAGGATGTGCAATCCATGTTGGACGTCATGGTGGGAACGAACAGGTTCGTTTCGCATCCCGGGAAGACGCCTTGCCCGTTGGCATTCGTGATCTCGTTCAAGGGAATGAACGCACGGTCGCTGCGTGCCTCCTGCGGCGTGGCGTGCGTTTCGCGTCCGTGCAGGCACGGCTTGTCTGCGCAGGTGTGGCACACGTTCGGATCGCGGGCGGTGATTTGGGTGGGGGAGACGCTCGCGAAGAGGAAGTTGAAATTGCCGAGCGGGCAGACGTACCGGCAGAAGGTGCCCGCCGGGAAGAACGCGTCAATGGCGAAGGCGCCCGCGAAGTAGGCGACGGCAAGCCAGGCGCTCAACCAGGGGCTGGCCCAAAGGTCGAACGCCTCGTAGGCGTAGAAGACCGCGAGGAGGAGCAGGGCGACGAGCCACTTGTTGCGCAGCGCGTTGGGCCAGCGCAGTTGGAAAGGAAGGAGGCGCTTGAGGGCGTTGGCGGGCCCGCGCGTGAGCATGAGGGGGCAGGCGGCGCAAAACGCGTTGCCGAGCAGCGCAATCGCGACCACGACGAGGCCTCGGTAGTGAAGCCAACTGGCGGTCGTGGCGACGTTGCGAGGGGCGAGTTGGCGACCGGTGAACCCGTCCACGATGACGAACAGGGCGAGGATGAGGAGGGGTAGTTGGAGCGTGAAGCGGGCGTACTTCCAGCGCACGAAACGTCGTACGCCGGGAAGCGCGAAGAGGTCGAACCCGCGGGGTTGCTCCACGAAGGCGCCTGGTTGCGCGCGGGTGGGGAGGGGAACGCGGGTCATGGTCGTTGGACCGTCCGGAGGACCTCGCCGCTTGCTCGCTCCCCGTTCGGGAGGCGAACGTCGGCCGTAAGGATCCAGTCGCCCGCCATGTCGAAGGCGAAGGCGTCGCTCTCGTACGTCCCATTGCCCGCAGGAAGCATCGTGTCGATGACGGGCACCATGCCCGCATGCGTCATGTCGCCCGTCAGCTCCACCGTGGCGTCCTCGATGGGGTTGCCTTCACGCAGCACCGTGACGGTCACGTCGACGGGGCCGACCCGCGGGTCGGCGATGAGATCGATGGTCACCGTGACGTTGGGTGCGGTTCCGCGTGCGCCGCTCGCGCCATCGGCCGGCGGCCGGCAGGCAGTCAGAGAAAAGGCAAAAAGTAGCGTCAGGGACGCGAGGACGGAACGCTTGACCACGCACGGAAGGGTAGCACGGCCCTGGGGGGGTGCGACGTTCAGGGGAGAACGGCGGTGGCGTCGAGCACACCGGGGTTGCTCACCCGCGCGAGGCTGGGGTGCCACCGGTCAATGCCCGCGAGGTACCGCATGATGCCGTCGTAGAGGGCCTCGGCAGGCGCTTGCGGGTCGGCCAGCCAAGCACGGTCCTCGGGGTTCGTGAGGTAGCCCATTTCCACGACCAGTCCGGCCGTGCTGGGTGCGACGGCGTGATCGAACCGCTCATGGGAGAACGCGTAGTAGTGCGTCATGTTCCTCGACACGTTGGTCGTGTCGTGGGGGAGGGGTGCCGCAGCGAGGTAGGCAGCGTCGATGCTCGTGAGGAGCCAGGGGTCGCGGCGCTGTCGGATGGGTTCGACGTGCGCACTCTTGTAGCCCCGGCGCGTCGTGTCGGCATTTCCGTCCGCGTGCAGCGACAGGATGAGGGAGGCGCGGTACGCCGGTTCGACGGTGGCGTCGAGCAGCGTCACGTGAACACCGGCGGCACGAAGCTTGTCGGCGAGGGCGAACGCCAAGTCGCGGTTGACGTCGACCTCGTCGATTCCACCGCCGCGACCCCCCGTGCTGAAGCGCAGCACGGCTAGTTCATCGGGATGATCGACGGCATTGAGGTGACCAATTTGCAGGGCGACGGTGGGGGGACCCTGCACGGCGGCGCGGAGCGCCGTGATGGGGGTGGGGAAACGCGGGACGCCCGTCTCCGCAATGCCGTCGATTCGCTGGGTCGTGTTGGACGCATGGTGAATCCATGCTCCCGTACCCAACGGAATTGCGAGGACGGTCGTGATCGTGAGGAGTCGAACTGCCCGGTGCAGGCCGCGTCGTACGTCAGCAATCCGCACGGTGGGGCGCGGAAGGGTCGGTGCGCTGAGTTTCGGAAGGGTCAAGCGTGGTGCGGATGGCAAACGAGGACCGCGAGAGCGGCGTGCCTGACCGGCGCGTGGGGTTGCGTCGATGGGCAGGTGCGGAAATGCACTCCCTACCTCACCTGGCAGGAAACGGCCACGCGTCGTCACGTGCATCACGCTACCCAAAGCAGGTCAGCGTCGTTGTGAAGCAATCCTCACGTGGGCGTGCAGCGCGAGCGAGAAGTTTGGCGCTATTCGCGATGCGCAGTGAGCCAGAAGAGGATGTGCTCGTTCACGTTCTCGACGTGATCACCGAGACGCTCGAGAAATCGGCCGACGGCGAGAAGCTTCGTGGCTTTCGTGATGGTGGCGGGGTCTTCCATCATGTACGTGAGCAACTCGCGCTGAATCTGCTCGTAGAGCTGGTCAATCTCTTCGTCCATGGCAAGCGCTTCGCGCGCTTTCGCTTCGTCGCTCTCTGCAAGCGCGGCGATCGTCGTATCAACCATGGCGTCCTCGACGTCGAGGATGCGGGTCATGTCGGTGTATTTCTTGAGCGGGGGTTCGCTGGCAAGTTCGCGACCCGCCTTCGCGACGTGCACGGCGTAATCGCCTGCGCGCTCAATGTCGGTCAGCGAACGGTGCGCAGCACCGAGGAACCTCAAATCCTTCGCAGCGGGCTGACGGCGTGCAATCACGCTCAGGATGTGGTGCTCGAGCTCGTCCTGCATCTTGTCGATCTCAACGTCATTGTTGATGCACGCCTCTGCGGCGGCGGGATCAGCATCGACGAGGGCGCGGCGCGCGAGCCCAACGGATTCCCGAACCATGCTCAACATGCGCACGGTTTGCGCGGTGACTTCCTGAAGTTCGTGGTCAAGTGCGTTCACGTGATCGGAGCGTAGCATGCCGCACTCTGACCGGAACGTGTCATCCGTGCGTCAGGAAGCCCTGTCCTGCGGTCCATGTGAAAGATGCCACCTTTCGCGACTACGCGGGATGACGTAGCGGTGACAAGCCACGGCTACACTGAAAGCGTGACTTGGGATCACGATGCCGACCGTCGGCGCGCCGTGCGCCTCCTCGTCGTGGAGGATGACCCCAACGTTCTTGAGCTCGTCGTCTTGCACCTCACGCGCGCTGGATTTGAGGTTCGTGAGGCAGTCACGGCTGCGGATGGGTGGAAGCAGCTTCCGGGTGTGGACGCCGTCGTGTTAGACCGGATGCTTCCAGATGAGACTGGTGACGCGTTTCTTGCTCGTTTGCGGGATGACGATACCTACGGCACCATCCCAGTCTTGATGCTTACGGCACGCGCAAGCGAAGTAGACCGCGTGTCGGGCCTCGACGCTGGAGCCGATGACTATCTCGTCAAGCCTTTCAGCGCACATGAGCTTTCTGCGCGCTTGCGTGCGTTGTTGCGGCGTGTGCCCATGCGTTCGTACACCATTCTCGGTGATGTCACG
>CAJXWR010000157.1 GCA_913062675.1 uncultured Trueperaceae bacterium
ATCCGAACGAGAGTGTGGATACGGATGGGGATGGCATTGGGGATAACGGTGATCCGGACATTGATGGGGATGGCGTGCCGAACGAGGAGGATGCGTTCCCGTACGATGCGAGCGAAAGCGCGGATAGTGACGGGGATGGCGTGGGGGATAACGCGGATGCGTTCCCGAATGATCCGACACGGAGTGGCGACCTGGATGGGGACGGAATTCCCGATGAGGAGGATCCCGATGTGGACGGGGACGGCGTGCCCAATGAGTATGACGCGTTCCCCCGCGATCCGACCGAGGACCGGGATAGTGACGGCGATGGTGTTGGGGACAATGCTGATGCGTTTCCGAACGATCCGACCGAATCGAGTGACACCGATGGTGATGGGATTGGCGACAATGCCGATACCGACATTGATGGGGACGGCATTCCCAATGATCAGGATCCCGATCCGTACCGTTTCCAGAGTCGTGTGGCGCTCCGTTGGGAGAAACTCCCCGACACGGTGGGCGACGTCACGACGTTAGCGCTTCGCGCAGAACCTGACGTGAAGGGCACGACGCAAATGGGGGTCCTCAATGCCTTGGCTGCGCCTACGGGGGATGTGCTGTTGTACTTCGGGAGCGTCGTGGAGCGAGCGCCGCTGCAGGCCGGTGGAACCGTGCGTTGGGAGGGGACGTTGCCGGCAGGTCGGTACGTGGTGCGTGCCGTGTACCTCGGTGATTCGACGTTCGCGCGTAGTGAAACGTCGCCGGAAGACGTTGATGTGAAGGGGCCTGACACGCTCTTTGGCGAAGTCGAGGAGGACGTGCAGCGTCTCCTTGGTGAGGGTTTGCGGGACGGGCTCACGCGCAGCATGGACGCCAATGGGCGCATCGTGGATGCGGCGCGCATTCGGGTGCAGCGTGGTGAAGGGATTCCCGAGGGTGAACCTTCGTTCGATACCGACGTAGCGTACGGTGGTGAACTCACCGCCAGTCGGGAGGATGGCGTGACGGCCGGGGGTGCCGTCGACCTCAATGGCGGCGGTGTGTTTGGTGTGGGTCGACGTTTCCTCGTGGCGTACGGTGCAGCGGCTTCGCTGGAGATGGGGGGTGGCGTCACGTCCACGAGTCTCGATGCGACCGTTGCCATCGAGACCGACTTGCAGGAGAGCGACGTCACGGTGGGTGCCTTCGGCAGTCTTGCGCGAACGTCCGGTGCGGTTGAGGAGGGGACGTTGTCCGGTACGCGGAGTGCGACGGGTGTGAGTGTCGGTGGTTTCCTCGTCACGCCTCTCACGTCTGGATTGACGTTCGATGCGTATGCG
The DNA here is from genome assembly GCA_913062675.1 of uncultured Trueperaceae bacterium. Classification (GTDB taxonomy): domain Bacteria; phylum Deinococcota; class Deinococci; order Deinococcales; family Trueperaceae; genus SLSQ01. The sequence goes on from CAJXWR010000157.1 coordinate 1,299, forward strand.
GCGAGTGGTTGGGTGGGTGTTGATCTCGACGTGGCCAACGATGAGGTGCGGGTCGAGAGTGCCGCTCGCAAGTTGCAGGCGCAGCTGGGCATGAACCTGACGGGCAGTGTCGAATGGTCGGTCGTCACCTTCACGCCCACGCTTGGCGTCACGCTGGGTGCGGTGCAATCGGGGTCGTTCCCGGTGACCGTTCGTGCGTTCGGTGTGCGTGAGGAGGTGGACACCGAGGTGCAGGGTGCCACGGTGTTGCGGCCCAGCTTCCAGCCTCGCATTCAGGTTGACCTCGCGGAGCTTGAGGCGTTCGAGGCGCTTCGGCCCCTTGACCTGACGTTGACGCCGGTCGTGCATTGTGACGTCGGTTTTGATACGGAGACGACGTGCGGGTGGAGCGTGGATGCGGGTGTGCGTGTGCCTTTGCAGAAGGATGAGGATGGCGCCACCCTGGATACGACCGCCCGGTACGGAAACGATGAGGGTCGACACGCGTTCGGGGCGACGCTGCGTGTGATCTACCCTTACTGAACGAGCTCCACCTTGCGCGTACCTGGGACCGCCCTCTGTCGAGGGCGGCCCTAAGCGTGGCGTCGCGTGTGACCGCCCGGGCGGTTGCGGCTTAGGCAATTGCACTCGGGAGGTGTCGCGGGGTATTGTCATGATTTTGTCATGGGTTCGTCAGGCGCTTCTGGCGTCTACGGGACCCACGTTCGACGCAAAGGCTCGCGACACGCGCGATTGCGGGTGCATTGCACCGAAGGGAGGTGGGCATGCTCACCCTACTCGGAGGGCTCGCCCTCCTCCTGCTCGGCATCGAACGGATTTCCTCCGGTCTCGACGCCCTCTCGGGTCAAGCCATGCGTCGCCTCATGGCCAAGGCGACCGGCGGGCGCGTCCAATCGTTCCTCGCAGGGACCGCCGTTGCTGCGGTCACGCAAAGCGGAACGGCGACGGCGCTCACGACGCTCGGTCTCGTCGCCTCCGGTCTGCTCGGCGTCACGGCCGGCATCACCATGTCGCTGGGCGCCAAGCTCGGGGCGACCCTCGCGATTCAGGTCGCCGCATTCGAGGTTTACGCGGCCGCGCTGCCCCTCATCGGTCTGGGGTTCCTGGCGCAAACGTGGCGGCGGACGCGCCATTTCGGGGCCCTGGCCTTCGGCCTGGGGTTGCTCTTCTACGGGTTGGACCTCACGATTGGGGCGACCTCCTCGCTTGGCTCAAGCGAACTCGTGACGTTCCTTCTCGACCAAGCGGAACGCCAATCGTTTGCTGTGCTGTTCGCTGGAGTTCTGCTTGGCGCCGTCACGTCGAGCGCGAATGCGGTGACCGCCATTTCTCTCGGGTTCCTCGTGTCGGGGGTGAGCACCGTTCCGACGGCGGTGGCGTTGATGCTCGGCGGCAACGTGGGCGCCACGCTCCTTCCCCTGATTTCGGCGCGGCGGCTCGACGTGTCGGCCGAGCGGGTGGCACTCGGACACCTGCTCTTTAAAGCGGTGGGCGCCGTGTCCCTCGTGGCGTTCCTCGAACCGATCCTAGCCTTCCTTCCCGGAGATGCGACCGAGTCCGCGCGCACCATGGCCAACCTGCACACGGGGTTCAACCTCCTCGTCGCGATCGTCGCGTTGCCCGTGGCCGGACTTCTCGCTCGGGCGTTGACGCGCATCCTGCCCGAGCGGGACGACGCGACGCGCCCGAAGTACCTGACCGCTCCCGTCTCAGGCGAAGATCCCGCCCTTGCCCGTCGCCTCGTCCAGCGCGAAGTCGTGCGCGTGAGCGACCAGGTCTCGAAGATGATGCAGGAAGCCTCGACGGGCACGCGCACGGGAACCTGGGATCAGGTTGCCTTGTCGGCGCTCGAAGCGAAGGTCGACCTGTTGACGCACATGATCGTCGATTACCTCGCGAGGTACCGGCGTGAGAATGGGGAGGACGCCAGTAGCGAGCGGTGGTTGCTGGTCGTGACCGAACTCGAGCACGTAGGCGACCAGATTCGGCGCATGATGCGCCGCGAAGCTCGACTCGCGGAGCAGGGCCTCAACTTCTCTCACCAGGGTCGCGAGGAACTCGCTGAAACCACGGCGCGGGTCGAGGCGCGCATGCGCGCGGCCTTCACGGCGCTCGCGACGGGGGACGTGGCCTTGGCGCGGGGTGTCATCGACGGCCGTCCGGAGCTCGAGGCGTGGGTGGCCGCCATGCGGGTCGCGCACCTTGGACGGCTCGAGGAGTTCCTCGCGGAATCGCATGCCACCTCCTCGCACCACCTGGAGCTCCTGTCGCTCATGCGGCAGATCGATGCCAGCGTGACGCGCGTGGCGGGGTGGGCGGCCGACGAGGCGGACGAGGTCGCGGGCGGGTAGACGCGAACCGCGAAAATGGCTTGTAGTACGCGTTTCTAACGTTCTTCTAGCGGTCACCTGTCATTGATACCTGATGCGAGTGTTCTATTCGATTCTTTTCGCCATCATGG
>CAJXWR010000158.1 GCA_913062675.1 uncultured Trueperaceae bacterium
CGCCGCTCACTCACCGGTCGGCTCGCCAAGCCCGCACGGTGCAAGGCGGGGTAGAGGAACGCCCCCGACGCGTCCCCCGTGAACTGCCGGCCCGTCCGGTTCGACCCGTGCGCGCCGGGCGCGAGACCCAGGATGAGGAGCCTCGCGGCGGGGTCACCGAACCCGGGTACGGAGCGTCCCCAGTAGGTCTCCTCGCGGTACGCCGCGCGTTTCGTCTCCGCCACGGCCTCCCGGTGCGCCACCAACCGTGGGCAGCGTCGACACGCGAGGAGCGCCTCGGGTGCATGCTCCACGCTCGACCAGGACGGCGCGTCGTTCACGCCTTCTGCAGGGCGCGTTCGATCCGATCCAAAGCCTCATCCACGATGGCGCGCGACGTGGCGAAGTTCAGGCGCGCGAACCCTGCGCCCGACGCGCCGAACGTCGTGCCCTCGTTCAAGCCGACGCGGCCCAACTCCACGAGCTTCGCGCCCGTCTCCTCGGCGAGCGGTCCACCCCGAAAATCGAGCCAGGCGAGGTACGTCGCCTCCGGCGCGTACATGGACACGCCCTCCATGGCGTCGATGCGCGTCTTCACGTGATCGCGGTTCGCACGCAAGTACGCCATCGTGTCCTGGTACCAACCGTCCGAGTCCCGGTACGCGCCGAGCGCACCCGCCTGCGAGACCGCCGGGGCGGGCATGGCGAACCCGAACATCGCCTCCTTGAATCGCTCGAGCACCTCGGGGTTCTCCGCAATCGCGAAGCCGATCTTGAGGCCCGCCAGGTTGAACGTCTTCGTCGGTCCGAGGAACGTGATCGTCCGCGCCGAAACCTCGGGGGAGAGGGAGGCGAACGGAATGTGCGGCGTCCCGAAATTCAAGTCCGAGTGCAGTTCATCCGACGCGACGAACAAGCGGTGTTCGAGCACCCGCTCGGCCAGCCCCTCGAGCTCGGCTCGGTCGAGCACGCGACCGGTCGGGTTGTGCGGGTGGCACAACGTCAACAGGCGCGACGATGCGGTGATGGCCTCATCGAGGGCGCTGGGGTCGACCCGGAACCCGCCCTCGCGCTCCACCAGGTCCACCTCCTGGAAGGCGCGTCCCTGCCGCACCGCGGCGTACCGGAAGGGCGGGTAGATGGGCGTGGTGGCGAGCACCCCGTCCCCCTGCGACGTGAATGCCTTCACCGCACCGAACAGGGCCGCCACCGTGCCCGGAATGATCCAAATCCAGTCCGGCTCGACCTTCCAGCCGAACCGCTCGAGCAGCCGCTCGGCCAGCGCCTCACGCAAGCCGGGCATGCCCGACCACAGGGGATACCCGTGCAGGTCCCCATCGGCGTACGCCCGAAGCGCAGCGCGCACCCCCTCCGCAATTGGAAAGTCCATGTCCGCCACCCACAGCGGGAGGACGTCCTTCTCGTACTGCTGCCACTTCATCATGGGGCGCTCGTGCAGCGCCGCGAGGTCGAGACGATCGTAATCGTGACTCATGGCAGGAGCATAGCAGCGGCGCGCACGCACGCGACGCGCCACCAAGGGTACCGTCCGGCATGCGGCTCACCGTCACCGTCCCCTCGTGGGCGTGCCACGTCGTCAGCGACCGCACCGACATGGACCGAGCGCCGCGAGCGATCGACCCCAGTAAGGTCCGCCGCTACACGCTCAACCTCCCCGACGACGTGTACTTCGAGTACGCCTTCCTCGACGAGCACGGGCAGATGCGTGCCGACCCGGAACGGCCCGAACGCGCCGACAACCCCTGGTACCCCAGCGTCACCGCCGTGCGCGGTCCCGACTACCAACCGCACCCCCTCGCCCACGTCGACGATGCGCTCGCCACGGGAACCATGGAGCGGCTCCGCATCCCCACCCGCGACGGGACGGAACGACGCGCCAGCCTCTACACGCCGACCGGTCTCGAAGGGCCTGCCCCCCTGCTCGTCGTGCATGACGGCACCGCCTTCCAACGCATCGCACGCCTCCCCGCCCTCCTCGAGACGCTCATGCGCGATGCGAGCCTCACGCCTGCGCGCCTCGCCTTCCTCGATCCCCGCACGCCGAGTGCGCGCCGCGAGGAGTACGGGTTTGGTGAGGCGTACCAGCACGCCCTTGCGCATGCGGTTCTCCCCACGCTGCAGGAGAAGGCGCAGGCCACCACCACCCTCTGGATGGGCGCCTCGCTCGGAGGACTCGCCGCCCTGCTCGCCAGCCTCGACCAGCCCGAATCCGTGTCCGGAATCGCGCTGCACTCCGCCGCCCTGCTCGGCACGCCCGACGACCGCACCTTTCACGGCACCGAGCGCTCCTGGATGCTCGAGCACCTCGCTGAGCGCACCGCGCCGCTCCCCTGGCGCGTCTACCAGGAGGTCGGCACCCTCGACTGGCTCCACGATGTCAACGTCGCCACGGCCGCCCACTTCGAGCGGCTTGCCGACGCGCACCACTTCACGACCCGAAACGCTGGTCACAACTGGACCTTCTGGCGTGACGGCGTGGCCGACGCTCTCACCTTCCTGCTCACCCCCTGACGGGTCGAAGCGAGGGGTGCGTCCCCAAGCCTCGCGGTTCGGTTGTCCCACCCGCCGCGCGGTAGCATCCGGTCATGAGCGACCATCGAATCGAGAAGGACACCCTCGGCGAAGTCCACGTACAAAGCGACCGGTACTGGGGCGCGCAAACGCAACGCTCCATCGAAAACTTCCCCATTGGCGACGCGCGGCAGCGTATGCCCATCGAGATCATTCGCGCCTTCGCCATCCTCAAGAAGGCGGCTGCACTCGTCAACGCCGACCTGACCGACTTTCCCCGCGAGAAGGCCGAGCAGATCGCCGACGTGTGCGACGAGATTCTCACGGGCCAACTCGACGACCACTTCCCCCTCGTCATCTGGCAAACCGGCTCGGGAACGCAAAGCAACATGAACGTCAATGAGGTCGTCAGCAACCGCGCGATTGAGAAGGTGGGCGGGACGCTCGGCTCCAAGGACCCCATTCACCCCAACGACGACGTCAACAAGTCGCAATCGAGCAACGACACGTTCCCCACCGCCATGCACATCGCCGCCGTGGAAGCGATCGAGGGCCGCATGCTCCCGCAAGTCCAGCAACTCGTCGACACCCTGCGCGCCAAGGAGAAGGCCTTCCAGGACGTCGTCAAGATCGGCCGCACGCACCTCATGGACGCCACGCCGCTCACCCTCGGCCAGGAAATCTCCGGTTGGGCGACGCAACTCGAGCACGGCATCGCCGCCGTGAAGCGCACGCTGCCTGGCCTCTACGAACTCGCGCTCGGTGGCACGGCCGTCGGAACCGGCCTCAACACGCCCCCCGGGTTCGCCGACGCGGTCGCCAAGAAGATCGCCGAGCTCACCGGACGTCCGTTCGTGAGTGCCGAGAACAAGTTCGAGGCGCTCTCCGCGCACGACGCCGTCGTGGAGGCGTCCGGCGCGCTCAAGCGTCTCGCCGTGTCCGCCATGCACGTCGCCAACGCCGTGCGGCTCCTCGCCTCCGGCCCCCGTTGCGGCATCGGCGAGATCACGATTCCGGCCAACGAACCCGGGTCGAGCATCATGCCCGGCAAGGTGAACCCCACCCAGGCGGAAGCGCTCACCATGGTGTGCGCCCAGGTGATCGGCAATGACGTCGCCGTGACCGTCGGGGGAACGCACGGCCACTTCCAGCTCAACGTCTTCAAACCCGTGATGGTGCACAACCTGCTCGAGTCCGCCCGCCTGCTCGGGGACGCCTGCGCCTCGTTCAACGTGGGTTGCGCGG
>CAJXWR010000159.1 GCA_913062675.1 uncultured Trueperaceae bacterium
CGGCCTGTTGGGCTTCAACCATGGGATCGACACGCTCGTGGAGGTCGCTCGGCGCTTGCCGAGCGTGATGTTCCGCATTGCGGGGGACGGGCCGGAGCGGGGCATGGTGGAACGCGCCGTTCGTGAGGAAGGCCTTTCGAACGTGGAACTCTTGGGGCACCTGACCGGGCGGGACCTGTTGAACGCCTACGAGGACGCCTCCGTGTTGATCTCGGTCGTGCGCGCAAGCCCGGTGAATCGTTGGACGCAACCCTCGAAACTGTGGGAGTACATGGCGTCGGGCCGGCCGGTCGTGCACGCCGGCGAGGGGGAGGTGCCCGACCTGCTCAGCGGCACCGACACGGTCACGCTCGCGCCGGCTGGGGACGTGACGGCGATCGTAGAAGGCATCGAAGGCATCCTGTCTCGACCCGACGTCGCACTGGAGCGTGCCGCGCGTGCACGGGCGTACGTTCGAATGCACCGCGATCGGCACGCTATCGTGGAAGGCATCGTGACGTTCCTGGACACCGCGGCGAATCGGAAGCGACCGCAAGGATGACGCATAATCGCGGCGAGTCGCCGGGTAGCTCGCGGAAGGCGCTCACTTCGTGAGTGCCACACCTCGTTGGCTTGGGGGGACGACGTTCCTCGTCGGGTTCGTCGTGGCGTTGCTGCCTGCCTTTGGGCCGTTCACGGCAGCTTTGCTCCTTTTGACGCGGCGGTTCACGCTGACGCGGAGCGATGCGTGGTGGGCGGTGGCTGCGCTGTTGTTCGCATTGCCGAGCGTCGTGCAGGGAAACCCGTGGGACGCCGTACTGGCAACGGGGTCGGTGGTGGGGCCCTGGATCGTGTTTCGAACCTTCGTGGAGTTGGCACGCTCGAGTGGGGTCGAGCGGAGCAGTCGACCCCTGGCATTGGGCTTGCTGGCGGGGTTCGCGATGGTGGTGATCGGCGGGTTGGTGCAGTCGATTGGCGCAATCGATTTCGCGACGTCGCGCACGGTGGCGAACGCCATCGTTTGGGAGTCCTCGCCCGCCCTGTTCGGACACACGGTGTTGCTGTTGGGGGGCTTGATCGCGCTGCTGGCGCGTGAACACCTGGTGGTCGCCTGGTCGGCCATGGGATTGGCGGCCTTCGGGATTCTCCTGTCGGGGAGCCTGGAGGCCGCGTTGGCGTGGGTGCTGCTCGCCGCGCTTCACGTGTGGCTTCGGCCGGCGGGGATGCGGCGTGCGCGCCTCCTCGAGGTGGGCATCATCATTGGCATGCTGGCCTTGGCTGCGGGCCTCGCGCCCCTCCTGGGTTGGGGCCGCATCGGGTTCCTCTTGGGCGGCTCGGATGCCGATGCGGTGCGCATCAACCTGTTCGCGGGCACGGAGGTGCCGAATGGGGACTGGTGGGACGATCGTTGGGTTGAGGTGTCGAGCGAAACCGTAACGCTTGCGGGTGAACCGTTCACGGCCTACACGGTGGTGCGGGAGGACGTGGAGGGCTGGAAGCGGCTGCAGCAGTTGGTGGGCCTCGAGCCGGGGGGCACGTACACGTTGAGTGCATGGATCGAACGCCCGGATGCGAGGGATGGACAACCATCGGACGAAGTACCGCAACCGAGTTTGCAGGGTTGGGGACAGAGCCCAGGGGCTGCGCCGTTCGTGGTGATCGGCGCTTGGGTGGATGGGGCGTGGCAAGCGCGGCTCGAGGGGCCCGGCACCCTGAGGTCGTTCGGCACGGTGGATCAGGTGGGCGCATGGCAGCGGGTGTCGGCAAGTTTCACGTTCGATGGTGCGGAGCCCCTCACCTGGTTCGTGGGGTTCACACCCGACGCGCGTAACGTGGCCAACGCGTCAGGTCGGTTCGCGGGCTTGATGCTGCAGGAGGGTCCTGAAGCCACGTCCTACGTTCCAGGCATCGCATCGAGCGGCCTGACGTTTGGCTATGCGCGCCTTCCCCTGTGGCAGGTTGCGGTCGACCGAATCGTCGAGCGACCTTGGTGGGGATGGGGTTCGGGCGTGTTCGCCCAGCAGTTGCGGGAGGCACGGCCGGGCGTGGAGCGCCAGGAGGTCGTGCCCGCCCATCCGCACAACCTGGCGTTGTGGGTGCTGCATGAACGCGGGTTCGTGGGATTCGCTGGGTTGGCGTTGCTGCTTGGCGTCTTGCTCGCGCCCGCCCTCCGGCTGCGGGACGTGGGCTTCCTCGCGGTCGTGACGGCCGTATTGTTCGCGAACCTTCTCGATGCAACATTGCTGAGTGGTGCCGTGCTCTACCCGCTTGCCGCAACGGCCGGTTGGCGGAGTCGCCGCGTGTTGGACGTGGCGGACGAGGGCGCGCAGACGGTGCGGCAGTTGTTCAACCGCACGTGGCTTGCAGCAGCGGATTGGATGGTGGCGATCACCGCACTCCTCTTCGCCTGGCGCTTCACGCAAGTGGGAAGCGGACTGCCTCCCGCGACGCTTTTCTACGCGCTACTGCTCTTCCCGTTCATGGCGCTCCGCAAGGGCCTCTACCCCGGGTACGGCTTGACCGATGCGCAGGAGTTGCAACGCCAGGTCACCGCTTGGTTCCAGGCGTCCGTCCTCCTTGTCCTGGCGCGCGGCGCGCTGCCTGAGACCCTTGCGGTGCCAGCTGACACGCTGCTCCTCACCCTTGCCCTGACGCTGGTCGGGATTCCCATGGCTCGATCGTTGAGCAAGCGGCTGCTACTCGCCATCGGCGTGTGGGGCCGACCGGTGCTCATTCTCGGTGCGGGCGTCGTGGGCAAGCGCGTCCTGGCGGCCCTAACCCAATCACCCCGGGATGGGCTGCACCCCATCGCAGCCTTCGACGACGACGAGGCGCTACACGGAACGACGCTTCAGGGCGTGAACGTCCGGGGAACGCTCGCCGATGCGCGCGCGTACGCGCAGGAGCTGGGGATTCGGCATGCCATCGTGTGCGTCTCGAACCTCGACACGACCATGCGAAGCGACTTCGCCACCGGCGCGAATCAGACGTTCCGAACCGTCCAGTTCGTCCCCGATCTCGCGGGGCTGCCGAGCGACGACGTTCGCGCCACCGACCTCGACGGCATGCTCGCCCTCGAAATCAACGTCGGACTCATGAGCAAGACCAACCAAACCCTCAAACGCGCCTTCGATCTCACTGCCGTGACCCTCGGTGGTCTCCTCATCAGTCCCCTGTTGCTCACCATCGCGCTCCTCGTCAAGCTCACCAGCTATAACATTACTTTTGGTGGTCTCCACTTCATCAAGAGAACTTACTCCCCTTCCATCCAGAGCCTTGTATTCTTTGAGCTTTATGCTTTGCAAGGGTGCGTTGGAAGCTTCGCTATGCTTAAACAGAGCGAGCAATATGGAGGCAGAGCGGTTAAACTCAGAGTGGAACCCCTTCAGGAAACGTGACAATTTCCGCCCAAGCGCAAGCCATGCGTCCAAATTCTCGTTTATCTTCTTTCCGCTAAAAAACAAGGCAATACCTGCTAGCACTGCTTCTCGTTCTTTAATAAATTCTATTGCCTCAAGGGCTACAGCAGGCCAATCCGCGCCAGCTCCGATGTTGGCCACTCTACCCGAAAGCTGAAACTTTTCTTGTGTCTCCTTAAAAAATCTCTCTGACGCCTCTGCCTCTTCGAGGCCAGGATAGTAGTCTGGGTGATCGTAGGTAGCGTCGGGAATATAGATCAACGGTCGTTCGCTCATGCCGCCCCCTTCCTGGTCATCTTGGTGTAGAGCTCGAAGAGCTTTT
>CAJXWR010000160.1 GCA_913062675.1 uncultured Trueperaceae bacterium
TCAATGATGTCGCTGAGAGATTTCAGGGGACGATTGTTCGCACCAACGACGGTGCGACCGCGACGCCCATTATCAATCAGGGCATCCACAGCCTCCTGCAACATCCGCTTTTCATTGCGAACGATGATCTCAGGAGCAAGAATCTCCTGGAGACGCGCCAGGCGATTGTTGCGGTTGATGACCCGACGATAAAGATCATTGAGATCGGAGGTAGCGAAGCGGCCACCATCGAGTTGCACCATCGGGCGCAGATCGGGCGGAATCACCGGGATCACATCCAGCACCATCCATTCCGGACGGGCATTCGTGGCGATGAAGTTATCGATCACCCGCAGGCGTTTGATCAACTTGGCCCGCTTCTGGCCCTTGCTGCCGGCGATCTCCTCGCGCAGCTGCTCAGCGACGGCCTCGAGCTCGAGGTCTTCGAGCAGCTGCTTGAGAGCCTCAGCACCGATGCCCACCACGGGCTCGTTCTCAATCTCTGAATCCTCGGCGTAGATCTCGTCTTCGATCTCCAGCCACTCGTCTTCTGTGAGCAGCTGCTTGTATTTGAGATCCTTGTGATCACCGGGATCAAGCACCACGTAGCAGTTGAAATACACGATCTGCTCCACATCCCGCAGGGGCATGTCGAGCAGGATCGCCACGTAGCTCGGGATCCCCTTCAGGTACCAGACGTGGGACACCGGAGCCGCGAGCTTGATGAAGCCCATGCGGTGACGACGCACCCGGCTCTCGGTGACCTCCACGCCGCAACGTTCACAGACGATGCCGCGGTGGCGCACCCGCTTGTACTTGCCGCAATGGCATTCCCAATCTTTGGAAGGGCCGAAAATCTTTTCGCAGAACAGCCCGTCCATTTCGGGCTTGAGGGTGCGGTAGTTGATGGTTTCCGGCTTGGTGATCTCACCGTAACTCCAGTCGCGGATCTGCTGCGGGCTCGCAATGCCGATCTGGACCTTGCTGAAGTCGAAGCGGTGGACTTCCCTGCCGCGTTCACGATCGAAGGTGGTTGGAGCGTCGCTCACCAGTGCCTCCCAGCCTCATCGAAGATGGCGACGGATTGACCGTCGTCGTTTTGAACCTTGACGTCGAGCCCGAGTGAGTGGAGCTCCTTGACGAGCACCTTGAACGACTCGGGGATGGTGGGCTCGAGCACGTCGTTGCCTTTCACGATGGCCTCGTAGGCGGCGTTCCGGCCGTCGAGGTCGTCGGACTTGATGGTCAACATTTCCTGGAGCGTGTGGGACGCGCCGTGGGCTTGTAGCGCCCAACACTCCATCTCGCCGAGTCGTTGCCCTCCGAACTGGGCTTTCCCGCCGAGCGGTTGCTGGGTGATGAGGCTGTAGGGGCCGGTCGAGCGGGCGTGCATCTTGTCTTCGACCATGTGGTAGAGCTTCAGCACGTACATGATGCCGACGACGATGGGGGCGTCGATGGCCTCCCCCGTTCTCCCGTCGAACAACACGCTCTTTCCGGAGCGGGCAAGCGCAACGCTGGCCTCGTCATCGTCGAGCCCGTCCTCGAGGACACCGAGTTTGGCGGCGCGACGGATGACTTCCTGTTCACGACGGTCGGGCTCGAAGCCGGCGGCTTTGGCGTCGGCGAGGTCCTGGCGGGCGGCTTGTTCGAGGAGGTCCTTGATCTCGTCCTCGGTGGCTCCGTCGAAGACGGGTGTGACGTAACTGACGCCGTGCTTGTAGGCGGCGAGGCCGAGGTGCGTTTCGAGGATCTGCCCGAGGTTCATGCGGCTCGGCACGCCGAGCGGGTTGAAGACGAGGTCGACGGGGGTTCCGTCGGCGAGGTAGGGCATGTCTTCGGGCGGGAGGATCTTGGCGACGACGCCCTTGTTTCCGTGCCGGTTGGCGAGCTTGTCGCCTTCGATGAGTCGGCGCTTCTGGGCGACGTAGACGCGCACCATTTCTTGCACGCCTGGCTTGAGTTCGACGCCTTCGTCCCCGCGGCGGAAGCGGACGGTGCGGAGGACGACGCCACCGTCACCGGGGGGCACGCGCAGCGAGGTGTCCTTCACCTCGCGCGCCTTCTCACCGAAGATGGAGCGCAGGAGGCGCTCTTCGGGGGTGGGGTCCTTCTCGCCCTTGAAGCTGGTGTGACCGACGAGGATGGAGTTGTGCTTGACGTCGGCACCGATGCGGACGACGCCGTCCTCGTCGAGGTCGCGGAGGGCGGCTTCGGAGAGGCCGGGAATGTCGCGCGTGATCTTCTCGGGTCCGAGTTTCGTTTCGCGTGCTTCCTTCTCGAACTTCTCGATGTGGACCGAGGTGTACGCGTCGCTGCGAACGAGGTTCTCGGAGAGGACGATGGCGTCCTCGAAGTTGTACCCGTCGAAGGGCATGACGGCGATGAGGATGTTCTGGCCGAGGGCGAGGCGTCCGTTTTGGGAGGCGGGGCCGTCGGCGATGACTTGACCGGCCTTCACCGTGTCGCCGATGGAGACGACGGGGTGCTGGTCGAGGTTGGTGTTCTGGTTGGAGCGCTGGAAGCGAGTGAGGACGTAGTCCTTCTCGACCCCCTTCTTGCTTTCGATGCGAACGCGTTCGGCGTCGACGTAGGTGACGGTGCCAGCTTCGGTGGCGATGACGCAGGTGCCGGAGTCGAGGCTGATGCGTTCCTCCACGCCCGTTCCGACGTAGGGGGCGTCGGCGCGGATGAGGGGTACCGCCTGCGACTGCATGTTGGATCCCATGAGCGCCCGGTTGGCATCGTCGTGCTCGAGGAAGGGAATGATGCTGGTGGGGACGCTGATGATCTGTTTCGGCGAGACGTCCATGAAGTCGATGTCCTCGCGGGCGGCGAAGACGGGGTCACCGCGGTCGCGGGCGACGACGCGCTCGTTGACGAAGGAGCCATCGTCGGCGAGCACGGTGTTGGCCTGCGCGATGACGTACTTGTCTTCCTCGTGGGCGGTCATGTAGACGACTTCGTCGCTGACCTTGCCGTTGACGACGCGACGGTAGGGCGCTTCGATGAAGCCGAGGCCGTTGACGCGCGAGTACGAGGCGAGCGAGGTGATGAGGCCGATGTTGGCGCCTTCTGGCGTTTCGATCGGGCAGATGCGTCCGTAGTGGGTGCGGTGGACGTCACGGACGTCGAAGCCGGCGCGTTCGCGGGTCAAGCCGCCGGGGCCGAGTGCGGAGATGCGGCGCTTGTGACGCAGTTCGGAGAGTGGGTTGATCTGGTCCTTGAACTGCGAGAGCTGGCTGCGGCCGAAGAATTCGCGCAGGGCGGCGACGATGGGCCGGTTGTTGATGAGCTTCTGCGGGGTGGCGGCGTCGGGGTTGCCGAGCAGCATCCGTTCGCGCACGCCGCGTGCCATGCGACCGAGACCCACGCGAATCTGATCGGCGACGAGTTCGCCGACGGTGCGAATGCGGCGGTTGCCGAGGTGATCGATGTCGTCCTCGACGACGTCCTCGTCGCCCGCTTGGAGTTTCACGAGGTACTGCAGGGTGGGGATGAGCCCGTAATCGACGAAGCGTCCGTCCTCAAAGCCGAGGAGGGTCTTGGCGTCACCGTCGAGGCCGAGCTTTTGGTTGATCTTGTAGCGACCAGCGTCACCGAGGTCGTAGCGGCGGGGGTCGGCGAGGAGTCCGAAAAGGTAGCTCGTGGCCTTGTCCAC
>CAJXWR010000161.1 GCA_913062675.1 uncultured Trueperaceae bacterium
ACCCGCCGGTCGGGTCGCACGCGCTTCGTCGAGGTCGACGTGTTCGTCGATCCCGCCTGGACGGTGCAGCGGGCGCATGACCTCGTCGTGGAGCTTGAGGACGCCATGGCCGCGAAGCTCGGCACGCTCCGCAGCACGGTTCACGTCGAACCCTTCGTGCCGGGGCGGCGCGAGGGTGCGACGCCCCCTGCGGAGGAGTACCCGCCCGAGAGCGGGAAAGGCGTCAATCGAGAGGCTTGAGGCCCGCCTCGATGCCGGCGCGCTGCGGTTCGAGGAACGGCGGTAGGACCACCGTCTCCCCAAGGTGGGCGGGGTCCTCATCCACCGCGAAGCCTGGACCATCGGTCGCAAGTTCGAACAGCAAGCCATTGCCATCGCGAACGTAGAGGCTCCGGAACCAGAAGCGGTCCACGGGGCCACTATTCGGGATGCGCATGCGGCCCAGGCGTTCCGCCCACGCGTCGTACGCCTCGTCGGGAATCCGGAGGGCGATGTGGTGCACGCCCCCCGCACCAGGCCGGGCCGGGGGGAGGCTCGGGTCGATCTCGAGGTGCACCTCGGCATGGGCACCCCCATCCCCCATGACGTGCACGCGCACTTCGTGATCGTTCAGGGCGTAACTGCGGTCGTAGCGAAGACCGAACACGTGCTCCAGCAGGACTTCGCTTCGGGCCGCGCCCGGCACGGTGGCGCGCGCAGGACCCAAGCCACGAAGTTGACGCTCGGCGGGGATGGCGGCGTCTTCCCACGGGGTGGGGTCGTCCCCGGCGCCGTCGTCGACGACGAGTGCAAGGCGTTGCCCCTCGGGATCCTCGAACGGCAAGGTGCCACGCCCATCGATCTCCGCGATGGGTTCGGTGGGCACGCCGGCGTCCCGCAGGTGCGTCTCCCACCAGGTGAGCGTGTCTATGTCCCGTACGCGCAGGTGGGTTCGCGTGAAGACGTGACCGCCGCGTTGCTCGGGCGGCACGGCGAAATCGAAGAAGGTCAGGTCCGTGCCGGGGGAACCGGCACCATCGGCGTAGAAGAGGTGGTAGGCGCTGACGTCGTCCTGGTTGACGCTGCGCTTCACGAGGCGCATGCCGAGCGTGCGGGTGTAGAAGGCGAGGTTGTTTCGAATGTCGCTCGAAACGGCGGTAACGTGGTGAAGGCCATGGGGCGCCTGGGTGACGGGCATTCGCCAATCATCGCAGCCGTCCGCGCGCCCGACCATCGCGTGCGTTACGGACGTGGCGGATTAGGTCACGTCGTCCGGTAGGACGGGGAACGGTTTCGACAGGAAGGGGCTGCCTGCCTCCCCAAATCGCAAGGGGGCGTCCGCCCATGCGCCCGCGTAGTCCACGCCGATGCGTGGACCCACCAGGATCGAGGCGGGCGCGGGCGCCTGCAACAGGCGGAAGCGCCCCCCGAGAAGGTCCTGGCGATCGTCGCTAACGTCAATCCCCATCGCGGCGGTCCAAAGACCCGGTCCTTGCGTGCGGGCCTCGAAGTCCAGCGGGTCCACCGCTCGAATCAGGACCGCTTGCGGGTCCCCTTCGCGGCTCGTCACCACGTTGAACATGTGGTGCATCCCGTAGACGAGGTACACGTAGCTCGTGCCCGGGGCGCCGTACATGCTCTCCGTGCGTGCCGTGCGTCCCTTCGAGGCGTGGCACGCGAGATCCATCTCACCCAAGTACGCTTCGGTCTCCACGATGCGCACCGTGCGCACCGTCGCGCTGTCGCGAACCTCGAGGTGACAGCCGAGCAGGTTGCGGGCGGCCACGTCCGCATCGCGCGAAAGCGCCTCTCGGGGCAGGGGCTTCGGGACGTGCAACCGAGCCACCTCAGCGAACGTGAGGGGCGAGCGGCACGACGTCGAGCAGGTCCCCCTCGTCGTACGTCGTGTGGGGCGGCACGAGGGCCAGCGCATCGGCGTCGGCGAGGCTCCGCACGATGCCCGAGTTCTGGCTCCCCGTGGGTCGAGCCGTCACGTGATCGTTCTCGCGCGTGAGGGTGACCCGAAGGAGCGTCATCTTCGCCCCCGCCGAACGCAGGACCGCGCCGGCGCGTACGGGAATCGTCTGCTCCAGGGGAAGGGGCTCGCGACTGCCGGAGGCCGCGTCGAGCCAGGCTCGTCCCAGCGCCAGGAAGGTCACCATGGACGACACGGGGTTGCCGGGGAGCGCGAGCCAGGGGAGGCCACCCAGAATCGCGAAGGTGGCTGGACCGCCGGGCTTCAGCAGCACCTTGCGGAACACGATGTCGCTGCGTTGCTCGAGCAGGTCACGAATCCGGTCGTAGCGTCCCATCGAGATGCCTCCCGAGGTGAGGAACAGATCGACTGGACCGGCCGCCTGGAGGACGTCCTCGAGGGCGCCTGCATCGTCACGGACCGTGTCGAGCGCGACGACGTCGGCGCCAGCGGCATGAAGCAACGCGTGCAGGGCGGGACCGTTCGCATCGAACACGTCACCTGGCTGCAGCGCACCGCCGGGCGGCACGACCTCATCACCACTCGTCAGCACGGCAACGCGCAAGCGCCGCGTCACGGGAACCGTGGCGTGCCCCATGGCGGCGGCCAGCGCCACGCAGGCAGCGTCGATGCGGCGCCCCGCGGTGAGCCCCACGTCGCCCGTGCGGACGTCCTGTCCGCGTCGCCGAATCGCGCTGGCGTCCGCTACCGTTTCGGTCCACACGCGGTCACCGTCGCGGCGCAACGCTTCGACGGGAATGATGCCATCCGCGCCATCGGGCACGGCCGCACCCGTCTGGATCCACGTGGCCTGGCCAGCCGCGACGTGACCCTGAAACGCTCGGCCCGCCGCGGCGTCCCCGATGAGTTCGAGGGAGACGGGTTGCGCGGGTGACGCCTCGCGGGTGTCCTCGATGCGGCAGGCGATCCCGTCGAGCGAACTGTCGTCGACGTTGGGGTGATCGCACGTCGAGGTGAGGTCCTGCGCGAGGATGCGGGCGCGCGCCTCGGCGAGCGGGACGAACTCCACCGCGTCAAGGCGTTCTGCGTGCCGCGCTGCCCCGTCGCGCCGAAGCAGGGTGACGGCCTCCTCGAAGGACACGGAGGTGGGCGGGGTGGGCGTGGGATCGGGCATGGGCGTCATGCTAGCAACGGTGTCGCGGCTTCAACCATCGCGTTCCTCACCCGGTACCGGGACGCCCATGGGGGTGACGACACGCTTGTCGCGACCGTCCCAACCTCCGTAGGCGTAGAACCGGCCTGCAACGCCGTCCCGCAGGTACGCCGCGAGCGGGTCGCGTAGGGGAGGGATGGGCACGATCTCCTCGACCTCCTCCACCGGCACGAAGCGCGCCTCGACGATGAACCCGTCGGGGTCGCGTGGGTTGAGGAGACCGTCGTACTGCGCGACGAACGCGAAGCTGATGGCACGGTCGTTCCTGCGGCGATCCTCGACGTGCACGGCGTACGCCATGCGTTCGATCGACGTGACGTTCAAACCGGTTTCTTCGAGGACCTCGCGGGGAAGGGCATCC
>CAJXWR010000162.1 GCA_913062675.1 uncultured Trueperaceae bacterium
TCGAGGCGTACACGTGGTGGCACGGCGTGAACGACGACGTCTCCGGCACGCTGCAGCTCGCGCAGATGGACACCGGCTACGTCGAGGCCGGTGAACCGGTCGACGTCGCAACCCTGTTCTGACGTCTCCTTCGAAGCGCACCATCGGGCCGGTGGGGGAGGCGCCCTCACCGGCCCGACGGTGTCGAGACGCGACCACGCGCACGCCGCGAGGTTCGCCTCCTCGACGTCCGTACGGGCGTGTGTCGTACGAACCACGCAATCCTGCGAGAGACGGGGTCATCCGCTCCACGAGCGATACCGAAACCCGTCTCCCATCCAAGGAATGGATCATCTGCACGCACGCACTGCGCTCGATGCGCGCACAGGCAAGACGGCAGGCTTCCCTTCATCCGGGACCTACCATGGGTTGCTAACGATTATGAAATGTGCGGCTGTTATTGCTCTTTAAACCTCGCGCTCGCCAAGGGTGCGGCAAGCAGCGTCATCGTGCGCCGCGGCAAGGAGGTACGCCCATGCGCCCCATCACCATCCTCTCCGGCATCCTGCTACTCCCCCTGATTCTCGTTGCCTGTGGAGGTGGGAATGATGCGCCGCCCCCTGCCGTGCAAACGCTGCAACTCAACATCGACGAGCCTGCCGACCCCAACGCCGTGCCCGTTGACGCGAGCCTGCGGATCTCGTTCGGCGTGACGATTGGCACCTGGCCGGATGGGCTCGCCGATCAGATTCGCCTCGAGCGCGTCAACCCAAGCGAAATTGTGCCCCTCGACGTCGCCTTCGGAAGCAACGCCGTGACGGTCACGCCCGAAGAACCACTGTCGTGTGGAGCGGCGTACCGCATCACCCTGCTCGCACCCGTCACCCTCGGTGGAGTGACCGCCAACGAGGACGTCAGTCGTACCTTGAGTACCGAAGCGTGCGCGCTAACCGCCACCTTCACGATTTCCGGCACGTCCTTCACGTTCGACGGCACGCCCAAGACGCCTACCGTCACGGTGAGTCCCGCCGAAGCGACGTTCGACGTCTGGTACGAAAGCGTTGGCTATGCGCGCAGCAATACCCCGCCCACCGAAACCGGCGTGTACACCCTGCAAGCCATTGCGCGCGAGCCCTACGTCGGGTCGGCGACCGACACGTTCATCATCCGCGCCGTGGACGCCAAGCCCGTCACGATTACCTTTACCGGGTCGGGCAGCACCTTCGCCTACCCCTATGACGGCAACCCCAAACCGCTCGATGAATTCGTGACGACGAGTCCGAGCGACGTGGCCGTCCTGCTCCGCTACGGCGATCCAGCCAGCACCACCGCCCCCACGAACGCGGGCACGTACCCAGTCACCGTGACGGCCAACGATCCCGACTACATCGGCTCCGCCACCGCGACGCTCGTCATCTCCCCGATCGACGTGACCGTCTCCATGACTAGTGACTCGGTCACCTACGGCGACACGTACGACGTGACGCCCAGCGTCACCGATACGAGCGGACTGTTCGACTACGCACTTCTGTTCCAGAGCAGTGACACCGGGAGTTACGACTCGACCACCTCCCCCACGAACGCAGGAACGTACGACGTCACGCTCGCCGCGCCGGAGGGCGAGACGTTCGACAACTTTGACATCACATACGTAAACAACGAGGAGGGTGGGACGCTCACCATCGCGAAGAAACCGGTCGAGTTCGCCTGGGGCAGCGTGGGGACGTACACCTATGACGGTACTGAGCAAGGCCCGGGGTACACCGCGACGCCTACCGACGGGGTGGTCGTCACGGACGGCACCGCGACGGATGCAGACACCTACACCGCAAAGGTGACCTTGGCGAACGGGAACTACGAATTATCCTCGACCGACACGAACGACGTCAGCTGGACGATCGAGCCCAAGGTCATCACCATCGCGTGGAATATCAGCTCGCCCTACACGTACAACGGAAGCAATCAGGGCCCGACGTACACCGCCGATCCTGACGAGGGCGTCAAGGAAAGCGGTACGCACCAGGCGACGAACGTGGATGACTACACGGCAACGGTCGAGGCAGAGAGCTCCAACTACACTCTCACGTCCACCGATGCGCTCTCCAAGGACTGGAGCATCACCAAACGCCAGGTCACCATCAGCTGGAGTAACTCGACCCCATATACGTACAACGAGAGTTCGCAGGGCCCTACCTTCACCACGTCGCCCGGGGACCTCGCGACCCTCAGCGGCGCACCAAAACAAAACGTCGGAGACTACGAGGCTACCGCGACCCTCGATGACACGACGAACAACGAGTTCGCTGATGGAGCGCAGACGACCGCAGATTATGAGATCACGGCCCTGGAGGTGTCCTTCTCTTGGGAAGACTGTAATGACGTGACATACAACGGGTCGTCGCAAGGACCCAGCGCGGATTCGGCTTCATCGTCGTACGTCGACGTGTCGGGGAATAGCAATACGGCAGCCGGCGACTACACAGCCTCCGTGTCACTCGGTGACAGCAGCAACTATGTTTGGAGTGGCGGAACCGAACCTCAAGACTGCTCGTACACGATTCACGGCGTGAGTACGGTCGACATCACCGCGTCCACCACCGATGCCTACCTGGACACGGCCGACGACAGCATCACCATCACTCTCACCGCCGAGACCGGCAGCGGCACGGGGGTCACGGGACTGCTACGCACCGATTTCGATTTCTACGTCACTCAAGCCCAAGGGACGACTTCGGCTGGCACGACGCAGCTCGTGACGAGTAGTGGCACGGTCACCATCAGCAACTGGAGTGCCACGGCGACCCCAGGCGAGTACACCTTCGACGTCAAGAGCACCGTGGCAGGCGAGTTTGCGCTGCAAGTCATCGCCGAGGCAAGTGAAGCGCCCGTCGCCGCGCGCATCACATCCAACATCGAGCAGCCCCTTCGCTTCTTCGAACGAATCGACTAGCCGGCGGGTCAAGCTCGAATACGAGCGTGGGGCCGACTGACAGGTCGGTCCCACACAATGGAATCGGCTCCGCCGTCCCATCCGGCGGGGTCTGCGGCTCCTTCGAGGCCATCGACGTTACGTCACCTTGCGGCATCCGATGGGCCACGCTCACGCACGTTTGGTTTCCTTCCGTGCGTGCGGGCGGGACAACCGCTAGGCGAGCAAAGACGCGCATACGGGTAGCGACGCGAGAATGACATCCAAATGGGTTTCGTCGATCACAACGTCGAGCAGGCGGTCGGCGCGTACGTAGGTGCAGACCCGTTCGGTCGTGCGGGAGCGTAGGGGTCGCGAATCAGAGGTGGCGAAAATCGAACGAGGCGCCACACGCCTCGCAAAAGTCGCGATGATTCAACGCGGACGTCTCGCGTCGCATCGATTGGTCATGACCGTGGCTACGCATACCGTCGAAGCGATACCGTCCTCACCTCGGCGACCTGAGCTCGGCATGTCAACGTGATGACTTAC
>CAJXWR010000163.1 GCA_913062675.1 uncultured Trueperaceae bacterium
CGCCCGCTTCGACCGCAGCGCCCAACTCCTCGACCTGCACCCCAGGCCCACCCACGAAGCGCTCAAGAAGCACGTCGCCGACATCATCGACGCCAACGGGCCCGGCAACTACGGCATGCAACTCTTCCTCACCGGGGGCGACCCGACCGACAACTTCACCCCCAACACCCCCCGCACCCTCGTCCTCGTCGACGACCTCGCGCCCTACCCGGAAGCCGACTACCAGAACGGCGTGTCGCTCCTCACCCACGCCTTCACCCGCGACCTCCCGGAAGCCAAGACCACGAACTACTTCACCGCCGTACGGCACGCCCGCACGCTGCGCGAAGCGGGTGCCGCCGACCTGCTGTATCACAACGGAAGTCACGTCCTCGAAACCACGCGATGCAACCTCTTCATCGCCGACCGCAAGGGCGCCCTCCACACCGCCGCGGAAGGCATGCTCCCCGGCATCACCCGCCTTCACGTCCTCGAGGCCCTTGAAGGCGATACGCCCGTTGAGGTCGGCCCGGTCGCCATGGACGCCCTTTGGGATGCACCCGAGGTGTTCATCACCAGCACGACGAAGGGCGTCATGCCCGTCGTTCGCATCGACGATCACGTCGTAGGCGACGGGGAACCCGGCCCCCTTACGCGGCACGCCATGGAGCGCTTCGAACGCCACCGCGAAGCGTGGCTCACGCAACACGCCACGGCCTGGCGAGGATAGCGCTTCACCGTCAAACGTTTTGCTAACGCGGTGCTGATACGCTCGCTTCATGGATGAAGCGACGCGTACGTCGAACCCGTTACTCAGCCAAACGTTTCCCATACCGTTCGCCAGCGTTCGTGCCGAGCACGTCGAACCGGCCATTCGGGCGGTGCTCGACGATCTCGAGGACACCCTCGCGGCGCTGCGGCGCGCCGAACCCCCGTACTACTACGAGAACCTGCTCGGTCGACTCGACGCCGCCGAGGTGCGCGCCAACCGTGTGATTCACACCGTCGCCCACCTCAACGGCGTGCGCCAAGACGCCGCCCTGCGCGAAGCCTGGAGCGCCGTCCTTCCCGAACTCGCCGCCTTCGAGGCCCGAAAGCAGGCCGATCCAGACGTCTACCGCGTCCTCAACGCCTACGCCACCACGGAAGAGGCGCGACAGCTCGACGAGGAGCGCGCACGCCATCTCAGCCTCACGCTCGACGAAATGCGTCGAGCCGGCGCAGGCCTCGACCCCGAGCGACGTGCCCGCGTCGAAGCGCTCCGCAGCGAACTCGCCAGCCTTCAGAACACGTTCGAGAATCACGTCCTCGACGGGACGAACGCCTACCACCTCGACATCACCGACGAAACCCGGCTCGAAGGCATCCCAGGCAGTGCCAAGAAGCGCGCCAAGGAAGCCGCTCAAGCGGCCGGCGTCGAGGGCTGGCGCTTCACCCTCCACGCACCTTCCTACCTCGCCGTCGCGCAGCATGCGCACGACCGCGAACTCCGCGAAACGCTCTACCGAGCGCGTGACGTTCGAGCCATGAGCGACGGACGCGACAACCGCACGGTCATCCCCCGCATTCTCGAGGTGCGACGCGAAATCGCGCAACGCCTTGGGTACGGCCACTGGGCCGACCTGCAAACCGAGCCCCGCATGGCGGGAAGCGGTGACGCCGCACGCACCTTCGAACGCGACCTGTGGAACGCCGTCGAACCCCACTTCCGAGCCGAGGCCGATGACCTCGCCACCTTCGCTCGAGATGAACTCGGCATCGACCCGATTGAGGCGTGGGACGTCGGATACGTCATCGAACACCTCCGCAAGGCGCGCTACGACCTCGACGACGAGATGCTGCGCCCCTGGTTCGCCATGGACCGCGTGCAACGCGCCCTGTTCGACCTTGCCCACGACCTGTTCGGCATCACCATCACCCCGACCGATCGCGAGGGTGCATGGCACCCCGACGTCGAGGTGTACGCCGTGCACCGTGAGGACGGCACGCACATCGGCACCTTCTACACCGACTGGTACCCCCGCGACGACAAGCGCGGCGGTGCATGGATGATGCCGCTCATTCACGGCGGACCCACACCCGACGGGTTCGAACCCCACCTCGCCGCCATCAGCGGCAACCTCACGCCACCCTCGGGTGACGCGCCCGCCCTCCTCACCCACGACGAGGTGACCACGATCTTCCACGAGTTCGGTCACCTGCTTCACCACCTCCTCAGCGAAACGAGCGTCCGCGCCCTCTCCGGCACCAGCGTGCCGTGGGACTTCGTGGAGCTCCCCAGCCAAATCATGGAGAACTGGCTCTGGGAGGACGAAGCGCTCACGCGCATCGCACGCCACGTCGACGATGGCAGCCCCCTTCCCGACGAGCTGCGCGACCGCATGCACGCCGCCCGCACGTTCGCTGCGGCGTACGCCATGGCGCGACAAATCAGCTTCGGTACGGTGGACCTCGCCCTGCACGTCGATCACGACCCCAGTACCGGGGGAGACCCCCTCGCCATGGGTCACGAGGTCCTCACGCCCTTCCAAATCCGCCCCGAGCTTCACGCCGAAGGGTTCCTGCCGGCCTTCACCCACATCTTCGCGGGGGGATACGCCGCCGGCTACTACTCGTACCTTTGGAGCGAAATGCTGGAGGCGGACGCCTTCACCCGGTTCAAGCAAGAAGGCCTGTTCAGCCGCACGGTGGGAGAGGAACTCCGCCGCGAAATTCTCTCCCGCGGCAATGGTGCGCCCCCTGCCGACATGGTGCGCGCCTTCCTCGGCCGCGATCCCGACGTGCGCGCCATGCTCTCAAGGAACCTGGGCGCCGACCGCGTCGCCTGACCCAACCCACGCTGGACTGCAGCGCACGGGCCTCACCACAGGCCCGCGCGCTGCGCCTCCACGAGCAGCGTGACCCCGCGCGCGTACGCCGCCGTTCCCTCCCCTTGCCCCCGCGACGTCAGGTACCGCGCGTACAGCGACCACGCCCAGCGGGTGAGTCGATCATCCCGCCGGGCGGCCGCCCGGTCGAGCGCCTCGAGATCGCGTTGCGTCCGCTCAGGCAGCGAGAACCCTTCACGGACCGACCGGGGAAGCCACGTCCAGGCGCGCAACGCCGCCGCGTAGCGCGCATCGGCATGCTCGGCTCGCAAGCCCACCAGCAACCCGACCAGCTCCGCACCCGCCTCGCTTTCGAACCCCGCGACGTGCGCAAGTTCGTGCGCCGCGACCGCCACGCGACTCCACGCCGGCAACCCCGCATCCACGTGAACCTCGAGCGTCCACGGAGAAATCACGCCCGCCACACCCAGCGTGCCGAAGCCCACGCCCGCCACACGCTTCACGCGCGACGGAACGCGCACGTCCGGCGCGAAGGTCCGCATCGACGCTTGCAGCGACGCCAGGGCGCCCCCCTCGTCGAGGTCGCCCACCGGAACCGACTCGATGAGCGTTGCGTACAA
>CAJXWR010000164.1 GCA_913062675.1 uncultured Trueperaceae bacterium
CCGCACGCCTGGGTAGGTGCGCACCCCCTCGTCACGATTCCGAGCCGCAGGGTCGCCCTCGAGCATGGCCTGGACGTCCTCCTCGAGTCGTGCATGCACCTCCGGCAGCTGTTCGAACAGCGCGTCGGTGATTCGCTGGCTTCGCTCCGGTCCACCCGAGGGGCACCGGTCCACCAGAGCGACGCAACGGGCGCGCAGCGACTCGGCGAACGCTTCGAACGCCGCCTCGTTCTCGAAGGTGGCGGACAGGTACTCGGGGAGCAGCAATCCCAAGAGGTCCTCAAACCACGCCTCCACGGCACTGGGGGGTGGGCAGGTCGGAAGGTTCCGGTAGTGGTCATGGCGTTCGCGCATCCACATGCGCCACGCTCTCGATTCAGATTGGCTCGTCACGCCCCGACCCTAGCCGAGAATCCGCCATTGCGACGTCCGGCAACGCCATCAATGCCCCGCGCACCACGCGGCGCAACGGCTCCGGGTCGGGCACGTCTCGCACGGGGTGCTCCATGGGGTAGCGCGCCATGTGAAACGCGTCCCCCGCTGCGTCCACGAGGTGCAGCAACACACCGTCCGCCTCCCCGTCGCTCGCGTCTGAATGAAACGACCGGTATTGGTTCCGGTGCAGCTTGAGTACGCGCTCCTGAACGTCCTCGGGCAGGTCGCCCCACAATGCGCGCAAGGCGTGCACCCGCGGGTACCGTCCCTTCACCGCCAGCAGGAGTGCTTTGAGCGTCAACTCCGTCGCCAGACCCTGCAACAGTAGGTACGGTGCCGGATCGTCCCCCTCGGGAGGGCGTACGCGCTGCGCGGCGGCCGCCATGGCATCCGCATGTGTCAACACCTCGATCGCGTCGTCTACCTGCACGCCGCAAGCCTAGCCCAGCCATACCCACCCCTACGCCCACCCCCACCCCGAGGCCGAGCTGGACGGGAGGTAGACTCGCCTCGTGAACACGCTCGAAGGATGGATCGCCCGGCCGGACGGCATGCAACGCGGCACCGTGCACGTCAGCGACCACATCGAAGCCATCGACGTCGACGGACCGATCGTCGACGTTCCCACCGATGGTGGGCCCCGCATCCTCCCCGGCTTCATCGACCCGCACGTTCACGGCGGTGGGGGAGGGGACGCCATGGACGGACCCGACGGCGTGCGCACCCTCGCGAACTATCACCTCCGCCGCGGCACCACCACTCTCTACCCGACCACCATCACGAACCCCTGGCGCAATGTGCTCACCGCGCTCCACGGAATCAACGATGTACGGCAAGCCCAGCAGAACGAGCTCCTTCCCGACCTGCCCGGCGCGCACCTCGAAGGCCCCTTCATCAGCCCCAACCGCCTCGGTGCGCAGCCCGACGAGGCGGTACTCCCCACGCCCGAACGGGTCAAAGCCATCCTCGCGATGAACGTGGTTCGCGTCGTCACCATCGCCCCCGAAATCGAAGGGGCAACCGAAGCCGCTATCCGCATGGCGAAAGCGGGCATCCGCATCAGCATCGGACACACCCGCGCTAACGCAGAAACCGTGCAGGCGTTCGTCGACGCGGTTCGCGAGGCGGGCGGCACGATCGGTTTCACGCACCTGTTCAACGCCATGGGCGGTCTCGGCGGTCGCGAACCCGGCATTGTCGGCGCGTGCCTCGCCGACCCGCAGGCCCATGCCGAAATGATTCTCGATGGGCACCACGTCCACTTCACCAGTTTCCTCGCCGCCCACGCCGCCCTGCAGGACCGCCTCCTCCTCGTGACCGACGCGATTCGCGCGACCGGCTTGGGGGACGGTCCCAGCGAACTGGGCGGGCAAGCCATCGAGGTGCTCGATGGGAAGGCGACGCTTCCAAGCGGCACGCTCGCCGGAAGTGTGCTCACGATGGACCAGGCACTCCGCAACGCCGTGAAGGTTGGCCTCCCGCTCTCCACCGCGGCGCACCTCACGTCGGGCGCGGCTGCTCACTACCTTGGGCTTAACGACCGGGGCCGCATCGAACCCGGTCTCCGCGCCGACCTCGTCACCCTCGACGCCGACCTTCACGTGCAAAGCGTCCTGACTGCTGGTCGGAACGTCCCAGGAATCGGGTAGCGTGCACGCGTGAACGCCACGACCTCCCACTTCGAACGCGAAATCCGTGAACAGGCCGACGTCCTGCGGGGCTGCCTTGCCGACGACGCCCTCCCCCGCATCGGCGCCACCCTTCGCGCCGACGACCCCACGATCATCCTCACCTTCGCGCGCGGGTCGAGCGACAACGCCGTCACCTTCTTCACCTACCTCGCCGGCATGCACCTCGGTCGCCCCGTCGCGAGTGTGCCGCCCAGCCTCGCCACGCTCTACCAGGCACCCCTCCACCCCGACCACGCGCTCGTCATCGGCGTCAGCCAATCGGGTGAGAGTCAAGACGTCGTGAACGCCATGCAGACCCTCGCTGGTACCGGTGCCCGCACCCTCGCCATCGCCAACCAACCCGGCTCCTCGCTCGAACGCGCCTCCGACCTCGCCATTACCCTCGGGGCGGGTGAGGAGCGCGCCGTCGCCGCCAGCAAGACCTTCACCAGCCAAATGATGATGCTCGCCCGCGTCGTCGCCGAATGGGCCGACGACGATGATTTGCGCAGCGCGCTCGCCACCGTGCCGGACGCCCTCGACGCACTCCTCGCCAATACCTCCGCCATCGACGCCGCCGCCATGAAACTCACGCACGCCGAGCAGCTCGACGTGCTCGGTCGCGGGCTCGCATTCGGTCCCGCCCATGAGATTGCCCTCAAGCTCAAGGAAACCAGCTACCTGCACGCGCATGCCTACAGCAGCGCCGAGTTCCACCACGGCCCCATCGCCTCCCTCGGCGCTGGGGATCCCGTCCTCCTCCTCGGCCTCGACGATGCATCGATCGAACCCACGCGAGAAACCGCCGTGCGCCTGCGCGACACCGGTGCGCAACTCACCATCATGAGCAGCGATGCGGCCCTGCTCGACCACGCCTCCACCCGCATCCCCATGCCCCCCGCCCCGGCCG
Source organism: uncultured Trueperaceae bacterium (assembly GCA_913062675.1). Lineage (GTDB taxonomy): Bacteria > Deinococcota > Deinococci > Deinococcales > Trueperaceae > SLSQ01. The sequence goes on from CAJXWR010000164.1 coordinate 3,016, forward strand.
TCGTGCAGGCGTTCCTCCACGTCGTCGCCGGGCAGTGGCTCGCACTCCGCCTCGCCACCGAACGCGGACTCGACCCCGACGCGCCCAGGCACCTCCGCAAGGTCACCCAAACCCGCTGACCCGCACTCGCGTACCCACACCGGCTAGGCAACCGTCACGGCTCCACCCGACGAGGGGCCCTACACTGGCTCGGCAAACCGCCCACCGGTGGAGGGAGACCCCGTGCAGCAACCGCCACGACCGCAAGACGTCACGCCCGGCACGATCCTCACGGCGGGTCGCGCGCTAACGTTCCTCCTCCGCTGGGCACCCCTCACCCTCCTCGTCGCGCTTGCGCTGGCTGCGTTCGCGTACGACCAAGCGCGCCGCGCGGCGCCCACCTACGAGGCCACCATCGC
>CAJXWR010000165.1 GCA_913062675.1 uncultured Trueperaceae bacterium
CTTGCGGTACGCGAGGCCCTTCTCCCACATCTTCACGAAGAACCATTGGTTCCAGCGGTAGTACTCCGGCTCGCACGTCGCAAGCGTGCGGGACCAGTCGAACATCGCGCCCATCCGCTTGAATTGCGTCGTCATGAATTCGATGCGTTCCCGCGTCAAGCGTGCCGGGTGCACGTCGCCACCCTCACGCGCCGCCTGAATCGCCGCGTTCTCCGCGGGCAGGCCGAACGCGTCGTACCCCATGGGGAAGAACACGTTGTTGCCCTTCATCCGCAGGTACCGCGCTGCCGCATCGGCAGGCGTCTCGGCGTACCAGTGCCCCACGTGCAGGTTGCCCGAGGGGTAGGGAAACATCGTCAGGAAGTAGTACTTCGGTCGCGAATCGTCCTGCAGGTCGGTGCGGTACAGACCATCCGACTCCCAACGCGCCTGCCAGCGGGGCTCGATCTCCTGCGGTACGTACCCGCCGGTCGGGGTCGTCGTTTCACGGTCGGACTCGGTCATCGGTCGCCTCCAAGGAACTTCGCCGTCCGTCGCGCCACCCTCTCAAGACGGGTCGTACAGTTTCCCGTCATGACGTCGCCCCGACCGGAGTCGGGGCGTAGCGGGAGGCTCCATGCACCCATCGCGTCACGAAGGTGCAGGCATCCCGCTTCGAGGTAGCGAACGGCTCGCCATCGACGGCAATCGTAGCCGTGGCGTGGGGGGGTGTCAACGCGCGGACGCCTCGCGCTCCTCGAGCACCTCGCCCACCGCGCCAATCAGCGCGTGGACGTACATAAGCGAACGGGTGTCGGGTTCGCGCTCGAGGCGAATCCAGCGACGCGCCTCGAAGTACAAGCAGCCACGCAAGCGATCGAGGTCCCCCTCCAACCAGCCTGGCACGGAACCCAGTTCGAGCCACTGCTTGTGCGCCCGGTTCGCCATTTCGCCGCACATCTCCATGCCGAAATGCGCATAGCCGTCGAAGGTGGCGGCGAACCGCACCACGTCATCGAATGGATCGCGAGGGTGAGGAAGATCGTCGAGGGTCAACGCGTCGTGCGCAATGGGGTACACGACGTTCGGGTCGTCAGCTTCGTGCATCACACAGCAGCGTACCGTGGGGAGCGGCAGGTACACTGCGCTGCACGTCGCCCCCCGCCACCGCACCCAAGTAAGGTGCGCGCGACGGGGTTCGGACGACGGAAAGGACGCCATCGTGGATTACAACCTCATCGTGATCGGATCGGGTCCCGGCGGGTACCACGCCGCGATTCGTGCAGCACAACTCGGACTCAACACCGCCGTCGTGGAGAAGGGGGACGTCGGGGGCGTGTGCCTCAACGTTGGCTGCATCCCCACGAAAGCGCTTCTGCACGTCGCTGCCGATCTTCGCGGCGCGGAGCATGCCGAGTCGTACGGCGTGACCTTCGGCGCGCCGAAGGTCGACCTCGAGAAGCTCGCCTCCTGGAAGGCGTCCGTCGTCGGGAAGATGACGAACGGCGTGGACATGCTGTTCAAGGGCAACAAGGTGGACCTCATCCAGGGTGAAGCGACGTTCAGTGGCGCGAACGAATTGACGGTCGGCGACCGCAAGATCACGTTCGAGAAGGCCATCGTCGCCACGGGATCGAGCCCCATCGTGATTCCAGGCTTCGAGCCCGATGGGGAACGCATCGTGGACAGCACGGGTGCGCTCGACCTTGCCAGCGTGCCCAAACGCTTCATGGCGATCGGCGGGAGCGCCATCGGCCTCGAGTTCGCCGAGATCTACCAGGCGTTCGGGAGCGAAACGACGGTCGTGGAGTTGATGGACGACATCGTGCCGGGCGCGGATCCCGACGCGGCGAAGGCGCTTCGCAAGAGCTTCGAGAAGCGTGGCATCAGCATCAAGACCGGCGTGAAGGCCACGTCGGTGAAGAAGAACAAGACCGGTCTCGTCGTCACGCTCGAAGCGAAGGACGGGACGGAGGAGCAGGTCACGGTCGACAAGCTTCTCGTTGCCGTCGGTCGACGCCCGAACGGAACGGGACTCGGTTTGGAGGACGTGGGCGTCGAGGTGGACGAACGGGGCTTCGTACCCGTCGATGCGCACATGCGCACGTCGCTTCCCCACGTGTACGCCATTGGAGACGTGGCGCGCGCCCCCCTCCTCGCCCACAAGGCCATGAAGGAAGGCATCGTCGCGGCGGAACACGCGGCGGGCATCCCCGCGGCGTACGACACGGTGGTTCCCGCCGTGATCTACACCAATCCCGAACTCGCCTCGGTCGGCATGACGCAAGCCGAAGCGGAAGAGGCGGGCTACGAGGTGAACGTCGGGACGTTCCCGCTGTCCGCCTCGGGACGCGCCACCGCCCTGGGTCAGGACGAGGGCCTCGTGAAGGTGATTGGTGACGCGAAGACCGACGTGCTGCTCGGCTTCCACATGGTCGGACCCAATGCCGGTGACCTGGTTGCCGAAGCGGCGCTGGCCATCGAGATGGGCGCCACCCTCGAAGACGTCGCGCTGACGCAACACCCGCACCCCACGATCGCGGAGACGTTCATGGAGGCCGCCGAGCATGCGCATGGGCGCGCCATCCACATTGCGAACCGCCGGAAACGCTGACGCAAGCCCAACCCGAAGCGAGGAAATCGCGTGCGCCGCACCCCACTCGGGTGCGGCGCACGTCACGGATCCCTCTGCGGTCGGCACCGCACGGTCGCGGCCCGACCGTTCAGGTCGTGTAATCGGCGTTGATGTGCACGTACTGCGTGGTGAGATCGCACCCCCAGGCGCGCCCCTCGGCACGCCCCACACCCAAATCGAGGTGCAGTTCGATGGTGCTGGCGTTCATGTCCTGCGACACGCGTTTCGCATCGAACGCGAGGGGTTGCCCCTCGTACACGACGTGCCCCTGCAGCGACACGCGTGCGGACTCGGGTCGCATCGTGACGCCGGTCTGACCCGCGGCAGAGAGGATGCGCCCCCAGTTCGGATCCCGACCGTGCATCGCGGCCTTCACGAGCGAACTCCCGGCAACGGCCCGCGCGGCCCTGCGTGCCTCCTCCTCGCCGGCCGCGCCCGTCACGTGAATGCGGAGCAGCGTCGTGGCGCCCTCGCCGTCCGCGGCAATGGCTTCGGCGAGCTCTACGGCGACCTCCTCGAGTGCCGACAGGAAGGCAGACGCCTCCACCTCGTGCACCCCACTCGCGAGGACGGCGGCCATGTCGTTCGTCGACGTGTCGCCATCGACGGTGATCTGGTTGAACGAGCGATCCACGATGCCGGGCCAGGCTTCCCGAAGGCGCGATTGCGGCACGGCCGCATCGGTCATGATGTAGGCGAGCATGGTCGCCATGTTCGGGTGAATCATGCCCGACCCCTTCGTCATCCCGACGATGCGCGCACCCCCCGGCAAACTTCGCTCAGCGATCT
>CAJXWR010000166.1 GCA_913062675.1 uncultured Trueperaceae bacterium
GCCGAGAGGCGGGGTCGCTTTCGTTCAGATTGGGGTGGTGCCGGGAGCGGGGCTCGAACCCGCACGCCCTCACGGGCAGCGGATTTTAAGTCCGCAGCGTCTACCGATTCCGCCATCCCGGCACGGCACCATTCTCACACGAGGTAGGCGAGCGCGTCGGCACGATCCGCATCGCGTTGCGCTTCATCCCAACCGAGGAGATCGCCGAGCAGTTCGTTCACGCGCGGCACCGCAGCGATGGACGCTTCCTGGTCGAGGAATGCGAGGCGGGTGCGGCGGGCGAGCACGTCGACGGTCGTGCACGCCGCCTCCTCGAGCGCGACGTAGCGCACTTCGGCTTCGAGGATGGGGTGCGCATCGGCGAGGCGGGCGGAAAGCGATTCACTCTGCGCGATGGCGGCGACTTGGCCTGCACGGTCACCATAGGCGTAGTGCAGGTGACTGGCCACGTCCGCGTCGAGGCCGTAGCGCTCCTGAAGTTCGCCTGCTCCCGTTGCGGAGAAGGCGGCGCCGCCGACGAGCGGCAGGTCGGCCGTCCGGACGGGGCCCACGTCAAGCCCGGCGAGTTCCGCTGCCTTGTCGACCACGTCGTACGCCATCTTGCGGTACGTCGTCCACTTGCCTCCCGCGATGGTGAGCAGTTCACTGGGTGCGATGTTGAGCACGTGGTCGCGGGACAGGCGAGCCGTATCGGCTGCATGCGGGTCGGAGACGAGGGGGCGAAGTCCGGACCAGCTCGATAGGACGTCGCTGCGTTCGACGGGGACGCTGAAGTACTTGCGGACGTGCCGCAGGACGTACTCAATGTCGTCCTCCGTGGCCTTGGGGTGCGGTTCGATGTCGGCCGGGTTGTCGGTCGTTCCGACGAGGGTGTGTCCCTCCCAGGGCAGGAGGAACAAGACGCGCCCATCCTCCGTTTCGGGGATGAGCAGTCCGGTTTCGGGTGGACTGAAGCGCTTGTCGAGAATCACGTGAATGCCGCTGCTGGCGGTCAGCATCGGTTCGACGTGCGGGTCGTCCATCCGGCGAATCGCGTCGCTGAACGGTCCCGTGGCATTCACGACGAGGCGCGCGCGCACGTCGACCTCCTCGCCCCCCAGCCGGTCATACACGCGGGCGCCGCGCACCTTGCCGTCCTCCTTGAGGAGACTGCGAACCTCGGCGTGGTTGAGGATCGTGGCGCCCTCTTCCTGCGCCGTGAGGGCAATGGCGACGTTCATGCGGGCATCGTCGAACTGCCCGTCGTAGTACACGACACCGCCTCGCAACCCGTCCGCCTTCAGCATCGGGAAGCGTTCGAGCGCCTCCTTGGCATCGACGAAACGGCTGGGCGCGAGGTTCGCCTTGCCCGCGAGACCGTCGTAGAGTTTGAGGCCCGCCATGAAGTAGGGCACCTGCAACCAGTTGTAGAGCGGCGTGACGAGAGGCATGGCCTTCGCGAGGTGCGGCGCAATCTTGATCAGCACCGCGCGTTCACGCAAGGCGTCGCGAACCAGCGCGAACTGGCTTCGGTCGAACTCCTTGACGGCTTTCTCGAGGTACCGCACCCCACCGTGAATGAGTTTGGTGCTGCGGCTGCTCGTACCGGCACTGAAGTCGTCTCGTTCCACGAGCGCGACGTTCAACCCGCGGGTAGCGGCGTCGAGTGCAACGCCCGCACCGGTCGCGCCACCGCCAATGACGAGCAGGTCCCACGATTCGTTGGCAAGGCGTTGCCAAGCGTCGGTGCGCGTCAGGGGACTCACGCGTCCGCCTCAACCCAGGCACCGGCCCGGCCGATGGCTTTGTTCCAGGATTCGAGCATGCCGTCGCGCGTTGCGGCGTCCATGCTGGGTTCGAAACGGGCGTCTTCACGCCATTGACTCGCCACGTCGTCACGCCCTTTCCAGAAACCGACGGCGAGACCCGCGAGGTAGGCAGCGCCGAGTGCCGTGGTTTCGGTGATTTGGGGCCGAATGACGGGCACGCCGATGAGGTCGGCCTGCATCTGCATGAGGAGGTCGTTATTGGATGCGCCGCCGTCGACGCGAAGCTCGTGTAGGGTCATGTCTGCATCATCCTCCATGGCGCGAATCACGTCGTGCACTTGTAATGCGATGCTCTCGAGAGCCGCGCGCGCAATGTGTGCCGCGCCCGTCCCCCGCGTCATGCCGAGGATCGCGCCGCGGGCGTAGGGATCCCAATGCGGCGCACCAAGTCCGGCGAAGGCGGGAACGAGCACCACGCCGCCCGTATCGGGCACTTGCCGTGCGAGGGCTTCCACTTCACTGCTGTCACGCAGGATTCCGAGGCCATCGCGCAGCCACTGAACCACCGCGCCCGCCATGAAGATGCTGCCCTCGAGCGCATACTGAACGCCCCCCTGATCCCAGGCGATGGTGGTCAACAACTTGTTCTTCGAGACGATGGGTGCGTCCCCGGTATTGAGCACCATGAAACCGCCCGTCCCGTAGGTGTTCTTGCCCATGCCCGGCGTAAAGCACGCCTGACCGAACGTGGCGGCTTGTTGATCGCCAGCCATGCCGGCAATGGGCACCTCGGCGCCGAACAGGTCGGCGGGAACGTGGCCCACCACGCCGGAGCTGGCCACGACATCGGGCATGAGGGCACGAGGAACGTCGAACGCGTCGAGCAGCGTGTCGCTCCATGCGCCCTGGTGAATGTCGTACAGCATGGTTCGACTGGCGTTACTCACGTCAGTGACGTGAACGGCGCCCCGCGTGAGTTGCGCGACGAGCCAGGCGTCGATCGTCCCGAAGGCGAGTTCACCCGCTTGGGCGCGTGCGCGCGCCCCGTCGACGTGATCGAGGATCCAAGCGATCTTGCTGGCACTGAAGTACGCGTCGGGCACGAGGCCGGTGATGCGCGTGATGGTGGGACCCAACCCGTCGGCGACCATGCGGTCGATCATCCCGGCGGTTCTGCGGTCCTGCCAGACGATGGCGGGGTGAATGGGTTCCAGCGTCGCGCGGTCCCACACGACGGTCGTTTCCCGTTGGTTGGTGATTCCGATGGCGGCAACCTCGTCGGGTCGAACGCCCGCGCGCGCGAGCGCTTCGGTGGCGACCCCGGACTGCGTGCTCCAAATCTCCATGGCGTCATGCTCGACCCAACCGGGTTGCGGGTAGTGCTGCTCGAACTCCTTCTGGGCAATCGCGAGCATGCTTCCCGCCTCGTCGAACAGGATGGCGCGGCTACTCGTGGTGCCTTGGTCGAGGGCGAGGATTGCGTGAGCCATGGCGTGCCTCCGTGGGGTTGGGCAATGAAATTGGCCCATGGTACCACGCACGCTTCGCCGCTTTCCGCGTCCTGCACCGGCCGAACGGAAGGCGTTCAGGCGTCACGCGCGGAAGGCGCGACGGTCAGGAATCGAATCAGTGCAGCTTGACGCGGGGCCCTTG
>CAJXWR010000167.1 GCA_913062675.1 uncultured Trueperaceae bacterium
GCTGGAACCAATGGTTCTTCGTGAAGATGGGGGAGAAGGGCCTCGCGTACCGCAAGGAAAGCTACGTGAATTGGGACCCGGTCGACCAGACGGTGCTCGCCAACGAGCAGGTCATCGATGGGCGGGGGGAACGCAGTGGCGCCCTGGTCGAGCGCAGGCTCATGCCGCAGTGGCACTTCAAGATCACGGCGTACGCCGATGAACTTCTCGACTTCTCCGGTTTGGATTGGCCTGAGCGGGTCAAGACGATGCAAACGAATTGGATTGGTCGAAGCGAAGGGGCGGAGGTCACGTTCGAGGCGGAGACGGGTGACCCGATCGAAGTCTTCACGACGCGTCCCGACACGCTGTGGGGAGCCACGTTCATGGTGCTCGCACCGGAACATCCGCTCGTCGCGAAATTGACGAGCGAATCGCAGCGTGCGGCGGTGGACGCGTACGTGGAGCAGGCGAGCCGGATGAGCGAGATCGACCGTCAGAGCGACACGAGGGAGAAGACGGGCGTGTTCACGGGGGGCTACGCTACGAACCCCGTCAATGGCGCGCGGATTCCGATTTGGATTGCCGATTACGTCCTCGTGAGTTACGGGTCGGGCGCCATCATGGCGGTTCCGGCGCACGACGAGCGGGACTTCGCGTTCGCGCGGGCGTTCGGCCTTAACGTGATTCCCGTGGTGCAGCCCGATGGCGTCGAACCGCTCGATGGGGCGACCATGTCCGAGGCGGTTCCTGGAGATGGCGTGATGATCAACTCGGGCGCCTTCGACGGGACACGAACCGGGAAGGGTGAGACGGGCGGGGATGGCATCGCGCGCGTCATCGCCTGGTTGGAGGAACGGGGGCTTGGCCGGGGCAAGGTGACGTACCGCTTGCGCGACTGGTTGATCAGCCGTCAGCGCTACTGGGGGACGCCCATTCCGATGCTGTACTGCGACGCTTGCGGCATTCAGGCGGAGCGGGTGGAGAACCTGCCGGTGGTCTTGCCGGAGGACGTGGCGTTCATGCCGACGGGCGAATCGCCACTGAAGCAGCATCCCGACTTCTTGGAGGCGACCTGCCCGTCGTGTGGAGGTCCGGCTCGGCGCGAGACCGACACGATGGACACGTTCATGGATTCCTCGTGGTACTGGTTCCGGTACCTCGACCCGAGCGATGAGACGCAGGCGGTGCGGCGCGACTTGACGGATGCGTGGACGCCGGTGAACACGTACACGGGTGGGATCGAGCACGCCATCTTGCACCTCCTGTACTCGCGCTTCTTCACGAAGGTCATGCGTGACCTGGGCCTGATCGATCACGGCGAGCCGTTCGAGCGGCTGCGGAACCAGGGGATGATCCTGGGTGAGGACGGCGAGAAGATGTCGAAGCGTCGGGGGAACGTCGTCGATCCTGACGACCTCGTCGCGAAGTACGGTGCGGATGCCGTTCGCGCGTACCTGATGTTCATTGGACCGTGGGATCAAGGCGGACCCTGGAACTACCAGGGGATCGAGGGGGTCGTACGATTCCTGAACCGCGTGTGGACCTTGTTCGATGGCCCGGCGGAGCCTGGCGAGGCGGACGAGGCGCGCGTGGCGGAGTTGCGTCGCGCGGCGCATGGTGCAGTGAAGGAAGTGAGTGAGGACTTCGAGGCGTTCCAGTTCAACACGGCGGTCGCGGAGTTGATGACGCTGCAGAACGCCATGTCGAAGTTGAAGAACGCGGGGTTGGTGGCGCACCCGGCCTGGGCGGAAGCGCGCTCGATGATGCTGCGCATGCTGGCGCCGATTGCGCCGCACTTGGCGGAGGAGTTGTGGCACCGGGGTGGCGAGTCGGGGTCGGTGCACGTCGCGTCTTGGCCCACGTTCGACGAGGCGGCCCTGGTGGCCGATGAACTGGAGTTGGTGGTGCAGGTGAACGGGAAGGTGCGCGCTCGCTTGACCGTGCCTGCAGACGTCAGCGAGGCGCAAGCCATCGCGGCGGCGAAGGCGGATCCCAACGTGGCGAAGTACCTGAGCAACGCCACGATCCGTCGCGAGATCTACGTGCCGGGGAAACTGGTGAACCTGGTCGTCAGTTAACCGTGCTGGAGGTGACGTCCAGCGCCACGCTGCCCTTGAGGGTGTTGGCGACGATGCAGGCGCGTTCACTCATGGTGACGAGCTTCGCGAGTTGCTCGGCGTCGGGGCAGCTTGCAGTGACGTGCATGCGAATCGCCTCGTAGCGGGCGGGGGACTCGGCAAGGTCGCCTTCGACGGTGATGCGGACGTCTTGCACGTCGGCGTTCCGGGCGGCAATGGCGGCGTAGAGGTTGCTGGCGAAGCAACCACCCAGCGAGGCGAGGAGCAGCTCGCCGCCCATGGCCCCTTCGTCGCTTCCGCCCTTCGCTTCGGGCCTGTCGATGGCGACGGTGTGCGTGCGGATGGTGGCGGTGCTAGTGGTGGGACCGGTCTGGTCGAGCGTGACGGTGCTCGCTACGGACTATCTCATCACCTCCTTCCTGCTTTGACATGGCGCCCTATCTCAAAATTTCAGGCTTGAAGAAGCACTTCGGAGCGAACCGGGTGCTGGACGGGGGGGATCTCGAGGTCGGCAAGGGGCAGGTAACGACCGTCATCGGGAAGAGCGGCATCGGAAAGTCCGTCCTGCTGAAGTGTATCGCGGGGCTCCTTTCGGCGGATGCCGGCACCGTGGAACTCGAAGGCAAGCCGCTCTCCCGGCAACGCGCGGACGGCGGGGTGGCATTCAGCTACATGTTCCAGAACAACGCGCTCTTCGATTCCCTGACCGCCCGGGAAAACGTGGCGCTGCCGCTCCTGGAGGCGTCCAAGCTGGAGCGGGGGGCGATTGCTGCGCGGGTGGATTCAATCCTCGGACAACTGGAGCTGGCGGAGGCGGGCGACCGCTACCCGGGCGAACTGTCCGGGGGCATGAAAAAGCGGGTGGCTCTGGCGCGGGCGCTGGTGACGAATCCCGGCATCGTGCTATTCGACGAGCCGACGACCGGGCTCGACCCGGAGCGCAAATTCAGCGTGTTTGAAATGATCGAGGAATACGGGGATCGATTCGGCTTCACCGCCCTGCTGGTGAGCCACGACATCCCGGAGGTTTTCGAGATCAGCGATCGTGTCGCCTGGCTCGACGGGGGGCGTATCCGGTTTTTCGGCTCTCCGGGTGCGCTGAATGCCGAGGCGGAAACGGCGCTGGCAGGTTTTTTGGAAAAGGCCAACTACGGCCGCAGCCGGAAGGCGCGGTCGAACTGAGAGGAGATGGAATGAAGAATCGAACGATTGAATTACTCGTGGGCGGCTTTGTCCTGATCGGCATTGCGCTCGTGTTTTACCTCGCCGTGCAGGTGGGGGGCGCGCGCTGGTTCGGCGGGGATGCCTTGAGG
>CAJXWR010000168.1 GCA_913062675.1 uncultured Trueperaceae bacterium
CGGCAGGTCGACTCGTCGCCTCGCAGGGGCACGACGTCGCCTGGTTCGACGCGCGGGAGGAGGGTGAGGACGTCAGGGCAGCCCTTGACGCCGGCTGGTTGCGCGTTCGCGACGTGGAGGCGGTAACGCCCGACGTGTGCATCGCCGCGCCCGGTGTGGCTTGGGACCAACCTGACCTCGTGGCGCTCCGCGCGCGCGGCGTGGAGGTGGTGGGCGAGATCGAGTGGGTGGCGCGCACCCTCCCTAACCCCATGATTGGGATTACGGGAACGGCTGGGAAGGGAACCGTGACCCGCTGGACGCAAACCCTGCTGGAGGCTGCCGGCATGGACGCTGCAGCCGGCGGGAACCTCGACCCTGCCCTGGCCGCCCTCGCGGTCCCCACGCCACCTCGGGACCGTTGGTTCGTGGTGGAGGTGTCCTCGTTTCAACTCGAGCGCTCCCCGCGCCTGCACCCGCAGGTGGCGGTGGTCACGCGACTTGGGCGCGATCACATCGATCGTCACGGCACGCTCGAGGCGTACCACGCCACGAAACGTCGCTTGCTTGCGAACCTTGAAGCGGGGAACATTGCCATCCTGAATGCCGACGACCCGCATCAAGCCGCCTGGCGGGACACGCCCGCCACGGTGTGGACCTACAGTGCGGAGGGCCGTCCCGAGGCTTCGGCGCGACTCGAGGCGAACCGCATCGTCGTGCATGGGCAGGACCTCGGGCCGGTTGACCGTCTAAACCCACCGGGTCGGCACAACCAGGAGAACCTTCTCGCCGCGTTGCTCGCTGCGCACGCGGCGGGTGCACCGCTCGACGCGATGATCGAGGCGATTCCCGCCCTCCACGTTGCCGAGGGTCGGCACGAGTGCATCGCCGAGCGTTGCGGCGTGCGTTTCGTGGAGGATTCGGTCGCCTCCCGTGAACTTGCCGTGTCGGCCGCGCTCGAGGCGGCCACCCCACCGATCGCGTGGATCGTGGGGGGTCGCGACAAGGGGGCCGACCTGACGCTCCTCACACCGCGCGTGAAGGACCGCGTGGCGCACGTCTACGGGATTGGGGAGGCTGGCGCGTCGTTCGTGCAGGCGTTGACGCCGTTCGCACCCGGCACGGTCATTGAGGAGGCTGAGGGGAAGCGCGCCATGCGGCTTGCCGTCCGGAGCGCCGCGCAGCTCCTGCATGACCAGGGGGGCGGCACGGTGCTCCTCGCGCCCCTCGCCGCTTCGTTCGATCAGTTCGCTGGCTACCAGGCGCGCGGCAAGGTGTTCCGCGCCGTCGTTCATGAACTCTTGCAGGAGGACCCGTGGACCGCCTGCTCCTGATCGCGCAGGTGTGGCTCGGCGTGCTTGGCATCGTCGGGGTGGCCGCCGCCGCGCCGGGCGATGCCTTCGAACACGGGTTGCGCGTCGCCTTCGCCCTCGCGGTCACCCTCGTGGTGGCCCGCATTCCGGTGACCCGCATCGTCAAGTCGAGCTGGTGGCTGTACGGCGGGACGCTCCTCCTGCTCATCCTCGTGCTCTTCATTGGCGTGTCCCCCGCGGGGAGTGACGCGAAACGCTGGCTGCTCATCGGCGGGATTTCGGTGCAACCCAGCGAAATCATGAAGGTCGCCGTCATCGCATACCTCGCCGGGTTCTTCCACAATCACCTCGGCAACTGGCAGATTTGGCGTCCCATGCTCGTCGTGGGGTTCGCCTCCGGGTTGATCCTCTTAGAACCCGACGTGAGCACCGCGCTGTTCGTGTTCGCCCTCGCGTTCGCCATCATGCTGGCGGCCGGGACGACCATCACGCGCCTGCTCTCCATCACCACCGCTGCGGCCCTCGTCGCCATCGTCGTGGGCGGGCCGTACCTGAGTCAGTACGGCTACCTCGCGGACCGCATTACGGGCTTCACCGACCTGTGGGGCGCGCAGGAGGCGGTCCAAACCACGAGTTACCAGGCGTACCGGGCGCGGGAAGCGCTGACCTCCGGTGGCGTGATCGGTATTGGGGCGGGCCGTCCCGTCCGCGTTCCCGAAGCGGAGACCGACATGGTCGCCATTTCGGTCGGTCGCACGCTCGGCCTCGTCGGCATCGCGACCCTCATCGGGCTGTACCTGCTCGTCGCCTCGCGCGGCTTGCGGGTCGCCGCCCTCAGGGCGGGACCCGGAGCGCTGCTCGCGGCTGGCGCGACGGCGTACGTCACGGGGCAGGCGGCCCTCAACCTGCTCGTCGCGAGTGGCCTGCTGCCGGTGACCGGGATTCCCCTCCCCTTCGTGAGTTACGGCTTGAACAGCCTCGTCTCGGTGGCCGTGGCGTTCGGGTTCATGCACGCCGCCTACCGCGAGGCGCAACGCGCGGAGGCGCACGCGTGAACCTACTCCTCGCCGCAGGGGGCACCGGGGGGCACGTCTACCCCGCGCTCGCCCTCGCACACGAAGCGCAACGGGCCGGCGACACCGTCCTGCTCCTCGGTGCGCGCGGCGGGATGGAGGAACGCATTGCAAGCGAAGCGAACCTCCCCTTTCACGGGGTGGCCGCCGGGAAGTGGGACCGGCAACGCCCCGACCCCAGGCAGGCGTTCGCCGCCCTCGCCGGGTTGCGCGACGCGATTCGCACCACGCGCCGTTTCGAACCCGACGTGGTCGTCGGGTTCGGAGGGTTCGCATCGTTTCCCGGCTGCGTCGCGGCGACCATGACGCGTACGCCGCTCCTCCTGCACGAAGGGAACGTGCAACCCGGCCGCGTGACGCGCTGGTTCGCGCAGCGCGCCGCCTGCGTCGCGACCGCCATTCCCGAAACCGCTGAACGCCTCGCGAGCGGCGTGGCGACGCGGCACGTGGGCTTCCCCGTCCGCGAGGAACGACCCGACCGGCAGGCCTCACGCCACGCGCTTGGCATTCCCGAGGACGCCGTCGTGACCCTCGTGATGGGGGGTTCGCAGGGCTCGCTTGCCCTCAACGAAGCCGTCCCTGCCGCCTTTCGAACCCTCCCCGAGTCGGAGCGTGGGTTCGTGCTGCATGCCGCCGGTCGACGCTGGGCGGACGCCGTGACGGTCGCCACCGCCGACCTGCCGACGTACCACGTGCACGCCTTCCTCGACGCGCCACGAGCCTGGGCGGCTGCCGACCTCGCCATCACGCGGGGGGGCATCTCCACGTTGAGTGAAGCCGCCTTCCATGGCGTCCCGCTCGTCATCGTGCCGCTCCCCACCAGCGCGGACGATCACCAGCGCGCCAACGCCCGCGCCGTGGCGGACGCAGGAGCCGGCAGGTCGGTCGAGCAGGACGACCCGGAAGGCCTCCTCACCGCCTGGCGCGCCATGCTCGACCCCGCGACCCGTTCACGGGCC
>CAJXWR010000169.1 GCA_913062675.1 uncultured Trueperaceae bacterium
TCGGCATGCTGCGCCGCACGAGGTCGAACTGGCCGACCGACGCACCCCCCGTCGTCACGATCAGGTCGGGTCGTTCTGCCAGCGCTCGGTTCAGGGCGTCGTGCAACGCACCGGGTTCATCGCCGATGCGGTCGCGCGACACGACCTCGCCGCCCCCCATCGTGACGAGACCGGTGAGGAGCGGTCCGTTCGAGTCGAACACCCCATCGCGGGGCCCCTCGCTCCCCACTTCGCTGCCGGTGACGATGAGGGCGACGCGGGGTGCGACGCGCACGGGCACGAGGTCATGCCCGAGTGCGGCGGCGAGGGAGAGGCGCACCGGGTCGAGGTGCACACCTGCGGGCAGGGTGGTCACGCCCACCTCGAGGTCCTCGCCCGTGCGGCGAATGTCCTTGGGCGTCCCCGCTTGGTGGAGACGCACCACATCGCCATCACGCTCGGTCGCTTCGAGCACCACGATGGCATCGGCACCCTCCGGCACGCTCGCCCCGGTCGTGATGACCGCCGCCTCGCCTGGCTGCACGCGTCCGTCGAACGGCGCACCGGCGTAGCTGCCACTCACGATGCGCAGCGTGACGGGCGCGTCGGCCGTCGCGCCGACGGTGTCCGCCTCACGCACGGCGTACCCATCCATGGCGGCCACGTCGCTGCGAGGCTGGTTCGCGCGCGCCACGAGGTCCTCGGCGAGGATGCAGCCCGCCGCATGGGTGACGTCCACCCGCTCGCTGCGCCTGGGAGGCGTGGTGGCGAGCAACCGCTCGATGGCGTCGTCCATCGATACGACGCGCGGTGGCAAGTCACTCACGTCCCGGATGCCTCCTCGACGTCGTTGAGGAAGCGGTCTTCCTGCAGCACGGTGTCGAGTGAAACGCGTGTCCGCGGTTTCGCGTCACGCTCCCGCCGTTCCTCGTCGAGCGTCGCGGGATCGGCGGGGTACCCCATGGCGAACACGATCCCCACCTCGTAGGGAGCGGTGACGTGCATCACGCGGGCCGCCTCCTCGAGATCGAAACCACCCATGGCGTGGGTGACGAGACCCTCCTCGCTCGCCTGCACGAACGCCTGTCCCAAGGCGAGACCCAGGTCGAGACGTGCGTCGCGGTTGGGGCGCGGGGGTTTCTCGGGGTGCACGTGCACGCTTCGCACGACGGCGAGGATGAGCAGGGGCGCATCGGTCGCCCAGGCATTCCCCGGTTTGAGCGTGCCCGCGAGCGCCTCGTAGGCGTGCGTGCCGCGTCGCGTGAGGACGAAACGCCAGGGTTGCCCGTTGCCGCCCGAGGGCGCCCACCGTGCCGCTTCGAACACGCGGGTGACGGCATCCGGGTCCACGGGACGGGGTGCGAAGTTGCGGAGGCTGCGGCGGTTGCGGAGCGCGGGCAGCAGGTCCTCGGGGGGGTGCATGGCGTCGGTCATGGCAGATCCTCCGGTCGGTTGGCGTTCAGGAAAGCGTCGGGGGGAAGGTGGGGCCCTAAGTCACGCCAGGGAACGACGTGGCTCGGGAGGTCCTTGAGGAGCCAGCGGATGGGCGAGCCGCCCGCCTGCAGGCGTTCCTCGACGATGGGGAGTACGTCCCGGTGGTAGAGCGCGGCGAGGGGCTCGAGGCCATCCGCACTTTCGGGCACGACGATGCGCGCATCCTTGGCGTGGGGGAAGAGGAGCGACCAAATTGTGGGCGGCAGAAACGGCATGTCGCAGCCGATGAGTGCAACCCAATCGTGGCGGGCCGAGGCGAGCGCAGCGTGCAAACCACTCGTCGCGCCATGGCCAGGGTGCACGTCGGGAATCCAGCGGGCGTCGGTCGTTTCGCCGCGAGGGCGGCCGACGATCAGCGTCTCGTCCGCCTCACGAAGCGTGCCGAGCGCATGCTCGAGCAGCGTCGAGCCTCGGTACACGTGCAGGCACTTGTCGGTCTCGAAGCGGCGTGAGCGCCCCCCGGCAAGCACCGCGCCGGTGAATCGTGGCAACCCGTGCGTAGCGTCGGTCACGCGCGCATGCTATCAGCGTCGGGCGACGCGTCACGACGCCGGGGTTTCGTCCTCGCGGCCACGGACGACGCGACGCCCGGCAAGGGGTCCACGTCGTTCGGTGACGACCGTGTAGGGCCGCGGGGAGGCCCCATACTCGGGATAGATGACGACCCAGTCGTGGGTGCGGCCAAGCCTGTGGGCGAGCGGCGTGTTGCTGTACAGCGCGGTGTAGGACCGGCCACGACGTTCGGTGTGCAAGATCGGTAGCCACGCCTCGCCACTAGGGTTCATGCGGCGGGGCGCGATGGTGGGCAGTTCACCCTTCTCCGCCTTGTCGCGATACTCACGGTCCACGTCGAGCAGTTCAGGGACGGGGGGAGACGTGTGCCGCTCCGGCGAGGCGCGAACCCGACCCAGCCGCTGGGCGAGGGTCGCGCGAATCGTTTCGAGGCGTTTGGGTCCGAACCCGCCCACACGGGCGAGTCGCCCGTCGTGCGCCGCGAGCTCGAGATCCTCGAGGTCGTCGACGTGCAGTTCCTCGTGAAGGCGTTCGGCGAGCTTGGGTCCGATGCCGGGCACGGTGCGCAGCAACGCTTCGGGATCGGTCTCACCCCGCAAGCGCGCGAGTTGGGGAAGGCGACCGGCACGAGCCAGGGTTTGAATGGCCCGCGCGAGGCTCTCGCCGATGGCGGGGAGGGCGATCAGTCCCTCGAGACCGTCGCGCTCCAGAATCGCGAGGGCGGACTCGTCCAGGGTGCGGAGCGTCTCGGCGCCACGCCGGTACGCATTCACGCGAAACCGGTCGGCGCCCTGCCGCTCGAGGAGGGTCGCCATTTCGTCGAACCGGTCGGCCATCTCGCGGTTGCCCTGCTGATCGCGCGTCGTCATGGTGCTCGCCTTCCTCTCTCGTACGGTACGGCTTGGAACGACGGCTTCTCGGTGCGTTCGAACGTGCCGTCGGGTGCGTCACGTGACGCACGTTTCGGCCGGATGCGGCATCATGACGGCATGAGCGACGAGGTGCAGACCGTCACCCTGCGCGTGCGCGGCGTAGTGCAGGGGGTGGGGTTCCGGCCGTTCGTCTACCGCATCGGGAACGGGCATGGGCTCGCCGGGTGGGTGAAGAACGATGGCGAGGGCGTCCTCGTCGAGGCGACGGGGACCACGTCCCAACTCGATGCGTTCGCCCGAGCCTTGGTGGAGGAAGCGCCGTTCGCTGCGGACGTGGAGTCCGTGACCGAGGTGACGCGCCGCACCGCGAGTGACGAGGCGCGCGCCGCGTACCTCGAGGGCGCCGATGCGCCCGCCGAAGTGCCCGCGTTCACGATTCG
>CAJXWR010000170.1 GCA_913062675.1 uncultured Trueperaceae bacterium
TTCCCAAATGGCACGTCCCGCGCGTACGTTCCCGTAACGGCGCCGCAAGAGGCGGGCCTGCGGGCAGCGTTGACGAACGAGGAGGTTCAGAGCGTCCTCGAGCGTCTCGCGAACGGTCGCATCAACCTGCCGAAGCAGTGGGCGGCACGCCACCGCCGCGTGACCGACATCCTCACGTCGGGCGATCCCTACCAAATCGCGACGCTGGCGAGCGAGCTTCGTCGCTGGGATCTCGAGCGTGGCCTTCCCGATTTGGATCGTCAGGCCTATCGTCGCGCCTTGCGTCTCCTTGCCGGCGAAATCAGTGCCGTGCTGGGTATCTCGACCGACGAGGCGCGCGGCATGATGGACGTCAGCGAGGAAGAGGTCCTCAACTAACGCACCACCCACTGAATGCCGTACGCCCCGCCGTGCCTTACGCACCGCGGGGCGTTCGATTGTCGTGACTCGACGTTCAGGGTTTCGTGACGGTCTCGACCCCGGTCGAGGGAACGGGATTGACCCGTGTTCGATGCGGGCTGATCACGTGCTCGAACCCGACGTCTCGAGGAACCTGAGTGCAATGGCCCACGCCGCATAATCATCGATGGGCTGGTCCGGTGAGCGCAGGCCTGAGGGCAACAGTCGCTGCCACCCGCGGGCCGGTTCGTGTTCGCGCCATAGGGCGCGACCCGCAAGACTGGTGCCCCTCTCGTCGACCAGTGTGACCTCATGGCCTGCGCGTTGAAGGGTCGCGTGGAGTGCGTCTCGTCCCGTGCCGTCTCCAAGGAGAACGATGCACCCCTCGGGGAGCGTGAGGGTCGAAACGTCGCGCTCGGTCAGGACACGCTTCTCGATGAGACGTCCAGCATCATCGATGAGCGCGTACCCCACATTGCGTCCGGGATCGAACGCTGCGATGTGGGATGGTCCCACCGTGTCGCTGCCTGACGTCATGGGGTGAGCCTACCGCGCTTGGAGCACGAAACGGCCCGCGGGTACATTCCCCCGCGGGCCGTGCAATTGGACTGTCCTACGCTCAGGCTTCGGGGCGTGCCGATTCCTGCGCGGTGGCGACGGCCGCGGCGTCACTCGCGGTGCGCTGCTTGTCGACGAGCGCGAGCGTGGGTTCGTCCGCGACGCGTGTCGCACGAATCGCTTCGAGACCGGTTCCGGCGGGAATGAGGCGACCCAGGATGACGTTCTCCTTGAGGCCGACGAGGTCGTCCGCCTTGCCGCTGACGGCTGCTTCGGTGAGCACGTGCGTGGTGTGCTGGAACGAGGCGGCCGAAAGCCAGCTCTTGGTGGACAGGCTGGCCTTGGTGATCCCAAGCAGGAGGGGCTTCCAGCTGGCGGGCGTCTTGCCTTCGTCGAGGAGCTTCTCGTTGACTTCCTCGACGTCGAAGCGCTCGACGGTCTGCCCTTCGAGGAAGGTGCTGTCCCCCGACTCGAGAATCTCGACGTACTTGAGCATTTGGCGCACGATCACTTCGATGTGCTTGTCGTGCACGCTCACGCCCTGGCTACGGTACACGCGTTGAATCTCGTCAACGAGGTAGGCCTGCACGGCGTCCGGACCCCGCGACTCGAGCAGGTCGTGCGGGTTGATGGCACCCCGGGTGAGGGGCTGCCCGGCGTACACCGCGTCGCCTTCGCGCACGATGATGCGGACGTTGCGCTCGACCTTGTGGGACTTGCTGAACTCGCCATCCTCGGAGGTGACGGTGATGCGCACCTTGTCGTCTTCCTCGTCGATGCTCACGACGCCGTCAAGGTCGCTGATGACCGCACGCGCCTTGGGCTTGCGCGCCTCGACGAGTTCGATGACGCGCGGCAAGCCTTGCGTGATGTCGCCGCCCGTAGCGATCCCGCCGGTGTGGAAGGTACGCATGGTGAGCTGCGTGCCTGGCTCGCCGATGGACTCCGCGGCGATGACGCCGACCGACTCGCCGAGACCAACGTCGCGCATGGTGGACATGTCGAGGCCATAGCAGTGGCGGCACACGCCAGCGCGCGTTTGGCAGGTCAGGGGGCTACGCAGGTACGCCTCTTGCACCTCGGGGTGCTCGGCGAGGAGGGCGTAGATGGCGGCGACGTCCTCACGGTGAAGCGTCGCGCCGGCATCCCAGGTGCGGTCGCCCAACTCGAGGGGCTGCCCGAGCCGACGTCCGTAGAGCGTCATTTCGACGTGGCTGCGGGGGCGCAGGCGACCGTCGCTCCCGTAGAAGGGCACTTCGACCGCGTCAGCGGTTCCGCAATCCTCTTCGCGAATCACGAGTTCGTGCGCGACGTCGACGAGTTTGCGGGTGAGGTACCCGGAGTCGGCGGTCCGGAGGGCCGTGTCGGCACCCCCCTTGCGGGCGCCGTGCGTCGAGTTGAAGTACTCGAGCACGTCGAGTCCCTCGCGGAAGTTCGCGCGAATGGGCAGCTCGATCGTCTCACCCGACGGCTTGGCCATGAGGCCGCGCATGCCGGCGAGCTGACGGATCTGTTGGGGATTGCCGCGGGCGCCCGATTGCGCCATGACGAAGAGCGGGTTGAACGGCATGTTCTGGCTAAAGTTCTCGAACACGGCGTCCTTGACGCGCTCGGTGGTGTCGGACCAGAGGCGCACGACCTGCTGCTTGCGCTCCTGCTCGGTGACGAAACCGCGGTCGAACGCTTGCCCGATCTTCTCGAGTTTCGCTTCGGCGTCGGCGAGGAGCTCCCGCTTTTCGGGCGGGATGGCAACGTCGTCGATGCCGATCGTGATGCCCGAGGTGGTGGACAGTTCGAACCCGTAGCGCTTGAGCGCGTCGAGGAGTTTCGCGGTGCGGTCGACGCCCAGCAGCTTGAAGCTGTCGACGACGAGGTCCTTCAGCGCGTTCTTCTCGTATGCAACGTCGTAGCGGATGAGTTCGGTGGGGACCTCGATGCCGTCCTCGGCCACGGTTTCCTTCACCATCCGGGCGAAGAACAGGCGGCCGGGGCTCGTCTCGACGAGTTCACCGTCGATGCGAACAGTGACGACGTCCTGCATGTCGATTTCGCCACGCTCGACGGCGAGCAGCGCCTCGTCGACGTTGGCGAAGCGGTACTTGAGGCGGGCGATGGAGGTTTCCTTGCCGTCCACGGTGATCGTGGCGTTGAGGTCGACTTTGCCTGCGTCGTACGCGGCATAGGCCTTCTCGAGGGTCTTGAAGCTCTCGCCGACGCCCTTGCGGCCGGTGTGCACCTGCGTGAGGACGAACAGGCCGAGGATGATGTCGCGGCTTGCCTGCACGTTCGGGTTGCCGTGCGCAGGCGAGAGGAGGTTGTGGCTCGCGAGCATTTGCAGG
>CAJXWR010000171.1 GCA_913062675.1 uncultured Trueperaceae bacterium
ACATGGAGGACCTCCAGGTGGGATCGCGTGCTGGTCGGCGGAGTGTACCGCAGTCGCCTGGTGGGGCGCGGTCAGGGGGTGCGTACCGCAGCGACCTCGTGGGCGAGGCGTTCGGGGTCGTCGGCCATGATGGCGCCCACACCGAGTTGCGCGAGGGTGCGCATGCGGGTGGGGTCGTTGACCGTCCAGACGTGCACGGGGAGGCCGCGACGATCCCAACGGTCGAGAAGCGCTTGGGTGACCTGCGCGTCGTTGGGGTGGAACGCGTCGGCGTGAAGGATGCGGGCGAGCGTCTCGCCAGGAAGCCAGGCCGGCATGTCGGGGGCAGTAAGGACGGCAATGCGAATGGCGGGGGCCAGGAGGCGAACGCGGAGGAGGGCAAAGGGATCGAAGCTGGAAACGAGGATGCGGTCCTCGAGGCCGGATGCCTGTATCGCGCGCACGAGGTCGCGTTCGAGCGCAAGGCCGCGCCATTGCCGCGGGTCGCTCTTCACCTCGAGATTGAGGAGCGTGCCGGGTGCGTCGCGGGCAGCGCGGAACAGTTCGTCGAGGGTGGCGAGGTCGGGTTCACGCTCGCGCGCCTCTTCGAGCGTGAGGTCTCGCACGGGCGCGCCGTGCAGGGTGAAGTCGTGCCACAGGATGAGGACCCCGTCGCGGGTGCGTTGCACGTCGGTTTCGATGCCGTCGAGGTGCTCGAAGGCGAGGTCGAACGCAGCGAGAGTGTTCTCGGGCCGGACGTGCCGGGCGCCGCGGTGACCGACGGTCCAGGGGCGCGCGCGCGTGACGCCAGGCTGGGCGCGGGGTCGCCAACCGGGTCCGAGCCACCAGGCGACGGCGAGGAGAGCGAGGACGAACAGGGCGGTCGTGGTGATGCTCACGCGTGCAGCGTACCGCGACCTGCACGCCAATCTCCACGCCTCGACGCTGCTACCCTCTGGGCGTGAAGGCACAGACTCTGGTCCAAACACCCGTTGGTGAACGCCATGACGGTTGAGGCGTTGGGTCGTCCCCTCGCGACGGTCGGTGCGCTCGTGCTGAACCGCGAGGGCAAGG
Organism: uncultured Trueperaceae bacterium; assembly: GCA_913062675.1. Taxonomy (GTDB): domain Bacteria; phylum Deinococcota; class Deinococci; order Deinococcales; family Trueperaceae; genus SLSQ01. Next base: position 1,054 of record CAJXWR010000171.1, read on the forward strand.
GCCTGTTCGTGCGGACCGCGAAGTGGCGTGGATCGTGGGGCGTGCCGGGCGGGAAGATCGAGTCGGGCGAGCCGATGCTCGATGCGGTCGTGCGCGAGTTGCGGGAAGAGACCGGTCTCGAGGTGCGTGACGTCCGCTGGGCACCCACGCTCGAAGCCGTTCGCCACCCCGAGTTTCACGTGCCGGCCCACTTCGTGCTGCTGAACATGACGGCGCGGTGCGATGACGATGCCGTGACCTTGAACGACGAGGCGGACGCGTATGCGTGGCTTCCACTGCGCGAGGCACTCGCCACCCTGCCGTTGAACGAACCGACGCGCGCGCTGGTGAGGCACGTGCTGCGTACCGGTCCGTATGGACCACTGGTGACGCGGGGGGTGACGTCATGACCGCTCGACCGGTGGGCCTGGTCACCGGTTCCGCGCGGGGCATTGGATGCACGCTTGCCGTGACGCTGGCGGAGATGGGGATGGACGTCGTGGTGCACTACCGCTCGAGCGAAGCGGAGGCACGCGAGACGGCGGCATTGGCGACGGCGCAGGGGGTGCGCAGCGTCGCACTGCAGGCGGACGTGACGGTGCAGACCGAGGCGGAGGGACTGGTGGACGCCGCGGTGGAGGCGTTCGGTCGTCTCGACGTGGTAATCAACAACGTCGGCGATTACCACAAGGGTCCCTTGGATGAACTCGATGGCTCCACGTGGCGCACGATGATCGACTCGAACCTGCACGCGACGTTCTACGTGAGTCAACGCGCCGTGCCGCACTTGCGTGCACGGGGGCGCGGTCGCATCGTGAACGTCGGCTACGCGGGCAGTGACACGCTGGTCGCCAAACCGTCGATCGTGCCGTACCAGATTGCGAAGACGGGCGTCCTGCTGTACGCGCGCGCCCTCGCGCAGGAGGAGGCGCCGCACGGGACGACGGTGAACGTCGTGGCGCCGGGCGTGATCGAGACGAGCGTGTCGCAACCCACGCGCGAGATTCCCATGGGGCGGCTCGGTTCGCTGCAGGACATGGCGAGCGCGGTGCGTTTCCTCGTGAGCGAGGAGGCCGGCTACGTGACGGGTGCGTACCTGCCGGTGGCGGGCGGTTGGAACCTTTGAGCGACGAGCGCGTCGGGACGGGTGAGGACGGCGTACATGCCCCTCCCTTTCGCGTCGCGATGGAACGGCGTGCGGATGGAACGTGGGTGGGTGCACCTCTCCCTCGTGACGGTCGCTTCGTCGCGCACGTAAATCGTTGGCCGCTGACCGCCTGGGGGTACGACCCCATCTGGCGTGCACGAAGCACCGGTCTCCTCACGGGGGGCGCCTACGGAACGCGGCAGGAACGACGGGCGTTGACGGAGTGGCTGCTGGGCCGGCCCGCCCGGCGGGTGTTGGACGTGGGGTGCGGGTCGGGCTTCTACCTGAGGGCGTTGCGCGCAGCGGACGCGCAGGTCGAGGTGCATGGCGTCGAGTCGAGCGCGGCGTTCCTGCGCGTCGCCGCCCGGCGGCTTTCGCGAGACGGGGTGGACGCCACGCTGGTGCAGGCCGATGCGCACGACCTGCCGTACGCCGATGGGGTGTTCGATGGCGTGGCGTGGGGCGGCGTGCCCAACGAGTTTCGAGACCCGGAACGCGCCTTGGCGGAGGGGGCGCGGGTGCTGGCGCCTGGTGGCCGCGCCTTCTTCCTCGCGGTGGCGGAAGCGGAGAACCCGGTGGCTCGTGCGTTACAGGCGCCCGCACGGTTGGGCGGCTTGACGGTCCCGACGGCGGACGCGTGGATTGACATGTTGGAGGGGGCTGGCTTGCGGGCGGTGCGGGTGGAGCACCGGTCTCCCCTCCTGGTCGTCACCCTCACGAAGGGTGGAGCGTGAGCCGGTTCGCTTTGCGGACCGGCATACAATGCGCGCGATGACGAGACGCTGGTTTGGAACGGACGGGGTTCGTGGCGTGGCGGGTGTCGCGCCGATGCGGGCCGAGGATGCCTTCGCGCTAGGGCGCGCGGCGACGGAACGAATGCGGGAATCGGGACGGGACCGTCCCTCGTTCGTTCTGGGGATGGATCCGCGGATTAGTAGTGCCATGCTTGCGCGCGCCTTCACGGCAGCCGCGCTGGCGCGGGGGGCGGACGTGACCGACGTGGGGGGGTTACCCACCCCGGGCGTGGCGTTCCTGACGCGGCATGTGGG
>CAJXWR010000172.1 GCA_913062675.1 uncultured Trueperaceae bacterium
TTCGTCTTGCAGACGTCCCAGGCTCGCCCCTTCGTCGCTCGACACGAGGCCTCTGTCGATGACGTGGACACCGCCATTCAGGTTCTGGCTGTGCACGATCCACGCCGCGCCGTCCGCATGGCGGCGCGTGGGTGGCGCATCGCATCGTTCTCGAACTGCCGGGAACGTGCCTTGCTCAGGCTCCAGGCGTTACTCGATGCGCACGGTGACGAGCTCGATGTGGAGACCCTGACCATGGCTGAGGGCGCGATGGGCGCGCTCCTCCTGCGGGACCATCGACCGCTCGAGGCGTACGACGTGCTCATCGAGACCGTCGCCCAGCTTCGCGCTTCTGGCAGGGTGCACGGCCTAGCCGAGAGCCTCCAGGACCTCGCCATCGCAGCCACTCGGATTGGCAAGGCGGGTGAAGCCCACGCATTACTCCGCGAAGCAGCCGACCTGGCCCGGGAACGTAGCGAGCCGTGGACGCTTGGATGGGTGCTCGTGAATCACGGTCACGTCTACGCGATGGAGGATGCGCACCGCGAGGCGGTCGACCATTACGTGCAGGCGAGTCGCTTCCTGCAGGGCTACGTCGATCCCACCTCCCGCATGGCCACCCACCTTTCCGTGATTCGAAGTGGCGTCGTGGTGAACGCTGCAACGGCCGTCACGGACGCCGTCGCCTCACTCCGCGCCATGTTCGATCACGGTGAGGTCAGCGCCGATCGGTCTGGGTTGGAGCTCCCGTTCCTCGCCGCCATCGAGGCGGCCGGCCATCACGGCTTCACGACGGCGGCAAGCAGCCTTACCGATTTGCTGGAACGTCATCGCGCCGACGCGCCCTAGCGTCAGGTGATTCGGCAAGGGACGTGAAGCGCACGGCCCGCCGTCGGGTCGTGGGGCACTGAGGTAGTTTGGCGTCAATGGCGAAGGTAGAGACGCAGCCACATGAGACGGTCACGATTACCCGTCGCGACGAACTCGACGCGGCTGCCGCGCGGCTCGCTCGACTTGAGCCGCGTTTCGGTGAGGCGCTGAGCGTGACCGGTCCCCTTACGCTACGGAGCCGAGCCGATGGTTTTCCCGCCCTGTTGCGTAGCGTGGTGAGTCAGCAGGTCAGCACGGCTGCGGCCGCGGCGATCCTCGCCCGCGTGGAGGCAGCCGGGCTCGATGATGAGGATTCGATTCTCGCGGCAAGCGACGACGCGCTGCGCGCGGTGGGCGTGAGTCGCCAGAAGGCCGGCTACCTGCGCGGCATCGCCGCCGCCAGCCTGGACTACCTCGCACTGCGGGAAGAACCCAACGACGTCGTGGTGGAGAGGCTCGTCGCACTCCCGGGGATCGGTCGCTGGACGGCCGAGATCTACGTGATGTTCGCGCTGGGTCGAGCGGACGCGTTCGCTGCGGGTGACCTGGGCCTTCAGCACGGCGCGCGCCTCCTGTTTGACCTGCCCGAGCGACCGAAGGAGCGTGAACTCCGCGAGATGGCGGAGGCGTGGTCCCCCTGGCGGGCGGTGGCTGCCCGCATCCTTTGGGCGTACTACGACACGACGAAACGCACCGACCCGACCGGCTGACACGCGGCGCGACCGCACGCATCCACGACGACCGATGCCAGGGAGCATCGAACGTGCGCGGAACGCTACGGTCTTCCCTACCGCCTCGCCCGTAGGCTCTTCGCACGATCGAAGGTGCGAAGGAGGCATCGATGCTGGAACTCTCCGTGAACGGCGTGCTGCGACAGGTGGACGCCCCCAACGACGAACCCCTCGTGTGGGTCCTGCGTGACGACTTGGGGTTGCCCGGAACCCGCTACGGGTGCGGGGCCGGTCATTGCGGGTCCTGCACGGTGCTGATGGACGGCGTGGCGGTCCGGTCGTGTCAACTGCCGGCCTCGGCGGCCGTGGGGCGCGAGGTCACGACGATCGAAGCGGCCGCCACGGAGGACGGTGCCCTGCAGCACGTGCGCGAGGCGTTCCTGGAGCATCAGGTGGCGCAATGCGGTTGGTGCATGACCGGTTGGCAACTCACCCTCACGAGCCTGCTCGAGGCCAACCCGAACCTGACCGATGAGGCGCTCGATGCAGGCCTTCAGGGCAACCTGTGCCGTTGCGGCACGTACGTACGCATTCGGCGTGCCGCGCGCGATGCCGCCGAGCGGTACCGCGCCACGCTCGCGGGTGACGCACCGACCGTGGAGATGGGGCCGTGAGCGAGACCGACGCGGGTACGGCCGCCGCGACGCGCCGAACGGGGAAGCGTCGCTTCCGCGTCACGCGCCGCGGTTTCCTCGTGGGTAGCGCCGTGACGGGGGGTGGCCTCATCCTAGGTTGGCAGTTCGGTCTCCCTGCCGCCCGCCTGCAAATCGCCCGTGTGCTGGACGGGGCGGGCGCACCAGGGGGCGTGAACGGTCCACCCGACGCCTGGTTCGACGTGCGTGAGGGTGAACCCATCCGCCTGTACCTCTCGAAGGTGGAGATGGGGCAGGGGGTGCACACGTCCCTCGGTCAAATCGCCGCGGAGGAGCTCGACCTTCCCCTCGAGCGACTCGACGTTCGCAACGCACCCACCCTGCGGGGGCTCGAGGACGCCTTCGGGACGGGCGGCAGCACGTCGGTGTCGAGCAGTTGGGAACCTCTCCGGGAGGCGGCGGCACTGCTGCGCGAGATGCTGCGCGCGGCGGCGGCGGAGCGGTGGGGCGTCGGCGTGGATCAGGTGACCGCGAGTGAAGGCACCCTCGTGCGGCACGGGGGTGGAAGCGAATCCCTGACGTACGAGGAGGTCGCGGGCAGCCTTGGGGAGCAGGACGTTCCCGATGAGGCGCCCCCCTTCAAACCGCGAAGCGAGTACCGCGAGATTGGGCGCAGTCGACCGCGCGTCGACCTGGCCGCGAAGTACGCCGGGGAGGGCGGGTACGGACTCGATGCGCGCCTGCCGGGCATGCGGTACGGCGCGGTGGCGCGACCCCCCGTGTTGGGGGCGACCCTACAGGCGGCGGCGCCAGGCTCGGCGCTCGACGTGCCGGGCGTGACGGACGTGGTGATCGAAGAGGGATTCGCGGGCGTCGTGGCGACGCGCCGAAGCGCGGCGCAGCGTGGCGTGGCGG
>CAJXWR010000173.1 GCA_913062675.1 uncultured Trueperaceae bacterium
CTCGGCATCGTCGGCGTGATCCACGACGTGATGCCCCGCCGCCACGAGCTCCGACTGGATCGTGTGCGTGTCGTACTCGTTCATTTGGCAGCCGTACGTGATCACGTGTGCGCGCATCGAGGACCCTTTCAGGGGGTCGGTGGGTGCCAACCCCGTTCGAAGCGCGACGATACCAACCCACACCGCGCCCGCGCGACCCGCGGCGACGAAACGAAGCTTGCGTGATTGGTGCGTTACAGGCGGTTCAAGAGGCGAGGGACGATCCAGGCAAGCAGCACCAGGACGAAACTCACGATGCCCGTCATGAAGCCTTGCAGCAGCAAACGCGGGAAGCGCTTCGCAACCGCCGGCACGGCCGACACGGCCACCATGAGCGTACCCGCGAGGAACGCCCACGCCGCCACCGTAATCAACCAACCCCAGGTTGGGTCGTTACCGTCCACGGGGGCGAGGATACCTGACGCACCCTCACGCGGTACCGTGGCGCCATGTCCGACGCTGCGCTCGAAGCCTCCACCCTCCATGCCTTCCGCGACGCGGTGGCAGCCTGCGTCCGGGCCGTGCCCGCAGGACGCGTCGTGAGTTACGGCGACGTGGCAACGTGGATCGGTCGCCCCGGAGCGGCACGACAAGTGGGCGCGGCGCTTCGTTCCTTCGCTGCCGAGGATCCCGCCTTCCCCTGGCAACGCGTCGTGAACGCTCAGGGCGGCATCAGCACCTTCAAAGTTGGGATGGGCGAACTCCAAATCGCCTTGCTGCGCAGCGAAGGCGTCGAGGTTGCAGACGGCACGATCGACATGCAGCGCTACCGATTCCATCCCCAGGACGAGGATCGCACGGGCGACGCCAACGGGTAGCATGCAGCCATGACCAGCGCCCCGGCCGATACACCCACCCTCGACCTCGCGCGCGCCCTGGTGCGCGCACCCAGCCCCTCGAAACGCGAGACCCCAGCCGCCACCGTGCTGCGCGACGCCATGCGCAACCACGGGTTCGACGAGGCGTGGATCGACGAGGCCGGCAACGCCCTGGGCGTCCTCCGTCGCGGTGAAGGACCCACCATCATGCTGAATGGGCACATCGACACGGTGCCCACCGGTGACGAGGCCCTCTGGCCCCACCCACCGCTCGAGGGGGTCGTGGCCGACGGCCGATTGTGGGGTCGAGGGACGAGCGACATGAAGTCCAGCCTCGCCTGCATGGTCGTCGCGGCCGCCGAAGTGGCGCAACGCGGCTTCTCCGGCACGATTCTCGTCGCCGGTGTCGTCCAGGAGGAAATCGGGGGACTCGGAGCCCGCTGGCTGGCCGAGCATCACGAACCCGACCTCATCATCCTCGGGGAACCCAGCAAGATGCAGTTCAAGCTCGGGCACCGCGGACGCATCGAAGTGGACGTGCACCTTCCCGGCCAAATCGCGCACGCCGCGAAGGCCGAACTCGGGGAGAACGCGCTGTACCGCGCGGCCCGCTACCTCGAGAAGCTCGAGGCCCTCGATCTGCCCAGCGGCGGTCCCCTGGGCGCCTCGACCGCCACCCCGACCCGACTGCGGTCGCTGCCTGAGGATGGCGCCAACGTCGTGCCCGGTGAAGCGATCCTCACCATCGATTACCGCAACCTGCCGAGCGATCCGCCCGAAGAGGTCCTCGCACGCCTCGCTGCCCTCGATCTCGACGCAACCCTGCACGTCAGCGACGAGCACGCCGTGAGCGAAAACGGTGAAATCGAACGCCACTTCCCCCGCATCAACCCTGCCTACCTCGCACCCGGCGAGAACACCTGGACCAGCGCCGTGCGCAACGCCCTTCGCGACATCCTCCCCAAGCATGGCCTGCCCTTCGAGGAAGGGACCTGGTGGTTCGCCACGGACGCACCGCACCTCGCGAGCCGCGGCGCCATCGTCCTCGGCCTCGGGCCAGGCGAGGAGGAACTCGCGCACACCACGCGCGAAAGCGTGCGCACCGACATGCTCGAAATCGCCACCGCCACGTACCGCGACCTGCTCCTCGCGCTGCTTCCGGAGGCATCATGATCCCAGAAGGCCTGAAGGGCTCCACCATCACCCTCAACGGCGATCCGTGGACCGTCGTGGACGTCGCTCCAGCCGAGCAACTCGCCGAGATGGTGGCGGCCATCCTCGAGGACGAAGGCATCGTCAGCGTGGTTCGCGGTGCCGACCCCATGGATGACGTGATGAGTCACCTCGGCGCGCCACGCATCGGCACCACCGTCGTCCTCGTCCCCCAAACCGATGCCGAACGCGCGTTCGCCATCATCGCCGAGACCGTCACCGACTACCAAGGGGAAGAACTCGAAGCCGCCCTCGCGAGTGGCGACTTGACGCTCGAAGAAGACGACGACACCTGACGATGAAGCCACGCGGAGGACGACCCGACGTCGTGGCCCGAATCGCCCTCGTCGGCGCCATCGGCATTCTCCTCCTCAAGACCGGCGCATGGCTCGTCACCGGTTCGGTCGCGCTGGCCTCCGACGCCGCGGAATCCATCGTCAATGTCGTCGCCGCGGTCACGCTCCTCGTCGCTCTCCGCATCTCGCGCGCGCCTCCCGATCTCGAACACCGCTACGGCCACGAGAAGATCGAAGACTTGAGCAGCGCGTTCGAGGCAGGCCTGATCCTGCTCGCCTCCCTCCTCATTGCCGGGACGGCCGTCGATCGACTGTTCACCCCCGTACCGCTCGACCAGCCGCTCGTGGGTCTCGTCCTCGCGGGCGCCTCGGCGCTCATCAATGCGCTCCTTGCCCTGTGGCTCGACCGCACCGGTCGAGCGACCGAATCCACCGCCCTGCGCGCCAATGCGAAGCACCTCGCTACCGACGTCCTCACCTCGGTCGGCGTCCTTGCCGGCGTGGCCGGTACCTGGCTGACCGGGTTCGAGCGTCTCGACCCGCTCATCGCGCTCCTCGTCGCGCTACAAATCGCAAGGACAGGCGTAACGCTGCTGCGACGCTCCATCAGTCGCCTGCTCGACGAGCGACTCCCTGAGCCGGAGGAGGCCGCCATCGACGAAATCCTGTCCAGCCATCCGGACGTCCTTGGCTACCATCG
>CAJXWR010000174.1 GCA_913062675.1 uncultured Trueperaceae bacterium
ACCACGAAGGTGGAGACGAGGGACGCGTAAAGCGCGAGGTAGCCGAACTGGTCGGGCGTGTAGAGGCGCGTGAGGAGGGGGGACGCGGCGAGGACGATGAGTTGACCTGACGCCGTACCGCCCACCAGCACGAGCACGCGGCGAAGGAACGAATCGCTGCGCGTCGTCGCCGGTTTCACGAACGGGGCAGAAGCTCGACGGTGTCGTCTCGGCGTTGGTACGTGTCGCCCGCAGCGTCGGTCGTGACGTCCCCGTGCGAGAAGTCGAGGACGTGCCCGGCGGCACTCATCCAGCCTGCATGCCTTGCGGGGACGCCTTGCACGATGGCGTAGGCGGGGACGTCCTTGGTGACGACGGCGCCGGCGGCGATGAAGGCATGTTCGTGCAGCGTGACGCCGCACACGATGGTGGCGTTCGCACCGATGCTCACGCCACGCGCCACGCGCGTCACCAGGTAATCGTCACGCGTGTTGCGCGGGTACGCGGCACGCGGCGTACGCACGTTTGTGAAGACCATCGAGGGACCGCAGAACACGTGATCCTCGAGGATCACCCCTTCGTACAGGCTCACGTTGTTCTGGATCTTGCAGCCGTCACCAATGGTGACGTCGTTGGCAACGAAGACGTTCTGCCCGAGGCTGCAGTTGCGACCGATGACCGCGCGCGGCATGACGTGCGAGAAGTGCCAGATGCGGGTGCCCTCGCCGATGCGTGCCCCCTCGTCGATGACGGCGGTCGGGTGCACCTGGTAGGACGGTTCGCTCATGCTTGGCGGGACGGAATGCCGGCGAGCATCGGGTGCGCCTCACCGGGCTTGGGGGGGACGGGCGCCTGATTGCGAAGCGTTTCGACCGTTTCGATGCACGGGCGGGCATCCTCGATGCCGAACCCGCGACCCGCGAGGATCTCCTGGTACGTGACGGTGTGCAGGTCGGTGAAGCCACCGGAGAACTCCACCTCCTCTTCACCCATGGTGAGGCTGCGGAAGGTGGGTTGTTTCCCTTGGACCTCGGTGGGGAGGTCGTTCGCGTCGATCGACAGGAACCATCGGACGCGCGCCTTGGCGTACTCGAGGTACCCACTTGCACGCCGGTCGTCGTGGTGGTGGAGGTCGCTGCGTTCGAGGTCCCCGAAGAGGAACTGCAGCATGTCGAAGAAGTGAATGCCGATGTTGGTTTCCACGCCGTACGACCTGCGTGGATCACCCTTCCAACTCTCGTGGTACCAGCGACCGCGTGAGGTGACGTACGTGAGCGTCACGTCCCGCTTTCCTCCCGTCGAATCGGCGTCCACGCGTGCCTTCACGTCGAGAATCGCTGGGTGGTGCCGGAGTTGCAGAACGTTGTAGACGCGTCGTCCCGTTTCCTCCTCAAGGTCACGTAAGGCATCGAGATCTTCGCGGGTGGGGACGAGCGGCTTTTCGCAAATGACGTCGCACCCGAGGCGCAGACCGGCAGCGATGTGCGCGCGGTGCAGGTGGTTGGGGCTGCACACGGCCACGTGCGTCAGGGCGGTGGACGGGTTGCGGCGCAGGTCGGAGGCGTGCTCGTAGAAGCGTTCGAAGTTCGTGAAGAAGTGGCTTTGGGGGGAGATCGAGTCGATGATGCCGACCGAGTCGTTCGGGTCGTAGGCGGTCACGAGCGTTCCCCCGACGTCCTGGATGGCACGCATGTGGCGTGGGGCGATGTAGCCGGACGCTCCAATGAGGGCGAATCGGGTCATGCGGTCATCCTATCGCCCATGCATGGCGCTTGGTTTGCACCGAAAGGAGCGTCACGCCTTGACGACGTTGCCTGCGGGTTCGCGGTACCGGCCGCGCGGATCGATGATGAGCGTTGCGTGGTTCAAGATCACGTCGTAGTCGAAGGCATCGTGGTCGGCACCGATGATGACGGCGTCGAACGCGGCGAGCGTTTCGGGCGTGAGCGGTTGGCTCGTGAGGTCGAAGTGGTGCTGCCGCATGGGAGGGAATATGGGCACGTGCGGGTCGCTGTACGCCACGTCGGCTCCCTTGGCGGTGAGGAGCTCCATGATTTCCACGCTGGGGCTCTCGCGCATGTCGTCGACGTTCTTCTTGTAGGCGATGCCGAGCATGAGGATGCGGCTTCCCTTGAGCGGTTTGCCATGCTCGTTCAGCCCGTCCATGAGTTTCTGGATGACGTACTCGGGCATGGCGCGGTTCACTTCGCCCGCAAGTTCGATGAAGCGCGTGTGGAGCCCATACTCGCGCGCTTTCCACGTCAAGTAGAAGGGGTCGATGGGGATGCAGTGCCCGCCAAGACCAGGACCTGGGTAGAAGGCGGTGAACCCGAACGGTTTCGTCGCTGCGGCGTCGATGACCTCGAAGATGTCGATGCCCATGCGGTCCGCCACGATCTTCATTTCGTTGACCAGCCCGATGTTGACCGAGCGGTGAATGTTCTCGAGCAGTTTCGTCATTTCCGCAGCGCGGGTGCTGCTGACGGGCACGAGTCGTTGAATCGCTCCGCCGTAGAGCGCCTCACCGGCCGTGAGGCAGGCGGGCGTGTGCCCCGCGATCACCTTGGGGATGGTTTGCGTGTCGAAACGTTCGTTCCCGGGGTCCTCGCGCTCGGGGGAGTACACGAGGAAGACGTCCCGACCGACAGTGAAACCGCGCGCTTCGATGCGGGGCAGCAACTCCTCCTCGGTGGTGCCGGGGTACGTCGTGCTTTCGAGCGAAACGACGTGTCCTTCGCGGAGATGCGGGGCGAGGGCGTCCATGGTCGAGATGACGAACCGAAGATCGGGTTCGCGGTGCTGGTCGAGGGGCGTGGGGACGCACAGGATGAGGGCATCCGCTTCGGCGGCGCGCGCCATGTCGCTGGTCGCTTCGAATCCTTGATCGAGCGCCGTGCGGATGTGCTCGCCAGGAACGTGGGCGATGTAGCTTTCGCCGGCGTTCAGTTTCTGCACCTTGCCTTCATCGACGTCGAATCCGAGGACGCGGTAACCGGCGCGCGTGAAGGTCAGCATGAGGGGTAGACCGACGTAACCGAGCCCGACGATGCCGATGCGTGCCGTGCGGTCGTCGAACGC
>CAJXWR010000175.1 GCA_913062675.1 uncultured Trueperaceae bacterium
GTTCTCGCTGATCGACATTTCGTTGTCGTTCAGGATGACCGTCATCTTGGGTTTCACGTGCCCAATCTGGTTCAGGGCTGCGAGCGCCATGCCGCCCGTGAGGGCCCCGTCACCAATGACGGCGAGCACGCGGTAGTCCTCGCCACGCGCGTCCCGGGCGAGCGCCATGCCGAACGCCGCGGCGAGACTCGTCGACGCATGCCCGACGGTGAGGGCGTCGTGCTCGCTCTCGCTGCTCGTCGTGAAGCCGGCGAGGCCGCCATGCGTACGAATCGTCGGCATTTGCTCACGGCGACCCGTGAGGATCTTATGTCCATAACTCTGGTGTCCGACGTCCCACACGAAGCGATCGCGCGCACTGTCGAAGAGGTAGTGCATGGCGACGGTGAGCTCCACCGCGCCGAGGGAGGAGGCGAGGTGGCCCCCTGCGCGAGAACACACGCGAATGATCTCTTCGCGCAACTCCTCCGAGACGGCAGCCAACTCTTCACGAGGAATACGCTTCAGATCGGCGGGGCCGTGGATGTCGTCGAGTCGTCCCATGCCAGCCATCTCCTTCACAATCGTTTCGTTAGCCTATCGCGGTTTCTGGCGGGACAAGGTAGACCGAAACGCAATCCATGCGTGGAATCACGGAGCGCCCGAAGTACCGAGCAGGTTGCTGTCGATGAGGAAGAAGCCGTTCTCGGTGCGAACCTCCCCAAGGTTCGGAGCGACCCAGGTCTCCTGCGTGAGGGTCTCGATGACGTCGCCCGCCTCGTCTCGCGTGAGCGTCGTGAAGTTCACGACGAACACATCGAACGTGCCGGCGGCAACGCGCACGTCGCGACGGTCCACGACCTCCACGGCGTACTCGATGGAAAGCTGGTCCGGTTGCCTCTCGGTGTCAGCACCGGGGAAGCGAATCGTGGCTTCGGTCGTGCCACTCCAGCGCATGCCCACGTACATGGGCTCCTGCGTCCATTCCAGGATGGGAGGATCAAACGAGATGAGTGTGCCCGGTCGTTCCTCGCGCACGAGGTACGTGCCATCCTCGCGGTGGTCGCGGTACCAGCGCACGTCAAGGCCGCGTCCCTCCATGTGCCAGGCGGTCAACACCGCCCCGCCCACGACCGTGGGACCTTCGATTTCGATGCGCACGCGCGGTTCATCGAGCCCTGCACCGTCAGGGAGGTACGTCCATTGCGAACCCGGCGCTTCGGGACGGTAGGCAGCGGGGCCGGAGGGCGTCACGTCGACGCGCGCCTCCTCACGCTCCTGCGCGGCCGGTGCACACGCACCCAGCAGACTCACGGTGAACAGGATGAGGGTCGATACGCGGAGGATCGAGTGCACGAGCGTAGGCTACCGCACGCAGGCGAGCGCCTCTTGAAGTCCCGTCACGGGAGGAGGCGCCCACCGATGTCGCGTCGGACGACGGCGCCGGGCAGATCGATGCGGTCGACTTCCCGGTAGGCCTTCGCGACCGCTCGGGCGAGGTCCCCATCGAGTGCCGTGACGGCGAGGACGCGTCCTCCGCTCGTCACGAACCCGTCGTCGTGGCGTGACGTGCCCGCGTGGAAAACCCACGTGTCAGACTCTCGGGCATCGGGAATGCGAACCGGTAGGCCTTTCTCGTACGCACCGGGGTAACCGGGGGCTGCAAGGACGACGGTGGCGGCCACCGTCCCGGACTTCCAGACCGGATGCCAAGCGTCAAGCGTGCGATGTTCGACCGCCTCGAACATGGGGAGAAGACATCCGTCGAGGAGCGGCAGCAGCGTCTGCGTTTCCGGGTCGCCAAAGCGCACGTTGATCTCGAGCAACTGCGGCCCTTCCGCCGTCCACATGACGCCAAGGAACAGGACGCCGCGGTAGTCAATCTCGTCTGCAGCAAGGCCACGAAGGACCGGCGCGATGATCTCGTCCTCGAGGCGAGCCTGGTCACGCTCATTGAGCAGGGGGACGGGCGCGACCGCGCCCATGCCGCCCGTCATGGGCCCAACGTCACCTTCGCCCACCTGCTTGTGGTCCTGCGCGAGCGGGAGGGTGAGCGCATGCACCCCGTCGGTGAGGACGTGCACGCTGAGTTCTTGCCCTTCGAGGAAGGCTTCGAGGACGACCTCGGCGTTCTCGCGTTGGAACAGTTCCCGCAGCACGCGCTCGGCCTCCTCGGGAGCGTGAGCAATCGTGACGCCCTTACCGGCTGCGAGGTAGGAGTCCTTCACGACGATGGGGGTGCCGACCTCGCGAAGGTAATCGAGCGCCGCGGCGAGGTTCGTGAAGGTTGCGTAGCGGGCGGTGGGTACGCCATGGCGCTGCATGAAGTCCTTGGCGTAGGCCTTGGAGGATTCGAGTCGTGCGCCGTCCCTGCCTGGACCGAAGACGGCGATCCCCTGCGCACGCAGTTCATCGGCCAGACCTGCCGCGAGGGGCGCTTCGGGACCGATGACGGTCAGGTCGATGCGCTCGCTTGCGGCGAGCGTGACGAGATCCCGTGGATCGTCGTACGGCACGCGCCTCGCATCGTTCGCCATGCCAGCGTTGCCGGGGGCGACGAGCACTTCGCGAACGTGGACGTCTTGCGCGAGGAAGTGCGCGAGCGCGTGTTCACGCCCTCCTGAACCAACGACGAGTACCTTCACGGTGTGGCCTCCTCCGGGGGCACGGTACGTCCTTGCAGCACGCGGCGTACGGCCTCGGGGTACGCGACGTGCTCTTCGACGAGGATGCGCGCCGCGAGGCTGGTCTCGTCATCGCCGTCGTGAATGGGCACGCTGCGGCGGAGAACGATGGTGCCTGTATCGACGCCGGCATCGACGTGATGCACGGTACAGCCCGTTGTGACGTCGCCAGCGTCGAGCGCTTGGCGTTGGGCGTGAAGGCCTGGGTGCCTCGGCAGCAGGCTGGGGTGAATGTTGAGGATGCGTCCTTGCCATCGTTGCGTGAAGGCGGGCGAGAGAATGCGCATGAACCCTGCCAGGCAGATCAGGTCGATGCCGTGCTCGTCGAGGGCAGCCTGCACGTCACGTTCGAACACTCCGCGACTTCCCTCTTCCCTCG
>CAJXWR010000176.1 GCA_913062675.1 uncultured Trueperaceae bacterium
CCCGGGTGACCGGGGCGCACGCCTTTTCATGCTTGCGAACGATGCCTTACGTCGACAGCAGCGAACGCCCCGTCATGACGGCAGGCTGCGGCACGCCAAGAATCTCCAGCACCGTCGGTGCCACGTCGCCCAACACGCCCCCGTCGCGCAACGTGACGTCCCCCAACCCGGTCACGATGCACGGCACCGGGTTCGTCGTGTGCGCGGTGTGCGGACCTCCGCTCGGCGCAATCATCTGCTCGGCATTGCCATGATCGGCAAGCACGATCGTCACGCCCCCCTTCGCCGCCACCGCCTCCTGCAACACGCCCAACCCAGCATCCGCCGCCTCGCACGCCCGCACCGCAGCCGCCAGGTCGCCCGTGTGACCCACCATGTCCGGGTTCGCAAAGTTGATCAACACGAAGTCATCCTCGTGATCGCGAATGCGTTCCAACGTCGCCGCCGTCAATTCCGGCGCGCTCATCTCCGGCTTGAGGTCGTACGTCGCCACCTTCGGGGACGGCACGATGCGTCGCGCCTCCCCCTCGAACGGCGTTTCGATCTTCGCGTTGAAAAAGTACGTCACGTGCGGGTACTTCTCCGTTTCCGCCGTGTGGTACTGCCGCAAACCCGCCTCGCTCAACACCTCCGCCAGGCACCCCTCGATCGGGGGAAGGGTCAGCAAGGCCGGAACGTCCAACGTCGCGTCGTACGGCATCAACGTCACGAAATGCAGCTTGGGTGTCGCGCACCGCTCGAACCCCTCGAACGCCGCATCCACCAGCGCGTGGCTCAACTGCCGAGCCCGATCGGCCCGAAAGTTGAAGAACAAGACGGCATCACCGTCCCGCATCACGTCCAACGCGCCCTCCCCATCACGAATCACGGTCGCCCGTACGAACTCGTCGGTTTCCCCCTCCGCGTACGCCACCGAAATCGCCTCATCCGCAGAATCGGCGACGCGCACCCCCTCCCCACACACGACGGCGCGGTACGCCTCCTCGGTCCGCTCCCAACGCGAATCACGATCCATCGCGTAGTACCGGCCGGTCACCGACGCGATGCGCGCATCGGCCTCCACGCCGTCCAAATGCCGCGCCACCTCGTCCAGGAAGGCTCGACCCCCATCCGGGGCCGTGTCCCGCCCATCACTGAACGCGTGCACGCGAATCCGCTTCACGCCACGCGCCACCGCCAGATCCACCAGCCCCAACAGGTGCTCCAGCGAACTGTGCACCCCGCCATCGCTCACGAGGCCCAACAGGTGCAGCGTCGACCCCTGCGCCGCGTCGCACAACGCTCGAAACGTCTCGCTCTCCCCGAGCGAACCATCGACGATCCGGTTGTGCACGAACTGCAGGCTCTGCTCCACGATGCGTCCCGCACCCAGATTCAAATGCCCGACCTCGCTGTTGCCCATCTGCCCCTCGGGCAAACCTACCGACGGTCCAGACGCAAGCAACGAGGTGTGCGGCGCCTCGCGCCACAACCGGTCGAACACCGGCGTGTCCGCCAAGTGCACGGCGTTCCCCGGACCCTCGGGAGCCAACCCAAAACCGTCCAGAACCACCAACATGACTGGGCCACGACCCTGTCCCATCATCGATCCTCCTTTGCGCCGGGCGCACGCCAGCGCCCCAAGGCACGCGCCACGCGTGCGTCATACGTCTCGAAATCTTCATCCAGGACGTCGCTCGGTGCGACGCCATCGCGAAGCGCCAGGCGGTTGCGCGTCGCAGCCTCCAACTCCGGCAAGCGATCGGGCGCGACCAGCACCTCGCCCAGCAGCAAACGAATTCGCGCCTCGAGTGCCTCGCTCGCCAGTCCCACGGCCACGCTCCGCTCCTCCTCACTCAACGCCTCGGTCGCTACCGTCGGGTCCACCGCCAACACCTCGGCCGCCCGCTGCACGCTCGGAGCGTCACGATAACGACGGCAGGCGTCGCACGCCCCGTCGCCAGGGGAAAGCGCCCCACAGTGCACGCACGCCGTCCACCCCAGCGCATGCGCACGCGCACGATGCACCAACATGGCGCGTGCCGCACGCACCGTCTCGCGCTCGAGCGGCTCGGGTAACCCCATCTCCGCAACCGAAGCGAGCAAGGTGCGCAAGGCATCCTCATCGAGGGGAACCTCCGCATCCGACGCTCGCGATGGTGCGGCGGCTTCTTCCTCCCCACCGCGACGACCCGCCACGAACCGGATGTCACGAACCTCCCGTCGTCCTAACGTCTCTGCGTACGCCTCGAGCAGGCGCGGTCGCTCGAGCGCCATGTGCATCGCCGTTTCGCTATCCGGCACGTCCACGAACAGCACGCCATCCTTCAATGCGCGAGCCGAAGCGAAACGCGCCACGTCCGGCCCCACCACCCGCGGCCACGCCACGACCGCCTCCGCGCGCCGCACCGAACGAAGCATGCCGCCTCGAGCGAAGAACGTACCGATCAACTCCGCGACGTGTCGCTCAGCCATCCTCACGCACCTGCCCCTCGGCAATCTGCAACAACCGGCCCGCATGCGGGGCGGGTTCGGTGCCCGACACCAGCGCCTGCGGTAACCGCTGCGACAGCGACAACAGGTACGTGCGCCGATGCGCATCGAGCTCCGCCGAGAAGTCGTCGAGCAGCAAGATGGGGGGCTCCCCATGCAACTCCTCGAGCAAACGCAACTCCGCAACGCGCAATGCCATCGCCGCCGTACGCGCCTCCCCGCGCGACCCGAACGTCTGCACGCTCCGCCCCTCGAGCGTCAGGGCCACGTCGTCGCGGTGCGGCCCGACCACCGTCACGCCCCGCGCGCGCTCCTCCCGCTCACTCGCACGGAGCGCTTCGCGCAACGACAGCGCCCCCTGCGAGCGCGCCAAGGCCACGTC
>CAJXWR010000177.1 GCA_913062675.1 uncultured Trueperaceae bacterium
AGCCGACGTGGCGGTCCTGAAACGGATGGTCGACGACGAGCGTCCGGTACGCGTCCTCGTCGAACTGGCCGTACCCTTCGCGAGCGAGGGCGCCCTCTCCCCAGCGTCGGCCTCGCTGCAACGATTGCGAATCGAACGGGCGCAGGATGGCCTCGCTGCCTCCCTGCCGGAGGGCAGCATCGTGAACCGCGCCTTCACGTCGATGCCTGCCGCGATCCTTACCGTTGACGCAGCAGGCCTCGACGCACTGCTGGAACGCGCGGACGTCGTCAACGTGTACCGCGAACGGTTCCTCACCCGGCAGCTCGACCGCACGATCGACGCGATTGCCGCGCCCGCCGCTTGGAGCGCGGCCGGGTCGGCCGGCGCAGGGTTGACGGTGGCGATCATCGATGACGGCATCGACGCGTCGCACCCGATGTTCGTGAACAAGACCTTGCTCGAGGCGTGTTTCTCGTCGAACGAACCCGCGATCAGCGCAACGTCTGCCTGCCCGAGTGGCACCGACGTGCAGATCGGACCCGGGTCGGCGGCGCACCCTGCAGACTGGGGGCACGGGTCGCACGTGGCGGGCATCGCCGTGGGCGACGCAGTGACGGTCAGCGGCCGCTCCCTCTCCGGTGTCGCCAAGGACGCGGATCTGCTGGCCATTCAGGTGTTCAAGACGGTCGAGGACCCCGAGTCGTGTGGGGGATTCCCACCGTGCGTGACCGCCTCCTCGTTCGACATTCTGGCCGCCCTCGAATACGTGTACGAACTGCAGGACAATGACCCAGGCGTCGTGGTGGCGTCGGTCAACATGAGTCTCGGCAACGGTGCCGAGGTGGGCGGAGACTGTTCGATCGGGAGTTTCCCAGCCGCCGTCGCGAACTTGCGCAGCCTTGGGACGGCCGTCGTGGCCGCATCCGGAAACGAAGCACACGATGCCGGGACTTCCTTCCCCGCATGCGTTCCGGGTGTCGTTTCCGTAGGGGCGGTCGATGCCCGCGGGTCGGAGGATGTCGTCGCCGGGTTCTCGAACACGGGTCCCAACCTCGATTTGCTCGCACCGGGCGTGCAAATCCTCTCTGCCTACCCTCCCAGTTACGCATTTTCGAACGGCACGTCCATGGCTGCACCGCACGTTGCGGGCGCCTTCGCCGTGGCGCGCACACTCGTTGGCTCGACGGATCCCGACGTCATCGAGGCGGCATTGAAGAGCGTGGGCCATCCCGTGACCGATCTGGACAACGGGTTGACGTTCCCGCGCCTGCACTTCGGTTCCAACCTGACGGTGTCGCCCACCCTCACCTTCCAACCCGCGAACCCGGAACTTGGGGATGCGGTCTCCGCCTGCGTGGGGTGGCGCAACGACGGTCTCGTCCCGGCCGTGACGGGGACGGGCGCCCCATTCGTTCCATTGCGCGTGGAGCTGACGCGGGATGGATCGACGACGAGGCTATCGCCACTCGATACGGTCGCGTCGGGAGTGGCGATGTCGGGGGGTGAGGACGACTGCTTCACGGTGACGAGCGACGCGCAGGAAGGCGCGTACGCCGTGTCGGTGACGGTCGATCCGGATGAAGCCGTGGCGGAGAGCAACGAGACGGACAACGGGGCCAGCGGAAGCTTCACCATCACGATTCTCCGGCCGGGGAGCGACGACTTTGCCGATCGAGCCGCCCTGCCCGGTGTCGAAGGTTCCACGACTGGCACCACGAACCTGGCGACGGCCGAACCTGACGAACCCGCTCACGCGGGGGAAGCCGCCGCCGCCTCGACCTGGTGGGCATGGACGGCACCCGCTTCGGGTTTCGCGACGTTCACGGTGACGGCATCCGACTTCGCGCCTCGCCTCGCAATCTATCGCGGGGAGGATCTCGCGAGCCTCGAGGAGGTCGCCGCGCAGGCAGCATCGGCCGTGACGACCCCGTCGGTACGGTTCCTTGCCGAGCGGGGCGTGACGTACGTCGTTGCGGTGGACGGCGTGGCGGGTGCGACGGGTGACGTGGCGCTCGGTTGGCGCGAGGAGACGTTCACCTGCAATGTGAGTGCCTTCGACCTGCGGCCACTTGGCGACGTGGACGGCGATGAGGTGCGGACGGCCGCAGATGGCCTACGCCTGCTGCGTTTCGCGACGGATTCGCTCACCCTGCCCGGCTCCTCGAGCGGGACGTTCCGACACGCGGACCTCAACAACGACGGGCTGATCGACGAGACGGACGTCGATGCCCTGCTCGCGTCGTTAACGCAACCCGATCTTCCTCCCGTCCTGCACGTCACGCCTCGCTCGCTCGAGCTCGACGTGGAGGCGCACGCGTGCCTGCTCGTCGGCAACGCCGGGGGCGGGTCGTATCCCGCCACGTCGCTGACCTTCGAGGGGCCGCTGTTCGTCGAGCGGCTCACGCCCGGGGGTGCGGAGGGAGGCGACGCGTTCGTCATCGTGCGACTCGGGTCGGGCAAGGCGTCGGTGACCGTCGACATGAGCGGTGCAGGAGGTGTCACCGTTCCCGTGAATGCACCCTGACGCGATTCGTTTCCGCCTATACCGCCCGCCGTTCGCCAAGACGCTCGAGGTTCGCTCGGAACCGCAGAATCGACCTGATCGTTGACCTCGCGGTTCACGATGATTGGCGGCACCCAGCTCAATCGCCGTTTCACGGGAGATGACCACCGACACGGCCTCGTTCCCGACGATGCAATTCGTCATGGTCGGGGCGCAAGTCTCCGCGGCGATGACGAACGCCCCCGAAGCGCCGAGCGTGACTTGGGAATCGTCGCAGCCCGCGGTTGCTCGGGCGAAACCGTCACGGCTCGTGCCGCGGCGATTGGGCCGCGGC
>CAJXWR010000178.1 GCA_913062675.1 uncultured Trueperaceae bacterium
CCCGGTCCCCCCGACGCTGATGGCGACGAGGAAGAAGAAGGTCAGGAAGAACAAGAAGAAGTCGAGCCGGGCGGCGGAGAGGGAACTGACCCACAAACCGCCCGCCATGCCGGCGAAGAAGGCGCTGATGGCGAACGCCATGACCTTGTGCCGAGCCAGGTTGACGCCCATGGCTTCCGCGGCGATTTCGTCCTCGCGAATGCCCTGCAGGGCACGTCCGTAACTCGAGAACTTGAGTTTGGACATGACGAACAGGGTGATGGCGAGCAGTCCGAAGGTCCACCAGAGGCTCTTGCCGAAATCGCTGGGTACGCCGGCGTAGCCGAGCGCGCCGTTGGTGAAGGGGGCGAAGAGGCTGGTAGAGGCGGCGAGGCGGATGATCTCCCCGAAGCCGAACGTGACGATGGCGAGGTAGTCGCCCTTGAGGCGGAGACTGGGAATGCCGACGAGGAGTCCGAACAGCATGGCGACGAACCCGCCGATGAGCATGGCGACGACGAAGCGGAGCCACAGGGTTTCGGGGGTGGTGAGGGCGGTGAGGCCGAGGTTTGCGAACCACTGTTCGACCGAAAGGCCGAGCGTGAAGGGCGTCATGGCGCTGCGTGCACTCGCGCTGATTTGCGCGCGTGCGGATTCGGGGAGGATGAGGAGGGCAGTGACGTACCCGCCGATGAGCATGAAGCCGTGATGCCCGAGCGAGAGGATGCCGGTCGTCCCGTTGATCAGGTTGAGGCTGAGGGCGGCCACCCCCCAGATGGCGAACAGGGCGAGCGTGTCGTTGAGTTTCGTGGTGCCCGACCCACCGACCCATGCGAGGAGGATGGCGACGACCGCGCCGGCGGCGAGGGTGAGGAGGGTGTTGCGGAGGCGCACGTTCGCGTCGCTCATCACACCTTCTCCGAGAGGTCCTCACCGACGATGCCGGAGGGGCGAATGAGGAGCACGATGATGAGGAGCGCGAAGGCGAAGGTGTCCTTGTACTCCGTCAGGCCAGCGAAGTTGGCGGTGCGGGGGAAGAGGGCGGTGAAGAAGTTCTCGAGGAAGCCGAGGAGCACCCCGCCGATCACCGCGCCTGGGAGACTGCCAATCCCGCCGATGACGGCGGCAGCGAATGCCTTGATGCCCGGCAGGATGCCGAGGACGGCGGGTTGGTTGAGGCTCCCGAAGTTGAGGCCCCACAGCACCCCGCCGGCAGCGGCGAGCATGCTGCCTAGGAGGAAGGTGGTGGCGATGACGCGGTTGACGTTCACGCCCATCATCTGCGCGACTTCGGCGTCCTGTGCGCTGGCGCGCATGGCCTTCCCAAGCCTCGTGCGGGTGACGAAGAGGGTGAGGGCGATGACGAGGATGGCGGTGACGATGGGGATGAGGAACATCAACCGACTGGTGTACACCGTGCCGGCGAACACGTCGAACTGCAGGAATTCGGTCCATTGCGTCTCGGGCCGGTAGGGGGTCTGGTTGCGGGTGAAGACGATCAGGCCGGTGTTCTGCAGGAGGAACGACACGGCGATGGCGGTGATGAGGAGCGAGATGCGGGGCGCACCGCGGAGCGGTCGGTAGGCGACCCGGTCGATGACCACGCCGAGCACGCCGGTGGTGATCATGGCGAGGAGCATCGCGCCGAGCCAGTTGACCGTCCAGGTGGAGAGGATGGCGGTGAGGGCGCCGAAGGCGAGGAGGCCACCGCCGAGCACGTACGGGTCGCGCATGGAGCCGCGCCACAGGTTGAGGATGAAGGTGACGCCCCAGGCGATGACGGCGGACCAGAGGACGGCCCAGGGCAGGGCGAAGGGGGCGCCGCTGAACAGGAAATAACTGGTGAACGCGCCGACCATGAAGACCTCGCCGTGCGCGAAGTTGATGAGGCGGATGATGCCGTACACCATGGTGTAGCCGAGCGCGATGAGGGCGTAGAGGCTCCCAAGTTGGAGCGATTGGACGGCCGCGCCGAGGAAGAAGGCGAGGTCGCGTTGCTCGCTGACGTACACGAGGAAGTAGATGCGCAGCAAGATAAGGGCGGGAATGCCGAGGCCGAGGATCCAGGCCCAGGGGATTCTACGGGGCGCCGCAGGGGTGATCGCAGACAAGGTGGATCTCCTTGGGGAGGGGTGGGGGCAGGGTTCGGGAGGGCGGAGTGTCCGCCCTCCCGAATCGTCTACGTGTTCGTCAGGTTGCGCGCTGCGAGCGTGGGCGCCATGCGTCCGTCGGGTCGACCCGGCGTGGCGATGGGACCGTGCCGCGTGCGCGCGGTCGGCACGTTACTCGCCCGTGCCGATGCCGAACAGGCTGGCCTTGCTCCACTCGCTGCCGTCTTCGCCCGGCACGGAGTATTGGAAGAAGGCGATGGTGCGGTCCGCGGGCGTACCGTCGGTGCCGGCGTAGGTGATTTCACCCGAGACACCTGCGTAGCCTTCGAGGTTCTGAAGGGCGGTCAGGACCGCGGCGGGATCGATGCTGTCGGCATCGTCGACGGCTTGCACGAGCACGTTGAAGCTGTCCGCGCCGGCGAGCGTGAAGCCGTTGAAGTCCGCGGCGTCGGGGAAGATGAGGTCGAAGAAGCCGGCGAAGTCGGTGGCGCGCTGGGCAGCCTCACCGCTGAGGACGTCCGCACCGCCGAAGCCGGTGAGGAGGTACTCGTCGAACGCTTCACCACCACCGGTGGGGCACTGCGAGTCGTCCGACGCGTCGGCGCCGAGCACCTGCTGGTCGAAGCCTTGCTGGCGGAGTTGCGGGAGGAGGCTGGCGCCCTCGGCGCAGAAGCCGGAGTAGTAGATGACGTCAGCGTCGAAGCCGCGCGCGTCGT
>CAJXWR010000179.1 GCA_913062675.1 uncultured Trueperaceae bacterium
GTCCAGGTCGTCGGTGACGTAGTGCGCGGTGGCGCCAATGAGCTTCACGCCACGTTCGTAGGCGCGGCGGTACGGGTCGGCGCCGACGAAGGCGGGGAGGAAGGAGTGGTGAATGTTGATGATGCGGCGCGGCCAGACGGACACGAAGTCGGGCGAGAGGATCTGCATGTAGCGCGCGAGGACGACCAACTCGACCGCTTCGGCTTCGAGGAGGTCTTGCAGGGCGCGTTCCTGTCGTGGCTTGGTATCGGCGGTGATGGGGAGGTGGTGGAAGGGAACCCCGAACCCTTCGACGACGCTACGCAGCGTCTCGTGGTTGGAGGCGACGAACCGCAGGTCGGCATCGAGCTCACCGTTTCTCCATCGCCATAGGAGCTCGAGGAGTGCATGGTCGGCCTTGGAGACGAGGATGGCGGTGCGTCGCGGATGGGGATCGAGCACCATGCGGTACCGCATGGCGAAGGGTTGCGCGACCTCCCGGTCGAACGCCGCGCGGAAGGCGTCGGCCTCATCGCCATCGAGTCCATCCCCGTCGGGTCGGAACGCCATGCGCATGAAGAACGTGCCGGACTCAGGATCGGTGCTGTGCTGCTGGGAATCGAGCACGTTCGCACCGTGTCGCGCGAGGAAGCCGGAGACGGCCGCCACGATGCCGGGCCGGTCGGCACAGTCGATGAGGAGGCGGGCGTCGTCGCGGCGCCTTGAAGCGTCAGGCATGGGGGAACTGTACCGCGGGTCGGGCGTCATCCTGGCGTGAGGGACGGGTGGTAGGCTCGCGGGCGTGGAGGACGTCGCGCTAAGACCGAAACGGCTGGACGATTACGTGGGGCAAGCGCCGCTCAAGGAGAAGTTTCGGGTGTACCTCGATGCGGCTCGGCGACGCGGCGACGCGCTTGATCACGTGTTGCTGTTCGGCCCCCCGGGCTTGGGGAAAACCACGCTCGCGCACATCGTGGCTGAGGAGTTGGGGGTCGGGATTCGCGTGACGAGTGGCCCGGCGATCGAGAAGCCGGGCGACCTTGCCGCCATCCTCACGAATGCGGTGCAGGAGGGGGACGTGGTGTTCATCGACGAGATTCACCGGTTGGGTCGTGCAGCGGAAGAGCATTTGTACCCGGCGATGGAGGATTTCGCGATTGACCTGGTGCTGGGCCAAGGCCCGTCGGCGCGCACGTTGCGCCTCGATTTGCCTCGCTTCACGTTGATTGGTGCGACGACGCGCCCGGGGTTGATCACGGGGCCGTTGCGTTCGCGCTTCGGCATTCTTGAGCATTTGGAGTACTACCGCGATGAGGAGCTTGCCGAGGGGGTGGCGCGTGATGCGTCGCTACTGGGCTTCGAGCTCGATGACGATGCCGCGCTCGAGTTGGGTCGCCGTGCGCGCGGAACGATGCGCATTGCGAAACGGTTGTTGCGGCGGGTAAGGGATTATGCCGAGGTGGCGGGTGAGGCGCGCGTGACGCTCGAACGAACCCGCATGGCGCTCGACGAGTTGGGGATCGATGCGGCGGGGTTGGATCGTCGGGATCGCATCTTGCTGCAGGCGGTGGTCGAGCGTTTCGCCGGTGGGCCGGTGGGGGTGGGCACGTTGGCCACGGCGATTGGGGAGGACCGGGCGACGCTCGAGGAGGTCTATGAACCGTTCCTGATTCAGCGTGGCCTGCTGCAACGCACGCAGCGGGGTCGCGTGGCGACGCCGGCAGCGTATCGGCACTTGGGGTTGCCGGTTCCGGACGGCATGGGGGAACCGTTGTTCGACGCGTCGTCGTAGCGTCATGGCGTTTGGCTTGAACGTCGAACGCCCCGCGGGAGACCCGCGGAGCGTCGTCTTGCCTGGGTGAACCGACTAGCCGCCCTTGACCGAACCGGCGAGAAGTCCGCGGACGAAGTAGCGTTGCAGCGCGAAGAACACCATGAGCGGGACCAGGATGGAGACGAAGGCGCTGCTCGTGAGGATTTCCCAGTTGTCGCCGCGGGAGCCGAGGAGTTCACGGAGTTTCGAGGTGAGGACGATCTGGTCCTCCCCTTTTCCGAGGAACACGAGCGCGACGAGCAGGTCGTTCCAAACCCAGAGGAACTGGAAGATGGCGAACGAGGCGAGGGCGGGAACCGACAACGGCATCACGAGGCGTAGGAACACGTCGAAGTGTGATGCGCCGTCGAGTTGCGCGGATTCGATGATGTCGCGCGGTAGGCCGCCGATGTAGTTGCGGAGCAGGTACACGGCGAGCGGCAACCCGAAGCCGGTGTGGGCCAGCCAAATCCCGAGGTAGGTCTTGGACGGGACGCCGAACGCTGCTCCGATGTCGTTGTACATCCGCAGGAGCGGGATGAGCGACATTTGGAGGGGCACGACGAGGAGGCCCACCACGACGGCGAACAGGAGTTGCCGTCCCGGGAACTTCATCCAGGCGAAGGCGTAGGCGGCGAACGCGGCGATGAGGATGGGGATGACGGTGGCTGGAATTGTGACGGTGAAGGTGTTGATGAAGGCACGCCCGATCCCCTCACTGGTGAGCACCTCTCGGTAGTTCTCGAGGGTGAAGGTGGGTGGGATCGCCTCGACGTAGAAGATGCGTTCCCGGAAGTCTTCGGGGAACGGGGTTTCCGAGACGGCTTGGAACGTGCCGTCCTCCTCGAGGGTGAAGCGGGTGCCTTCGAGATCGATCTCGGCGTGCATGTCGTGCTCCTGGCGCACGGCCACATCGTGAGCCACGCCATACGAGCTGGCTTCCAGGTAGCTGTCGGTGCCCTGTACGGCTTTCGTGACGAGGCGCTGGCCGTCCTGGCCGATGT
>CAJXWR010000180.1 GCA_913062675.1 uncultured Trueperaceae bacterium
CACGGTTGGGTGGACCGGTTGGGGAGGCGCACGTTCTTGCTGCTCGCCACCGCCGTGGTGACGCTGACCCTTGGGCTTCTCGTCCTTCCCGCCATGGGTCTTGGCACATTCGGCTTGTCGGAGGCCAACCGTGCATGGCCGCCCCTTCCCCTGCACCTCGCGGCGGCTGTCACCGTCATCGCTTGGGGGTTCGTAGCAAGCGGTCGGCCGTCGCGCGCACGCGTAGGCGGCGTACACCAGGCGCAGCGTCGCGGGGTCGTGAGGATGCTTGGCGTTGGCCTGCTCGGCATTCCCGCAGGCTTGGGTCTCGCTTGGCGATTGAGCCTCGCGCAGGCACAAGGCATGATGGCTGCCTTGTTCGACGCCATTGCGGGTCTCTCCCCTCGCGTCACGCCCGCCAGCGAGCACTACGTGGTGTCGAAGGGGTTGTTTCCACCGAGGGTGAATGGCGATTCCTGGCGACTCGAGATCGACGGAGAGGTGCAAACCCCGCTGCGTCTCGATCTTGCTGCCTTGCAGGCCCTCCCCTCCGTGACGCGTCCCACGACCTTGGTGTGCATCTCGAACCCGGTGGGTGGAGACCTCATTGGAACGAGTCGTTGGACCGGCGTCCGGCTCGGCGACGTTCTCGATCTCGCTGGTGTCGATGAGGGCGCGTTCGAGGTGGTGCTGTTTGGCGCCGACAACTACACCGAGTCGTTCCCCCTTGACGCCGCGTACCGCGAGGGCACGATCCTCGCGTACGCCATGGAGGATGCGCCGATTCCTGCGAAGCACGGCTTCCCGGTGCGTGTGCTCGTCCCTGGGATCTACGGCATGAAGAACGTGAAGTGGGTCGAGCGCATCGAGATTCGGAGCGAGGCGTACCTCGGTTACTGGCAGACGCGTGGCTGGAGTGAAGAAGCGATCGTGAAGACGATGAGTCGCATCGACACGGACGTGGCCACCGACCTTGGAGACGGTCGATGGGCCGTGGCGGGGATCGCCTTTGCGGGGTTGCGGGGCGTGGAAGCCGTGCAGGTTTCGGTCGATTCCGGAGCAACGTGGCTCGATGCCGTGCTCGAAGCTGCGCCCAATGAATGGTCTTGGAGGCGTTGGGCGGCCATTCTCGATGCCGAGGCGGCTGCACCGTCGGTCGGGCGGCTCTTCGAGGTTCGCGTACGCGCCTTGGACGGAGAAGGCGTCCTGCAGACCGAGACCGTAGCGCCCCCGCTACCCGACGGTGCGTCCGGCATTCACCGGTTGATCACGCGCGTTCCGCCCTCTTGACGCGACGGCGTTCGGATTTCGGGCGAACGGGCCTACTGCGGGACGTGGAGGAAGGTGGGTTCGCCGTCTTTCGGGGTGCCGCGTCGCTCGACGTGCGCTCCCAAGGCGCCGAGCCGCTCCACCAGGTGCTCGTAGCCCCGGTCGAGGAATCCCACGCCAGTCAGGTGGCTCGTCCCCTCTGCCGCGAGCGTGGCCACGACGAGCGCGCCACCGGCGCGAATGTCTGCGGCATGCACCTGGCCTGCCTTCAGGGCGGCACCCTCGACGTGGAGCGTGCGGTCCTCCATGGTGAGCCGTGCTTCGAGCTTCTGCAGTTCCTCGACGTGCGTGAAACGATCAGGGTACACGTCGTCGCGAATGGTTGCCGAACCCGGAACCGTGGCGAGGAAGGCGCCCATGGGCGCCTGGAGGTCGGTGGGAAACCCGGGGTATGGCGTGGCGACGACGTCGGTCGCGTGAAGGGGGCCTGCGGCGTCGACGTCGAGGACGTCCCCTTGCACGTCGATCCACACGCCGCTCGAGCGCAGCACGTCGATGACGGCGCCTAGGTGGTCCGCCCGCACGTTCCGAAGCCGAGTCCGGCCTCTCGTGGCCGCGGTCGCAAGCAGGAACGTTCCTGCCTCGATTCGGTCGGGAATCGGGGTGAACGTGGTTCCGTGGAGCGTATCGACGCCTTCGATGCTGAGGACCGGCGTGCCGGCACCGCTGATCCGTGCACCCATGGCATTGAGCAAATCGATGAGGTCCTCGACTTCGGGTTCCAAGGCAGCATTCTCGATGACGACGCGGCGACTCCCGAGCGCGGAGGCAAGCAGGACGTTTTGTGTGCCGCCAACCGTCGGTTCCTCGAAGCGCACGTGACCTTCGATGGGGCCGTGGCGTTCGGCGACGAAATCCCCATCGACCTCTTGAATCGTGACGCCCAGCGCTTCGAAGGCATCGATGTGGCGGTCGACCGGTCTCGGACCAAACGCGCAACCGCCAGGAACGCCGATGCGGGCCGTGCCGACGCGCGCCAGCAGGGCTCCCATGGCGACGAACGAGGCGCGCATCTTGCGTACGAGACGAAACGGCGCGTCGCTGCGGTGAATCTCTGCGGCGTGTAGGTGCAGGTCGCTGCCTTCCCAGCGTACGTCGACGCCGACGTGCTCGAGGATTTCGAGACCGACGAGAACGTCGCTGAGGCGTTTGTTGGCTGCTCTCCAGAAATCGGATCCCTGACTATCGAGATCCCCAAACCTGATTCCCAACGTAATGAGTCCAGGACCACTGGACTTCAGTTCTTGAAAGGCTGCTCGCCGTTCCTCAGGGCTTTCGCTCTTGCGGCACCTCACCACGGAAGCCTGAAACTCACGAAGGGGTGGGGCCTCCATCAGTTCCCTGAATTGCTCCCACCCCACCCACTCTGGTGAGACCTGACCGCGCGCACG
>CAJXWR010000181.1 GCA_913062675.1 uncultured Trueperaceae bacterium
CCGAAGACGCGTAGCCCCGCCAATGGGGCGCGTGTTTAAGGTGTGGCTCGTGACTGGGGTTAAGTCGTAACAAGGTAACTGTACCGGAAGGTGCGGTTGGATCACCTCCTTTCTAAGGAGTCATAGGTCGTTCATTCGAACCGGATTGTTCAGGAGCACGCGACGCGCGCACCCTCGTGGTGCGCGTTTTGCATGGGGCATCGAACCACGCCATTCATTCGAGGTCACGAGACGGTGCAGGCCTCAACCCCGTTGCAGGTGCGGGCCTCCCTGCGTCGCCAGGGCAGCAAGGCGCGCCAGTCGTGCGGGCCCCGCCGCCAGACCCATCCTCCACGCCTGCGGGTGTCGCTCGGCCACCGCCTCCACGCGAGACCACAGCGTTTCCTCGATCTCCTCGGGCATGTCGAGCGCTGGCGTGAAGCGCACCACGCCACTCGCCGCAAGACTGATGATGGCGTGCACCCCGCCCTCGTGAAGCGTTCGAACGCCCAGACCACTCGCCAACAGGCGTGCCAGTTCGGGACGCCCCCCGAGCATGGCGGGAGAGAGGACGTCCCGCAACACCAGGGCGTACAACATGCCTGCACCCCGAACCTCCGCAATGAGGCCAGGGAAGCGCTCGGCGAGCGCTTGGAGACGCAACAGGCCTCGCTCACCCACGATCCGCGAACGCTCGTCGAACCGGCCATCCACAAGCTTCTCGAGTGCGTGCATCCCGACCACCATCGCGAGACCGTTACCTGCGAACGTACTCGAGTGCCGCCGCGAGGAGAAGCCCGGCAGCATCGTCTTGACCAGTTCCGACCGTGCAATCGTCGCGCCAATCGGCACCAACCCGCCCGACAACGGTTTCGCGAGCGTCACCGCGTCCGGATCGAGGCCTCCATGCACGCTCGCGAACCAATGCCCCGTTCGACCCAAACCGGTCTGAATCTCGTCCGCCACCACGAGGAATCCGTGACGCTGCCGGAGTACCTCCAAGTCAGCCAGGAAGGACGGAGGCGGGGCCACCACGCCTCCCTCGCCCTGCACCGGTTCGAGGAGAACGCCGGCCACCTGATCGGCGCCCAGCGTCAAGATTTCACGCTCCACGGCGTTCGCATCCCCGTACGGCAACACGCGCACGCCCGGCAAGAGCGGCCGGAACGCACGCTGGTACTCCTCAGTGGGGGTGACCGACAACGCCCCCATCGTCTTGCCGTGATACGCGCCCGAGAAGGTCAAGATCCACGGCGCCTTCGGGCGCGCTGCACGCAGCAACTTCACCGCAATCTCGATCGCCTCGGCTCCACTGTTCGAAAACAGGACGCGGCTCTGAGCGTGGGAAGGCGCCTGCGACGCCAACAACGCCACCAGGTTCGTCTCGAGCGCCGCACGCCAAGCCGACAAGGCCTGCTGCGCGAAGGAAGGCTCACGCAAATCCTCGAGGTACGCACGCGCAGCCGCCACGAGATCGGGCGGACCCTCCCCAAACGGCAAGGCCGCATATCCCCCCGCATGAATCAGGGAACGCCCCCGCGCATCCTCGAGCTCCCACGGGCTCACCCGCTTGAATGGACCCGCAATGCCGAGCGCATCCAGCACCCGGACCAGATCGCCATTCCCATGCGCACGCTCAAGCTCACGCACGCGGTCTGCAGGAAGACCCGATGCGACGTCCGACGTACGGACGGGAAGCCGCACGCCCCCCTCGTCCGGCGTCACTGCAAACTCCGCTCCGCGACGTTCCCCGCACTGTCCTCCACCACGACGGTGGCATCGTCGGACACCACGAGCTCGAGCGCGAACCGATGCTCGAGCGACGGAGCGAATTGCAGCGGTACGTCATCGATGCGAATCGCGCTCACCGCCACGTCATCACGCGCCACGCCCTCCACCCGCACACGACCCTCACCCAGCGCCTGCACGTCGATCAGCTCCAGGGTGGGTGGCGTCACGTCGATCTGCAACGTGTGCAGCAAGGTCGAGGAGCGCCCCGACACGTCCCGCACGACGATCCGCGTCGTCGTCTCGCCCTCCCGCAGGTCGGGAATCGTGAAGGCGAACTCCACGAATCGTTTCCCCCGCTCCCCCGCGTACACGTCGAAACCCAACAGGTCGGTACCGTCCACCTCGATCTGGGCGATCCCCTCGTCATCCATCGCGTAGCCGACGATGCGAAGGTCCTCCGTCGTGCGCGTCGTCCCACTCTTCGGTTCGCGAATCGCCACGACGGGCGCCAACGCATCCCCCCGCTCCACGCAACCCGCGAGCGCCGTCAGCAGCAGCAGGACTACGGCGCCCAGCGCCGTAGCTCGAGGATGCGACCTCCAAGACATGCCAGGATGCTACCCCGCCCGCCACTCAGTACGCGACACTCACGAACCGTGCCGCCCCAAGTGACGACCGCGACGGCACAATCGGCTGACAACATAGTTCAGGCACGCTAAGATGGCGGCACCGTTCGTGAAGGACGCGGCGGCCCGATTGGGTCTCCGAAGTCTTCGCGTGGACGGCATTTCCACGGTGGTCCCGGACGGTCCGGGCGCCGAAGGACACCCCACAGGAGGTAGCATGCACCGATTCCTCGTCACCCTCGTCACGGCCCTGCTTGCCGGCGCGATCGCCTTCGCGCAAGCACCGGCCGACACCTACGTGTACAGCACGTTTGG
>CAJXWR010000182.1 GCA_913062675.1 uncultured Trueperaceae bacterium
GGGCGACACGGCTTCGACGGGGCTCGTCCAAGGCACCGGTTGCGCGTCGCGGACGCAGTTGGCCGCGTCATCAAACTGCAACGCCTTAACTGGCAACCAGAACTACGCCCTGGCTGCGTAACCGCAGCTAGCGTCCCCTGGAAACCCCGCCGGTGGTTCGCCAGGCCCGACGTCCCAAAACCGGCGCGTCCGACGGGCACCGTCACCTACCAAAGGACGCTAACCTTGGGTGACTAGGCGCTTGGATTGGTGGGTCT
This sequence comes from uncultured Trueperaceae bacterium, assembly GCA_913062675.1. Taxonomy (GTDB): domain Bacteria; phylum Deinococcota; class Deinococci; order Deinococcales; family Trueperaceae; genus SLSQ01. The sequence continues at coordinate 258 of CAJXWR010000182.1, forward strand.
CCAGCCTGTCCTCGTCGCCGAATTTCAATCGGAGACTACGCGCGTAGACGCCGGGCCAAGGGGGCTTCGGACGCGGGTTCGACTCCCGCCGCCTCCACCAGGTGAACGTCGCGAACCCATCCTTGAACGCTCCACGGTTCTGGGATGGGTTCGCTCCTTTTCCAGCTTCGAGGATTCCTTTTGTCGCTCGACCTTCCGTTTGAGTCGCCTCTCGTTCCGCACGTGCAGGCCTTCGGCGCGAAGACGATGTAGAGACCCTTTCGCGCATGGGCTTGCACGCCCGTGCTCCAGATGCCGTGGACATCATTTTCGAGAGCGCGTGCCAAGCTGCGTCCTGTACGTACCCGTTGCGTTGCAGGCATTCCTCGTGGTGGCATATCGTCGCCTCGTTCCGAGTCTTCGATACGCCACGCAAGACTGGGTGTGCGACGACTCCATCGGTGGAGCAGAGGGTAGGAAGTTGAGTCATGAACCGACAACGCGCTGTTGAGCTACTGAGCAGAAGCAAGCCGGAGCTGCAGGAACGCTTCGGAGTGACGCGATTGGCCCTGTTTGGTTCGACCGCCCGTGATTCGGCGCGTAGCGACAGTGACGTCGACGTGTTGGTGGCCTTCGACGGTCCAGCCACGTCCAAACGCTACTTCGGCGTGCAGTTCTACCTAGAGGACTTGCTGGGTCGTCCCGTTGACCTCGTGACCGAAAAGGCCCTCCGCCCAGAGTTGCGACCGTACGTAGATCGGGAGAGGGTCAATGTCTGAAGCGGGTGAACGGGAATGGCGTTTCTACCTTGGGGACATGATCGAATTCGCCGAAAAGGTGCTTGCCTACACCAGTTGGCTCGAAGACGAGGAACGTTGAGGCGAAGCCGAGCCGATTTGTCGTCATTCGTTAGCGTTGTCGGGACGTCCACTCAAGAGGCGAACGAGTCGCAGCGCATCATCGATGGCCTGAACCTTGAGTGCCTAAAGGGCAATGGGTGGTGGCCGAGCCCCTCGAGCCTCAAGTCCTCACGCACCTTTGAGTCATTGAATCGCCGTAGGAACGTGACGTACAGGCTTCAGGCGGCATGTGAGACGAATGGTCAGGCGTCGAGCAGTCGGCGCTGCAGGAGCGATTGGTAGCTGCGGTCCTCACGAGCGAGCAGGCTCACGAAGACGCGGGTCTCGTCGATGCGGTAGACGATGCGCCAGGGGGGTTCGCGGAGTTGCCGAGCATCGTGCAGGCCGAACGCCTGCAGATCGCCAAGGGGACGCCCGCGGTCCGCATCCTCCCCAAGCTGCTCAAGCAAGACCTGAATCTGGTCTAGAAAGCGGTCCGCCTGGACGCTGCCGCCCTGGTCGTACTGCCCAGCGTAGAGTTCGTCGAGGTCACGCGCCGCACCATCGGTCAGGAACACCGTCCGCGTCACTGCTCCGCGCTCCGAAAGGCATCGATCGCCTCGCCCGCCGGCTGCACCATTGCGTCACGCACCTCGCGATCGGCGAGCGCAAGCATCTTCAGCAGCGCACTCGTTTCTTGCAGCGCATCGAACGTCGCCACGTCGAGCATCACCGCCCTCGCCTCGCCGTTCTGCGTAATCACGAGCGGTTCCTGCCGCTCGGAAAGGTCGCGAATGAGCTCCGCCGCATGCGCCTTGAGGTAACTGATGGAACGAACCCGATCATCCAGTCTCATGACCCTAATATAGACCGAATCAAGCCCCAATCGACCGTTTCGACGTCTCCGGGTCTGCTACCATCCCCCCAAATCACCCTCTAGGAGGCACACGAAATGGCAGAAGTCGTCCTCGACCACGTCTACAAGCGCTTCGGCGACGTTACCGCCGTCAAGGATTTCTCCCTCAAGATTGAAGACGAAGAGTTCATGGTCTTCGTCGGCCCCTCCGGCTGCGGAAAGACCACCACCCTCCGCATGGTCGCCGGACTCGAAGAGATCAGCGACGGCTCCCTCATGATCGGTGACCGCGTCGTGAACGACGTGCCGCCCAAGGACCGCGACATCGCCATGGTGTTCCAGAACTACGCGCTCTACCCCCATATGAACGTGCACCAGAACATGTCGTTCGGCCTTCGCCTCCGCAAGACACCCAAGGACGAGATCGAACGACGCGTCAAGGAAGCGGCCGACATCCTCCAAATCGGTCACCTGCTCGAGCGCCGACCCCGCGAACTGTCCGGCGGGCAACGCCAACGCGTGGCCCTCGGACGCGCCATCGTCCGCGAACCCAAGGTGTTCCTCATGGACGAGCCGCTCTCCAACCTCGACGCCAAACTCCGCGTCGAAATGCGCGCCAGCATCAGCAAACTCCACCAGCGCCTTGGCGTCACCACGATCTACGTCACCCACGACCAGGTCGAAGCCATGACGATGGGTAC
>CAJXWR010000183.1 GCA_913062675.1 uncultured Trueperaceae bacterium
TTAATTTCATAAAGCCTTGTAGGGGAATAACTTTGCCTTCTCGAAATGTGAGGATGCGACGATGATCCAAGCAGACAGCGCTACGCGTCGCCAGTCGTCCGCTGCCCGGGCGGCGCGAAGCGCCTTTGGACTGCGATAGCAAGCTCCGCGCCGCTACCGCTTTCCATGGCATCGGCAAAGGCTCCGGAAAAGCGGAAGCACGCTTCCGCAATCCAAAGGCGCTTCGCGCCATGTCTCAGAAAAAAATGGGGAATGTCCTGGTTATGAAGGAGTTTCAAACCGGATGTATTGATGGTATAACGGGGTCACCCGCAGCGCGGTCCATTCCCGCAGGTCGTCCGAGTGGCGGATCCGGCAAGCGAGGGCCGGGTCGTCCCCGCGGAGGGGGACCTGCACGGGCGGGTGCTGTTCGTGCATGGCTTTGCGGAGCATGCGGCGCGCTACGGCGCCTTCGCCGAGGCGCTGGCGGCACGCGGCGTGGAGGTGCACCTCCTCGACCTGCCAGGCCATGGTGAGAGTCCCGGGGTTCGCGCCTTGATCGACGACGTGGAGCGCGTCGCGAGCGACGTGGCCGCACTCGCCTGCACCCTCGCGAATGAGGGGAGCGTACCGGTCGGCCTGGCGGGGCACAGTCTCGGTGGGGCGACCGTGCTGCGCGCCGCCCAGCTCGACGAGGGGTGCGTAAGCGCCGTGGCGACCACCGGCCCGTACCTGCAAAGCGCGCTCGAGGACCCCGCCTGGCTGCTCTCGCTCGCAAGCGGCCTGTCGCGCGTCTTCCCGACGCTGCGCAGCAAGCCGATCGATGCGGGTGCCGTGTCGAACGAACCGCACGAGGTCGCCGCGTACGACCGTGATCCGCTCGTCGACCGCGGGGGCGTGCGCTTGGCCAGCATTCGTGAATTGCACGCCATCGGTCCGCGCGTCCTCACCGAGGCGGCACGCCTGACGGTGCCCACCCTCGTCATGCAGGGGGACGCCGACGCGTTGAGCGACCCCGAGGGTGCGCGCGCGCTCGCGAAGGCCAATGCGCAGGTGGACGTCCGCATCGTCGCGGGGGGTGCGCACGACCTGCTGCACGACACCGACCGGTCGAACACCACGCACGCCATGCTCACCCATTTCGTCGAGCAAGGTGTTGCACGACCCGCCTGACGAGCCCTACGCCAGGTCGAACACGCGAAACTTGAGGTACTGCCCCTCCGGGAAGCTCTTGCGCACCGGGTGATCGGGCGCATGCCCACGCTTGACGCGAAGCGATGCGCTTCGCCCGGCCTCCCGCAATCCTGCCTTCACCGCCGCGTCGAACGCCTTCGCAGGCACCTGCGCCGTGCAGGAGGCGGTGGCGAGCATCCCGCCTGGGGTGACGAGCCGCGCAGCTGCCGCGTTCAACCGCCGGTAGGCGGCCTCCGCCCTCGCACGTTGCGCCTTCCTGCGCGCCAGGGAGGGTGGGTCGAGGATCACCAGGTCGAACCGTTCCCCCGCCTCCTCGAGCTGCGGCAGGAAAGCGAACACGTCCTCGTCGAGCACCCGGTGCCGCTCGGCTGGAAGGTCGTTGAGCGCAACGTTACGCACGGCATCCGCGAGCGCACCCGCCGACGTGTCCACGCTCCACACCTCCCGCGCGCCGCCCGCCAGTGCGTGCACGCTGAACCCACCCGTGTACGCGAACAGGTTCAACACCCGCAACCCGTCCGAGACGTCGCGCACGAGCGCGCGATGCTCGCGGTGATCGAGGAACAACCCCGTCTTTTGACCCGCCGTGAAGTTCACCAGGAACCGCAAGCCGTTCTCGCGAATCGTCTCCTCGGGCGGGGGTGGCTCCCCGGCCAGCACCTCGAGTTCCGAACCGTGCCGCCGCACCACGCCCTTCAGCCGCACTTCACGAAGCAGGCTGCGCGCCACGAGTGGGAGGAACGGTTCGACCGACCGGGCGTACGGCTCGATGACCGCGAAGCGACCGTACCGGTCCGCCACGATGCCTGGCAGGCCGTCCCCCTCACCGAACAGGAGGCGGTACGCGGTGTGCCCCTCGGCCGCCACCCCGTCACGCCTGCGCACGGCCGTCGTCACCGCCGCCTTCCACCAGGCCTCGTCGGGCCGTGCGTCCCAATCGAACAGGCGAATGGCGATGGCGCCCTCCGCGTCGTACAGACCGAACGCTACGGCACGTCCCGCCTCGACCCGCACCCACGACCCATCGGGAATGCGGTGCGACTCGGGCAGGTGATCGCGGTAGATCCAAGGGTGACGCGAGGTGAGGATGCCCGCCGCGTCGTCCGGGAGGCGCAGCGTCGCGAGCGTGCCGGGATCGGTCACGTCAGTCCCGCGAGCCGCTTGGCGCGCTCGAGGACCGCGTCCATCATGGCGGGGGTCAACACGCCCGTGTTCGTGTTTTGAAAACTCCGGTGGTAGCCATCGATCAGCGTGCGCGCGCCCACGCCCGGGTAGGCGGACGCCAGGTCGTGCTCCTCGCCATGCGCGAACGCATGCCGCGCCTTCACCACCCGCGCGCCCCGCGACGCGAGCAGGTCGAGGTACGCATCGTGCGCGAACTTCCCGAACGCTAGCACCACGCGAAGCTCCGGCAAACGCGCCATGTCCTCCTCGAACC
>CAJXWR010000184.1 GCA_913062675.1 uncultured Trueperaceae bacterium
CGACGGAACGGCCGTCGTCGCCCTCGCCCCTTCGCCTGCCTTGTCGCCGACCGACTTCGACGTCCTCCTCACGACCCTGTCCTACCGGAATGAGAGCCAGTCCCCCACCGACACGACGCGCACCGTGACCGTCACGCGCTTGCAGGACACCGGAGCCGATGGAGGAACCGACGATGCCGTCGCCGAGCCAGGCGACGTCGACGCCAACGGGAACGACCTGCTGCCGCAGGCCATCACGATCACCGTCCATGCCGTGAATGACGCCCCAACCTTCAGCGGCACGTTTGGTGGCGATTTCGTCGAGGGGGGTCCCGTCATGCAGGTCATCGATGGCGTCGCTATCTCCGACGTGGATGCCACCGCCTTCCCAGGAGGTTCCATCACCGTGGCGTTCGCCGAGGCGTTCCCCGGCGACGCCCTCATCGTCAGTCCATCGGACGGCATAACGCTCAGCACGAACCAACCTGGGGCCACCATCAGCGTCGACGGCACGTCGTTCGGAACGTGGTCCAACGCGACCGACGAGGACGGCGTGAAAGGCACGCTCGTCCTCTCCATCACGGGTGACGACACGTCCATCGCGTCGGTCGAACGCGTCGTCGAAGCCATCGCCTACCAATCCACGAGCGAGAACCCCACGTGGGCGGGAACGCAACCGACACGTACCTTCACCGTCACGATTGACGACGGATCCAACTACGGCTCCACCGTGGACGGGCAAACGTACGACGACCCTCAAACCGCCTCGCTGCAGGGTGACTTCAACGTGGCGACCATGACGGTCGAAGGCATCAACGATGCGCCCACGATCACGCTTGCCGCGTCTCCCACCGAAACGTACATCCAAGCCGGCATCAGCATCCTCATCGATGCCAGCGCCGGCCTTGGCGATGTGGATCTCGAGGCACTCCCGTCGGACGGCACCAACGTCGGCAACTGGTCCGGCGCGACGCTCAAAGTGCAGCGCGCCACACCCAGCGTCGATGACCGGTTCGGAGGAAATGCCTTCGAAGGGTCGAACCGCGCGGAATCCGGAAGCGTCTTCCTTCCTGAGGACGAAAGCACCGTTCTCGGCTCGTACGTCCGCGACGCGGGCATGTTCACGATTACGTTCAGTGGCAGCGACGCTACGACCGCGAACGTGCTCAAGGTCCTCCGCGCCATCGACTACGAGAACGACGTCGTCAGTCCCGGTGACCTTGCCTACAACGAGATCGACGTCGTGTATACGTTCAGCGACCAAAACAGCAACGTCAGCAGTACCGAGGCAACCCCGTCGCCTGTCGCAGGCACCGGTCAAGACCAAGGCTCTGGAGGCGCCCTCACCGTCAGCGGCACCACGACGATCACCATCAACCGCCTGCCCGTCGTGAGGCCGGACGCTGCAACCGTTCAAGAGGGTGTCTCCACGACCGACGTCACGAGCATCACCGGCAACGTCATCAGTGGCAGCGACGTCACCATGTCCGACACGGACCCGGACCCGCAGGATGGAGCCACACTCTTCGTTCAGGGCGTCACCGCGGGATCCGCTTCGGGACCCCTCAACACGAACGTCGGTTCGAGCGTTGCCAGCGAAAATGGTTACGGCACGCTTGTTCTCTACCCATCGGGCGCCTACGAGTACTTCGTCAACAACGCCAACTCAATCGTTCAGGCCCTCGCCGTCGGTGAGAGCGTCACCGACGTGTACACCTACACCGTCAACGACGGGCGCGACGGGCTTGGCACGACCACCCTCGCCATCACCGTCTCCGGCACCAATGATGCCCCCATCATCACGGGGGGTCCCGTGACCCGCGCGTCCGCAGAATCCGACGTTTCGATTCGCTGGTTTGGCACGCTGACCGTGAGCGACGTCGATACGACCGACGTGGTCAACGTCGCGTTCGAGCTGGCTGACCCCACGGGCACCTACGCGTACACGGGGACCGAGACGCCTAGCATGAGCGACGCCGCCCTAGGCAGCATGTTCACGCTCAGTCCCTCGACCGAGATTCTCGACGGTACGACGCAGAGCGCAACCCTCGACTGGTCGTTCGACAGCGATCCAGAGTCCTTCGACATGCTGGCAAGTGGGGAGACCTTCATCCTCACCTACACCATCACCGCAACCGATGACGATGCAACCCTCGCGACCGACGACACGACCTTCACGCTCACCATCACCGGTTCGAACGACCGGCCCGTCATTTCGGAACTCACGACCGCTGGGGTGGTGCAGGAGGACGCAGGCCTGACGGGCAACGACGTGACGTTCACCGGTGGATTCAGCGTGACCGATGAGGACATCAGCGACGACATCGAGATCTCGGTCGTCGTGACGGCCGAGCAGACTTCGGACGTGGGGGGCTCAGGTCAGCGACCGGCGTCGCTCGATACCGGACTCGCCTCCGCGATGGGCCTCAGCGAGAGCCTCGTGTCCTCGACGGGTGCTCGCATCGATTGGACCTTCACGCTGAGCAACAGCGAACTGCAGTACCTCGGATTCGACGATGCGGTCGAGGTCACGTACCAGGTGACGGCAGAGGACACCTCCGCCAGGGTGAACGGTGTTCAGGACGAGCCTTCATCGCCGGCTCAGG
>CAJXWR010000185.1 GCA_913062675.1 uncultured Trueperaceae bacterium
CATCGCCGGAACCCGGAAGCGCGGCGCGACACCCGAGGAGGACGCCCGCTTGGGCGAGGAACTCCGCGCGGACGAGAAGGAGTGCGCGGAACACGTGATGCTCGTCGACCTGGGTCGCAACGACCTGGGTCGCGTCTGCGAGCACGGCAGCGTCCGCGTGAGCGACCTGATGCGCGTGGAGCGCTACAGCCACGTCATGCACCTCGTCTCCACCGTCGAGGGCACCCTCGCCGAAGGCAAGACGCCGCTCGATGCGCTCGCCTCCACCCTTCCCATGGGCACGGCGAGTGGCGCACCGAAGATCCGCGCGATGGAGATCATCGACGAGCTCGAACCCACCCGCCGCGGTGCCTATGCCGGTGCGTACGGGTACCTCGCCGTGGATGGCGCCATGGACATGGCGCTCACGCTGCGCACCATGGTCGTGAAGGACGGCCGGGTCCACCTCCAGGCGGGCAGCGGCATCGTGGCGGACAGCGATCCGGAACTCGAGTACCAGGAGAGCCTCAACAAGCTCGCCGCCCTGCGGCGCGCCGTGGAAATGGCAACGGAGGGGCTCGGATGAACCCGGACCGTCCCGTCCGCCTGCTCGTGATCGACAATTACGACTCGTTCACGTACAACCTCGTGCAGATGCTCGGTGCGCTCGGTGCCGAACTCACCGTCTGGCGCAACGACCAGTTCGCGGTCGAGGACATCGCCGCACTCGACGTGGACGGCATCGTCGTATCGCCCGGGCCCTGCACCCCCGCCGAGGCGGGTCACAGTGTCGCGGTCATTCAACGCTACGGACCGACCGTCCCGACGTTCGGCGTGTGCCTCGGCCACCAGGCGATTGGCGAGGCGTACGGCGCGAAGACCGTGCGCGCCACGAAGATCATGCATGGCAAGACCAGTCCCGTGAGCCACGACGGGACCGGCGTGTTCACGGAACTGCCTGAACAAGTGACCGTCACGCGGTACCACAGCCTCGTCGTTCAGGATTTGCCCGACGAGCTCGAGGTGAACGCCTGGTGCGACGATGACGGTACGCGCGTCGTCATGGGCGTCCGGCACCGCGAGCACCCCGTGTGGGGCGTCCAGTTCCACCCCGAAAGCATCCTGACGGGGGAGGGCGAAGCGATGCTGCAGCGCTTCCTCGACGACGTCCGAGCACGTCGCGACGCGGCGTGAACGAGGCGGCACCCCAAGGTGTGACGGTCGTGACGGCGACCGCAGGCCGGCCTGACCTGATGCTGCAGAAACTCGAAGCCTTGACGCGGCAAACCCTGTCACGCGACCAGTTCGAATGGCGCATCACGATGGACGGTGCCGATCCGGGGCTCGAGAAGCGGCTACGGGCCGCCTGCCCAGACGATTTCTCGATGTTCCTCACCACGACGCCTGGCGTGGGTCCCGGGCCTGCGCGGGATGCCGCGGCACGCGACGCTCGGTTCAGCGTGCTCGTGTTCTCCGACGACGATTGCCTTCCCCCTCCCGACCTGCTCGAGCGGCACCTCGCCGCGCAGGCAGAACCGGCCGTGTACGTGGGGGCGATCACGTTCGACGATGGCGTGCAGCCCTGGGATTGGCGCGTCCGGCGCCCCAACTGGGGCAACGTCAATGGCGCCAACACGTCCTGTCCCACGAGCACGTTCCACGCCGTGGGAGGGTTCGGTGACGCCCTCGTGGGGTACGGCGGCGAGGACGTCTGGCTGGGCTGGCGATTGACGCAGGAGTCGCTTGCCGTGAAGGCCTTGCCGGGAGCGCCGGTCCGGCACGTGGGTCCCGCGCCGCAACGCCGCATCAACGCTGGACGCATGCGGGAAGCCGGCGCGAACGCAGCGAGGATCGCAGCGATGGACCCCCGCACCGCCTGGAGGCTCGGCGTCCATCCCGTCCAGCACGTCGTGAAGGACGTGTTCCTCTCCATCGTGCGACCGTTCGGGGGCGCAACCGTGCAACGCGAATGCGCCTACCTCGAAGGGGTGAAGTCCGCACGACAGACGGGGCGTGGTCCGGCTTGATTCTGGTACGACGTAGACGCAAGCACTGGAGGAGGTAAACGATGGGGAATGAAGGAATCGACGTCAGCCGCGTCCTGAACGACGTGTTCAGTGGGACGACCCTGAACCGCGCGGACGCCCGGTCGGTCATGGGCGCCCTGATGGACGGCGCCATGTCGCAAATGCAGGCGGCCGCCCTGCTCGCCGCCCTCCGCACGCGCGGCGAGACGGTCGAGGAGATCACCGGCTTCGCCGAGGCGATGCGCGAACGCTCCATCCACGTCAATGTGCCCATGAATGAGCCGCTCCTCGACATTTGCGGGACGGGTGGGACCGGCATGAGCACGATCAACGTCTCCACCACCGCCATGTTCGTCGCTGCGGCCGGGGGCGCGAAGGTCGCCAAGCACGGCAATCGCGGCGTCACGAAGCGCAGTGGCAGTGCCGACGTGCTCGAAGCGCTCGGCGTGAACCTCGACGTGCCCCCCGAACGGCTTGCGGACCTGATTCGCGAGGTGGGCGTCGCGTTCCTGTTCGCCCGCAACCACCCCCCCGCCATGAAGTTCGTTGCGCCCATCCGCGCCGACCTGCA
>CAJXWR010000186.1 GCA_913062675.1 uncultured Trueperaceae bacterium
CCTGGCGCTCCCTGACGAGGTACTCGCGACGGTGATGATCCACCACCAGCGGTTCGTGCCCTTGCGGAGCGAGGATGGCGCGATTGCCGATCGGTTCGTGGGGATCAGCAACACCGAGGTGTCCGATCCGGCGGTGGTGCGTGCAGGCTACGAGGCGGTGCTTGATGGACGCTTGTACGACGCACGCTTCTTCTGGGATGCGGACAAGGGCAAGACGTTGGCGCAGCACGCCTGGGCGTTGGACGGCATCGGCTTCCAGAAGGAGCTCGGTTCGATGGCGGACAAGGTCACGCGGCTGGGTGAGGTGGCCGGCGGGGTGGCGGACGCGCTCGGGTTGCCGGGCGACGCGCGCAAAGCGCTCGATGCGGCGCTGCCGCTGTTCCGTGCGGACCTCGCGACCGACATGGTGTACGAATTGCCGGAGCTCGAGGGTGTCATGGCGCGGGCGTACGCGCGGGAGGAAGGCCAGCCGGAGGCGGTCGCGCAGGCGTTGCTCGACGGGGTGCGCCCCGTCGCGCCGGGCGCCGAATTGCCGGAGGGTGCCGCCGGTGCGGTGATCGCTGCGGTGGACCGGGCGGACACGCTGCTCGGGTTCTTCGCGCTGGGCAAGCGCCCGACCGGTTCGGCCGACCCGTTCGGGTTGCGGCGGGCGGCGGGTGCGCTGGCGCGCATCGCCGTTTCGCAGGATTGGAGCCTGCCGCTTCGCGACCTACTCGAGCTCGTTGCGGCCGGGTACGACGAGGGGCCGGTGACGATCGATGGCGGCGTCCTCGCGGAGGTGGAGGGGTTCATTTGGGATCGTGCCGCGTCGCTCCTGGCGGAGGAGGGCGTGGGCGTGACGCAGGTGCGTGCAGCCGTGGCGGGACACCCGTCGGTGGTGCTGGCTGCACGGCGTGCGCATCTGCTTCAGGCGCTGGCGGGGAGTGAACCGTTTGCGCAGCTGCAGGAGCTGTACAAGCGGGCGGCGAACCTCGCGGAGAATGCGAGCGAGGGTGTGGCCGTGGATCCGGAGCGGTTCGAGGCGCCTGAGGCGGAAGCGCTGCATGCGCGGTTGGCGGATGCGCGTGCGGGTGTCGACGCGTTGTTGGCAGGCTTGGCGGAGCAGTTGCCGGCCTGGGCGTTGGGCTCCGGCCCGGTGGCGGTGCCCGATCCCTCGGGCGCCTTGCCGAGCGTGCTGGCGCTCAAGGATCCGCTCGATCGGTTCTTGGATGACGTGCTCGTCATGGTGGACGACCTGGCCGTCCGCGCGAATCGCCTTGCGCTTCTTCGCGAGGTGCGGGACGTGCTGCGGGGTTTGGGTGCGCTCGAGGAGCTGGCGGGCAGTTCGTCCTGAGTTCGAGCGACGTAAATGAACGCGCCCCCGGGCGGGCGGGGGCGCGTCTGGTGCCGAAGGTGGGACTTGAACCCACACGACCTTGCGGTCACATGACCCTGAATCATGCGCGTCTACCAATTCCGCCACTTCGGCTGGGTGGCGTCGCGGTTCGTCGTGCCTGTGAACCGTGGGCGACGGAAGGGGAGAATACCGCCGCGTCCTGAGGCTGTCAACGGCGTTTCTTTGGCCAAATCCGAGCGCCCAGCCAGGAGGCTGGGCGCACGCATGGAGAGGTCTGGGCGGGGTGCTTGGGCGCCCCGCCCTGGGGGAGAGGAGGCGTCAGTTGACGACCGGGTAGCCGGCGGCGACCCAGTCGACGATGCCGCCCGCGACGTTTCGAACGTCGGTGAAGCCGGCGTCGACGAGCGCTTGCGAGGCGACGGTGGACCGGTTCCCGGTGCGGCAGAAGACGTACACGGGTTCGTCCTTGTCGAGCCCTGCATCGAGCGCCTGTTGGGCCGTGTCGTAGATCAGCGGCATGAGGACGGCGCCTTCGACGTGGCCTTGTTCGTACTCCCAGGGTTCGCGGACGTCGAGGAGCGTGATGTCGCCTTCGGCGTGCGCTTGGCGCAGGTCGGCGACGGTGATCGTGGTGAGGGCGGAACCGTTGCTCGTGTTGAGCGTGAGGACCGCGGTGATGGCGGCGATGGCCACGATGGCGGTGGCGCCGAGGATGAGGGGCATGCGGTTGCGGGGGTTCGAGGCGCGCTTGCTGGTGCGCTTGGAGGTCTTCGCCATGGCGTCAACATACCCCTGCGGGGTATCTAGGTCAAGGTGCCGGGATGGCCTCGCGCGGCTCTCCGTCGCGCTCCTCGGCGTGCGCCTTGCAGCGAGGGTAGTGGTCGCGCACCCAGCCGTCGATCGCGTCGATCACCTGCGAGAGTGCATGCCCGGCGCCTACGTCACGAACACGCCATCGCGCTGGAACGTCTCCCCATCGAGCAGAAGCTCCCCGCCCGCCCGTAAATCACGAATCAAATCCCAGTGAATCGAACTCTCGTTCACGCCGCCCGTGTTCGTGTAGGACCGCCCCAACGCCAGGTGCACCGTCCCCCCAATCTTCTCGTCGAACAGCGTGCTTCCCGTTGCGCGCGTAATCTCCTCGTTCGTACCAATCCCCAGCTCGCCCAGGCGCCGCGCT
>CAJXWR010000187.1 GCA_913062675.1 uncultured Trueperaceae bacterium
CGCCTCGGGCTGGATGGACTGCGGTGGGTGGGGGAGACGAAACCGGCGCGCGACGTCATCCATGAGAGCTCCGGCGAGCCCGTCCGACGCGGCGTAGTTTCGATAGCTCTCCGTGAGGATGGGGCTTGCCTTGCGGAGCACGGTGGCGCTCGGCAACCGAGCGCGTTTGACGTGCATGTTCGTCGCGGGATCGGCGGGAACGAGATTCCACAATTCGTGGAACGGGTGGATCGACACCGGCACGATGTGGTCAAGCTGGAACCGGTCGGGCGAAAGTCGCTTGCCTGACCATGGACAGTGGTACATGCGACCCTCGAGCATCTGCACGACGACTTCGTTGCGTTCCCACGTGACGGGAAGACGGACGCCATCCGGCCGCTCGGTCAACCGCTCGTACGCCTCGCCCCGCGGTACGTCCCCAACGCGGGCCGTGAACAGGCTCCACTCGTGAATGGCGAGCGCCTCGACCCAGAGGGACACGTCGCGAAAGGCGTTCCAGAGGGAAGGCTGCACCAAGGTGCATGCGTCGTTCGGTCTCGTACCCGGGAGCCAGGTGGACGGAGGAAGCGTGTCGGCTCGACGAGGCTTGGTGAAAACGGACCATTCACCCTCGCCGGCGTACTGCAAGGGTTGCCGAACGGCATCGGCGATCTTGCGCACGGTGGCGCGGTACGCGGTTTGAAACGTGGCGTCGAACGGGTCGCGGAGTCGAGGAACGCGCATCTGTTCGACGAGCATCCAGCCGTCCCCGGCCGCTGAATGCCCGAACATCGCTTCCCAGCGTGTACGGAGATCGCGAAGGCTCGGACGGAACGCCATGTCGTTGCGCACCTGGCCACCGCGCTTGGCGCGTGGCCCCTGCATGATTTCGTTTCCCTCCGCCATGAACGGCCAGTAGTAGGCCAGCCAAGCCTCGGCAAGTCGCCGAACGGGTACGGCAATCGGACGTTCGCCATGACGAACGTCCGGATAGGCGAGCACCACGTCGTTCAGGGCCCGAAGGAGCGCGAACTTGTAGCTGTTCTGCTTCGCATCGTGACGAAGGATCGAGCTGAGAAGGTGGTGCCCAGGGCCGGACGGGGGCGTGGTCATGACCATGCCCTAGAACCATTCTTCGTTCGGGATGCGCGCGGTGGCACGTGCCACGAGCGGTCGGCATCCGTGAGCACGATGCGCCCTCGTGTCATGGTCGACATCCTACCGAAAGACCGTCACGGACGAGAGGAAGGTCAAGCGTCGTCGGTGCGCGAATCCATGTTGCGGGCGAGCCATGCCCGTGCCTTCTGCGTGAGGCGGTAGCGCTGTTTGGGGCTTCGGGGCGAATCTGGATCGGTGCGTTCGACCCAACCCCCCTCCATCGCAGCGTTGAGGTACGTGGCATGAAACGACGGTCGATGGGTGAGGTGCAACACGTTCATCAATTCCGTTCGACTCCAAGCCCGCGTGCCCATGACGCTGAGAAGGGCAGCTACTTGCTCGGTTACTTGTTCGGTTACTTGTTCGGTGTCGGCGACTTCGTCCAGCGCATCGCGGATCGCTTTGAGCATGAAGGTGACGAAGGGGGTTGCGTCCCCGTCACGATCGGCGAGGGCGAGGACCTCGTAGTACGTTTCTTGTCGTTCCCGCACGACCGTCTCTACGGGCACGTAAGCAAATACAGGATTCCACTCCCGAAGGATGAGGGTTTGCCAAAGGCGACCCATGCGCCCGTTCCCATCGGCGAAAGGGTGAATGAACTCGAGCTCGTAATGAAAGACGCAACTGGCGACCAGGGGGTGCGCGTCGGTGCGCTCGAGCCAATTCAGGAGGTCGTGCATGTGAGCTGCCACGAGGTCGGCTGGAGGAGCCATGTGCACGACCTCGTTACCTCGGTGAATCCCAACGCCACCCTTGCGGTAACGACCCGCTTCGTCGACCAACCCTTGCATCAACACTCCGTGGGCCGAAAGCAAATCTCGTTCGCTCGTCGCGCTCCAGGCCGCCATGGCTTCGTAGGCGGTGAAGGCATTTCGAACCTCTTGAATCTCGCGAGGATGCCCGAGAACGCGACGACCCTCGATGACGGAGGTCACCTGTCCCTCGCTCAGCGTGTTGTTCTCGATGGCGAGTGAGGCATGAATCGTGCGTATGCGATGTGTACGGCGCAGCCTTGGCGTGAGGTTCGCATCGGCGAATGCGGCGAATCGCCCCAAGCGCTCGCCAATGTCGGCCACGAGGGTCACGATGATCGGAGTCAACGTGTAAGGAGGTTCGTATGCCATGCACCCTCCGTCTCTCGTTGGGTTTCCTGGATGACGTGCAGCCCACAGCCTACAACGCGCGAAAGGTCAATTCGTAGGCGACGTGTTCAGATGATCGGCCGACGCTTCGGCCGAAGCTTCATCGCGTGGTGAAGGGCAGTTCCGCGTCGCGCCATGCGGTGAATCCGCCCCGAAGGTTGCGCACCTGTCGGTAGCCGACGAACCGGAGGTACGTGAGCGCCAGCGTGCCGTGAAGACCGCCCGT
>CAJXWR010000188.1 GCA_913062675.1 uncultured Trueperaceae bacterium
CCTGCCCGTCCGTTCGCGTCGAGCGCCTGGACCGTGACATCCACCGCCTCTCGGCGTAAATCCTGCGTCGATGCGCTGTCCGCACGGGGGTTCACTTTGTCGGTCACGAGTCCATTGGAGCACGCCGGGTGCGGGGGAAGGAAGAACGTGAACGCTTGCAAAAGATTTTTTGGCGTTGTAGTGTCCAAATGTCTTTTTGTTCAGTTGCGGTTTGACTTCGGAGGGAAACCATGTCCACGCTCGCTCACCCCACGCTCCCCACACCTCGCGCCACGCACCCCGTCCAGGTGGTCCTGCTCCTCGTCACCCTGGTCCTCGCCCTCACCAGCTGCAGCAGCAACGACGCCAGCGGCGAATTGACCACCATTCGATTCGCCCAGGGCAACCAACACATGCTCCCGCCGGGAAGCCAGCTGCAGCTCGACCCCCTCTTCGCTGGCACGGGCACCCTCTCCACCCAACTCGAGTGGCGGAGCACCGACGACGCCATCGTCAGCATCGATGCCAACGGACGACTCGCAGCCCACGCACCCGGAGAAGCACACGTCACAGTCGCCAGCCAACACGACCCGACCATCCGCGCCGAAGCCTACGTTTCCGTGACGCCCAAACCCACCGACCCACGCGACCTCGGCATCACCTCGCCCGGAGACGTTGCCATCGCGATCGGCGGCGAAGCGAGCGATACGGCGCAACACCACGCTACGAACGACGCTCTGCACGTCACGATGGGCGATACGTCCTTTGAGCTCCAGGCGAGCGATCCGAACGGCACACCCACGGCACTCCTCACCGATGAAGCCCTGCTACGCCTCCAGCCGGGGGGACGCATTCGCATCCACGCCGCCGGCCTCGAACCCAACACCCTGCTTGGCGCCTTCCTTGGTAGCGCGTTCGAACCCCTCACGGCAGCGAGAAGTGACGCCGGCGGCACGGTCCTCATCGACACGACCCTGCCGACCCAACTCACCGAAGGCTCCCTCACACTCAGCCTCCTCGCCACCCCTGCCAACGACGCAATGCAGCCAACCACCCTTGCCACGTCCTCGACGCACCACGCCCAAGTCGCGATCGAAGCGCAACTTGTCTCCCCAACGCCCACCATCCACGCCCTCGTCCCCCAACCTGCCTCGCTAACGCTCCCCGCTGAAGGCTCGGGGCGCGTCACCACGACGGTCGTTGCCACGGGAGGCGCCGACCCGGCCGTCCTCTGGGCCAGCAGCGACCCGACCGTCACCAGGGTCAACGCCACCGGTCTCGTCACCGCTCGAAGGCACGGAATGGCGACCCTGACCGCGACGAGCGTGCACGACGAAGCAATGCAAGCAGTCGTGACCGTACACGTCACGCTTGGCGCGGCCAGCCACGAAACGAGTACGCTCACCAGCCGCCGATCGACGCTTCCTGCCGACGGTTCGAGCACGACGACCCTCACCGTCACCCTCCACGATGCCGCCGGCACGCCCCTCACCACGAGCGGAGGCGTCGTCACGTTCGCGCCGCCGAGCGAAGGCAGGATCGGTACCGTCATCGACCATGGTGACGGTCGCTACACCGCCGAATACACCGCTGGAATCATGCCAACAACCGTCCCGATCACCGCTCGCCTCAACGGCCTGAACCTCACCCGCACCGCCACCCTCACGCTGCAAGGCTCGTCCGCCAGCCTCGACACGAGCTACCTCAGCGCGAACCCACTCACGCTTCCCGCCAATGGGGTGAGCACCAGCGAGATTACGATCTTCCTTCGCGACGAGAATGGAGTCCGCCTCAACACCAGCGGCGGCACCGTCACGATTGATGCGCCCCAGATCGGTCAAGTGGGCCCCGTCACCGACCATGGGGATGGAAGCTACACGGCGACCTACACCTCGGGGACCACGCCGAGCCTCGTGACCCTCGCCGCACGCGTAAACGGCGCCCTCATCCACGAGCCTCTCACGCTTCGGCCCAATGCCAACGAGACGTTCTATCTCGGCCGAAATGGCGTGACCATCCACTGCCCCGAAGCCGACTGGGGAGACAGCGCCCCCCTTGATGGCGTGACTTACGTCAAGCGTGATGGAGACGCACTCGAGATTCTCGTTGATGAAGGTGAGTTCACGCTCGTCTCGACCACGTGCACGTCGGGCATCACCAACATGAGCGACCTTTTCCGCTGGAGAAGTACGTTCAATGCATCACTCGCGAGCTGGGACACCAGCAATGTGACGCGCATGTCGGGGATGTTCTATGGCGCCTCAAGCTTCAACCAACCCATCGGGATGTGGGACACCAGCAACGTCACGGACATGGATGGAATGTTCGCAGGCGCCAGCGCATTCAACCAGCCCATCGGGACGTGGGACACGAGCAGCCTAGAGAACACGGAAGCCATGTTCGAGTATGCCGACGGGTTTAATCAGCCCA
>CAJXWR010000189.1 GCA_913062675.1 uncultured Trueperaceae bacterium
CGTCCGCGCGCTCGGCTTCGCCGGGTTCTTCCTCGCCGCCGCCGAAATCACCGACTACTGCCACGACCGCGGCATCGTCTGCAGCGGTCGCGGATCGGCCGCCGCAAGCATCCTCTGCCACCTCCTCGGCATCACCCAAGCCGACCCCATCGAGCACGACCTGCTCTTCGAACGCTTCCTGCACGGCGGCAAGACCTCCCCACCCGACATCGACATCGACATCGCCTCCGCCCGACGGGACGAGGTCCTCGCCTGGGTCGAACGCCGCTTCGGCGCCCGCACCGAAGCCATGGTGTGCAACCGCATCACCTACTTCCTACCCAGCGCCCTGCAGGACCTCGGCCGCGCCCTCGGCATGCCCCCCGAAACACGCGACCAGCTCACCCGCGCCCTAGGCCGGCAGTACCGCCACCTGCGCCCCCACCGCGCCCAGGAAGCCGAGGAGATCTTCCACGACGTGATCGGCGACACGCCCATCACACGCCAACTCCTGCGCCTCCTCCGCTCGATGGAACCCAAGTTCGTGCGTCACGTCGCCCCCCACTCCGGTGGCGTGGTCCTCAGCCGTGAACCCCTCGCGCACTACAGTCCCCTCGAACGCTCGAGTGGCGGCATCAAACTCCTGCAGTTCGACAAGGACGACATCGAAGCGCTCGGCCTCATCAAACTCGACCTGCTCGGCCTCCGCATGCTCAGCGTGTTCGAACGCACCCGCGAGGAGGTGTACCGCCTCCAAGGACGCTGGCTCGACGTGCGCGACCCCCCGCACGACGACACGGTCTGGCGCTCCATCAGCGAGGGCGACACCATGGGACTGTTCCAGATCGAATCCCCCGGCCAGGTGCGCATGAGCACGCAACTCCGCCCCCGCACCCTCACCGACCTCGCGCACCAGGTCGCCCTGTTCCGGCCCGGCCCCATCCAATCCAACACGGTGCACCCGTACGTCGCGCGCCGCAACGGCCGCGAGGCGGTCACGTACCTTCACCCCTCCCTCGAACCCATCCTCGCCAAGTCGTACGGCGTGATCCTCTTCCAGGAGGACCTCATGCGCATCGCGGTGCACGTCGCCGGCATGTCGTGGAGCGACGCCGAACGCTTCCGCAAGGTCGTCACCACCTTCGAGGACGAACACGAAATCCGCGCCGAGCATCGCGCCTTCCTCGACGGCGCCATGCGCACGAGCGGTTGCAGCGAAGCGGAGGCGCAAGCCATCTTCGACGCCATGGCCGCCTTCCGCGGCTACGGCTTCGCCGAGTCGCACGCCTGGGCGTTCGGTCTACACGCCTACACCAGCGCCTGGCTACGCCGCCACCACCCCGGGCCATACCTCGCCGCAGTGCTCAACGAACACCCCGGCATGTGGCCCCGCGCCACGCTGCGGCAGGAAGCCAAACGCTGGGGGGTGGCCATGGCGCCGCTGGACGTGAACCACTCCTCCGCTGGCTGGCGCGTCGAACCCGATGGGCGTGCCGGCACCCTCAGGCCGCCGCTGCAATCCGCGAAGGGCGTCTCCGACACGGCCGCACGGACCATCGTGCTCGAACGCCTGCGCGGCGGTCCCTACCAAGGCCTGCGCGACCTGTACGGACGCGTCACCCTCCCCGGGGATGCGCTCTCCGCGCTCGCCAAGGCGG
This sequence comes from uncultured Trueperaceae bacterium, assembly GCA_913062675.1. Classification (GTDB taxonomy): domain Bacteria; phylum Deinococcota; class Deinococci; order Deinococcales; family Trueperaceae; genus SLSQ01. The sequence continues at coordinate 1,638 of CAJXWR010000189.1, forward strand.
GCGCCTTCGACGCGCTGCAAGCAAGACGCGACGCGCTCTTCGAAGCGCGCGCCCTCCACCACGCCCTTCCCCCCGGGCAGGCGCCGCTGTTCGACCCCACGCCCGAACCACCCCCCCTCGACGCCCTCGCCGACGCGGAACGCGTCGTGTGGGACTACCGCGTCAAAGGCTTCAACGAAGTCGGTGTGCACCTCGTCGACCTGCTGCGCGGCGAACTGCGTGACCTGGGCGCCATCCCCCTCGCGCAAGCGCCGGAGGGTCGGGTCCGCACCGGCGGACTCATCGTCGCGCGGCAACGACCCGGGACCGCCAAGGGCTTCGCGTTCTTCGTCCTCGAGGACGGGCCCGACCGCGTGCAGGTCGTCATCTCCCCCGACCTGTGGGACGCACAATGGAAGGTGCTGCGCGACGCGCACCTGCTCGTCGTCGACGGCATCCTGCAGCGCGTCGGGCGCGCCTGGACGCTACGCGCCAGCGAGGTGGTGGGCCTGACGGGCCCCGTGGTCGTGCGAGGTTACGAGTACGCCGGTTGACGCCCTCTCCATGAAGGCGCAGCACGTCGAGACAGCACGATCGCCCCCAGGCACGCGATGTGCGTCCTATCCACGCGCTGGCCCCAAATGCGTCGTACCGTCACTCCGATGTCTGCTGCCCCTCCACCCCAGGTGCGCCTCTTCGTCGCCCTCTCGCCTAGCCTCGAGCAGCGGGAGCATCTCCACCAACTCCAGCAAGCGTGGCTCGCTCACCAAACCGAAGGACGGTGGCGCG
>CAJXWR010000190.1 GCA_913062675.1 uncultured Trueperaceae bacterium
AGGTGAGCGTGGGTGGAACGGCGGAAGGCTCGGTCATCGTCATCAATCCCAACGACGCGCCCCTCACCGTGCGCGTCGATGTGCTCGATCGAATTCCCGGCGACCGCGACGCCTACGTGGCTGGCGGGACGATCGAAGCATCGGCTGCAGCCATGGTGATCCCCGAAACGTACGAGTTCGTCCTTGGCCCGGAGGAGCAACGCGCCGTGACGTACCAAGTGCTCGTCCCTTCCGACGCCACGCCGGCCATGAGCTATTGGGCGAGCCTAATGTTCACACCCGTGACGCTCAACCAGCCCGAGTCCGGGATTCGAACGCGGACCCGCATCGCGCAATCGGTCATCGTGCACGTCGACAATCCCGAGCCGAGCCGCGTCGTGTTTGGTGACGTGCGTCGCGCGGAGCGGCGAGGTGGGGCGGACGACGGAACCACCACGCTCGAAGCGACGGTTCAGCTCGACGGTGCACGCCTGCACGAGGTCAATTCGCGCACGCAGGTCTTTCGTCGAGATACCGGAGAGGAAGTCTTCGCATCGACCCCCCGGTTCAACCGGCTCTACCCGGGCTTTGAAACCACGGTCGCGTTTCCGCTCGGTCGGCTCGAGGCCGGTCCGTATGAGGCACTCCTCATCGTGGAGACCGGGCAAGGGGACGTGCATGCCGTCCGAATCGATCTCGACGTGGGGCCCACCACGCCATGAAGCGGTCCGCACCCCGCGTGCGCTAAGTCGTGACGGGCAGGTGTAAGGGCGCCGCAGCGGGCGCAGGACCCCGCGCGCCACGGGCGTGGCGCGCTTTTCTCGTCGTCGTTCTCGCCTGGCTTGCGGGAAGCGCGTCCGCCTGGTCGGTCGACCTGCCGGTATCGGCCACCGAGGCGATGCCCGGAGGCCTGCATTCGGCGCGTCTCGTCATCGAGAACCCTTCCGACGAGCCTCTACCATTGACGGTTTCGTACCGGTTGCCCGAAGGGTGGACGCTTCTCGCGCCCCGCACGGAGCTGCAGGTCGAGGCGGGCGCACGCCGCGCGCTCGCGCTCTCCATTCAGATTCCCGACGATGCGCCCCCGGAACGCCGGGACGTCCAAGTGGACCTGCGAGATGGCGATGGGGGCGTGCGCACGGCGGTCCTCGCGATCGACGTGGCCGCACGCAGGTCAGCCAACATTCCAGACGTGCGATCGCCCGACCAGCCGGTGTCGGGCGACTACCGCGTCGAGGTCGACGTCCGCAACGACGGAACCGTCGATGGGCGGTACCGGCTTGACGTGGTGGGCGCGAACGATGGCGAAATCCGAACGACTCCCGAAGTGCTGACGCTCGCCCCGCGTGAGACCGGCACGATCGTCATCACCGTCGATGTGGGCGAGAAGGTCGATTCGCTCGGTCGTGATTCGCTCTTCATCAGTCTCTTGGACGCCGAGGACGGGTCGAGGTACGACCGCGTCGTCCGACGCGTGCAGCGCGCCGGTGCGCTCGCCACGAACGCCGACGTGTACCGCACGATTCCGCTGCGGATCCGCGTGAACGGTGGTGCAGGCTGGACGCCGACGGGACGCAACGCGGGTGTGGATGCCCGCCTGCCTGACGCATCCGTCGCGTTTCGTGGAAGCCTCGATGCGGAGTCACAGCGAAGCATTGATCTTTCCGCATCGGTCGATGGGTCCGAAGGCACCCTGCGAGCCTCGCTGGCGTACGACACGCGTCGGTTCGCCGCTCGATTGGGCCTACCGGGAAGCACCAGCGTCGCGCCCCTCACCGACACGGTTGGCGGGTTCGGTACGTCGTTCCTCGCGCGTCTCGGACCGGTGGACGTCCTTGCGGCGGCGTACCTTCGTGAAGGCGCGTTCGAGGGGGGTGCAGGCCTTGCGGCCGCTGCGTCCGAATCGGCGATTCTCGACTGGTCGCTTCGCAGTGGCGTGGCGGCGCGGGGCGGTGACCTGACAATGTCTTTCGCGCCGTCCCTCAGGCTGGACGCGCCGCTAAGGCCCTCCTTGGGGGGCGTCGTCGCTGCCGACGTGCAGGACGGGGGAACGCTCGTGGCTCACCAGTGGTCCGCTGGGTCGGCCCTGGGCTCCCTGCGGTTGTCGGCTCGTGGTTCCTGGCTCCCGGAGGGGTTTCGCGATTCGGGGGAGGCGAACGATGATTGGCGTGTGGGTGCGCGACTCTCGTTGCGTGGCCTCGATCTCGATTGGCTCGTCGGGACGCCCTCCCTGAGCGCCTCGCTCAACGATCAGACGGCATTCGTGGGTGGGGACGTGGAGACGCAGCAAACGACGGTCTCGGGTGACGTGCGCCTGAACACCCGAGAGGGACGGTTTCGGGCA
>CAJXWR010000191.1 GCA_913062675.1 uncultured Trueperaceae bacterium
CGGCATCAAGGTCATCGACGGCCAACAGTTGATGCTCGAGGCCCGCAAGATCAAGACGGTGGACGAGATCTCGCTCCTCACCCACGCCGCCGGCATGGTCGACGCGTCGTACCAACTGATCTACGAGAACCTGAAGCCCGGCGTTCGCGAGAACGACATGGTGGGCCTCGTCTCCGACTTCCTGTACCGCAACGGATCGGAAATGGTGGAGGGCGTGAACGCCATCAGTGGGGAGCGCGCGAACCCGCATCCGCACGTCGCCAGCGACCGGATGCTCCGCCCGGGCGATCCCGCCTACTTCGACATCCTCCACTCCTACATGGGGTACCGCACCTGCTACTACCGGACCTTCGCGGTGGGTAGCGCCAGCCAGGCGCAGGTCAACGCCTACGACAAGGCGCGCGACATCCTCGACCACGCGATCAGCATGATCAAGCCCGGCGTGACCACCGCAGACGTCGTATCCATCTGGCCCAAGGCACAAGAATTTGGCTTCGCCGACGAGGAAGCCGCCTTCGCGCTGCAGTATGGTCACGGCCTCGGCCTCAACATCTGGGAGAAACCCATCTTCAGCCGCCTGTTCTCGCTCGATCATCCCGAGGTCATCGAGGAGGGCATGGTCTTCGCGCTCGAGACCTTCTGGCCCGCTGACGACGGTTGGTCCGCCGCACGCATCGAAGAGGAACTCGTCGTCACGGCGGACGGTTGCGAAGTCATCAGCCGATTCCCCGCCGAGGAGTTGATGGTGACCGGTCCTCGCTACATGACGGCACTGGGGCCTCTCGCACCGACCCGCGAAACCGAGTCGAACTACGGCAACCCGCGCGTCAATCCCGACGGCAAACCCGGCGTGCCCAGCGCTCCCAAGCAGCCCGTAGCGGCCGACTGAATCGAGGACCAGGATGGCCAAGGACGTGATCATGCCGGTGCTCGGAATGAATCAGGACACCGGACTGCTGGTCTCCTGGCTGAAACGGGAGGGCGACGAGGTCACCAAGGGTGAACCGCTCATGGAGGTCGAGACCGACAAGGCCGTCATGGAGATCGATGCACCCGAGAGCGGCGTTCTCGTCGGGATTCGCGCCCAGGAGGGCGAAGACGTTCCCGTTGGGAACGTGATTGCGCAGATTGCGCAACCCGGCGAGGAGGTGGTCGCTCCCACTGAACCGAACACCCACGAGGAGGCCGAGGTCGCGTCATCACCTGAGCCAGCCGTGAACGTCGAGGCGAGCGAGGCGCCCGCAACCCTTCCGTCGACCCCGACGCCCGATGCTGGGGAGGGAGCGCGGCCACCCGCCTCCCCCTTCGCGCGGCGGCTGGCCCAGGAAGGCGGCATGGACATCGCGCGCATCCAGGGTTCGGGACCCTTCGGCGCCGTTCTCGCACGTGACGTTTCTCGAGGTGGCGTGCTGGCGCGTCACGATGCGGCTCCCATGGCCGTCGAGGTGCAACATGCGCACGCCATCCTGGGTGAATTGGAACGCCGCATGGATGCGCAGCACCTTACGACCCTCCTTGCACGCAGCGGCGACGTCCCCATCGCCGCCGCCGTCACACGCTTTCTGGCCTCGGTCGTGACCAAGCACCTCACCTTCCTCCAGCCGTCCGACGTACACCTCGCCGTCCGAGGTCCGAAGGGGAGCATCGACGTTCCAGGCGCCGCCAAGCGCAGCATTCGCGAACTTGCCGACCTTCTGACGGGCGATGACGGCGAAATGAACGAAGGCGTGAACTCCGGTTCACCGGACGCGGTCCTTGTGCACGCCGGCCATGCGCACCTCAATGCGCTGCGCCCCCCACCCTATGCGCCGGTGACGCTTGGCCTCGCCACAGCTCCCGGTCGGGATGGCGAGACCGAGGTGACGCTGACGCTACGTTTCGACGTGACCTCCGTCGGAGACGAAGCGGCGCACGCCATGATGCAGGACTTGGCCATGCTCATTGAAGAACCCGCAGCCCTGGCGGTCCACTTCTAACGCGCCCGAAAGGAGGATCTCCGTGAGTGACACGCCCCAGTCCCCAACGAGCGATGGGATCCCGCTCGGTACCGTAGGCATCCTCGTCGCTGGCGAAGAACGCACCCCGGGCGGCGGGTATTTCACCCGCTCCCCCTACGATGACGCGCTAGCCGCCCACGCGCACCTTGGCGGTCCCGAAGACGTGGCCGCAGCACTCGAAGCCGTGACCAAATCCTTCGCGACCACGCGAAGCCTTCCCGGCTGGCGCCGCTCGGAGATCCTGGCCGGAATCGCCGACCGGATCGAGCGGGACGCC
>CAJXWR010000192.1 GCA_913062675.1 uncultured Trueperaceae bacterium
TTGAGGACGGCAATGCCGGCATTGTTGACGAGCGCGTCGAGCCGTCCGAACGCTGCCGTGGTGGCCTCCACCATCGCCTTCACGGAAGCCTCATCGGAAACGTCGACCTGCACGGCTTCCGCTCGACCTCCAGCTGCGACGATCGACGCGACCGTCTCCTTGGCGCCTTCCAAGTTGTAGTCGGCAACCATCACTGCCGCACCTCCGGCAGCGAACTCCGTCACCGTGGCTCGCCCAATGCCCGAGCCTGACCCGGTGACCAACGCAGCCTTGCCATTCCAATCTGTCATGGTTTCACCTCTTTTCGCGGTACGTTAGCACCAGTCGAGAGGGAGAACTGTCCGAGTTATCGCGCTCAGAAGGCGGTTATCTAGCATCACGGCATGGTCAGTTTTGGGGCCGTCAACGTTACGTCGGCAACGACCCGATCATCGGGAGATGCCGATAGCAACACAACGAGCGTAGACGTGCACAGCGCGCCTTCAACGAGAGCGCCTCGACGCTCGCGAAGCCGTCGCGAGCCCGTGAAACCCACGTCGTCCGGAGCCGCGATTCATGCTGCACGAGGTGTCGCTCGCGCCCCTTCACTCTCGGCACGCCCTCCAGGCCGGCAGTCCCATTAGTCGTTCACATGGAGCGTGGCCGTGATACTTCTCGCGCCGCCCGCGTCCCGGAACTCACCGAGCGCGACGCCTTGCCACGTGCCCAGGTCGAGCCGCCCGTCGGTCACCGGGAGCGTCAGATCCACACCGAACAACAGCGATGCGACGTGCGCGGGCATGTCGTCGGGTCCTTCGAACTGATGCGCGAAGGAGGGCCAACCATCGGGTACGACGTGTCGCAGCCAGGTGTCGAGGTCACCACGCACGTCGGGAGAAGCGTTCTCGGTCAGGAACAGGGCGGCCGACGTGTGCCGAAGCAGTAGATGCAGCGAACCGATTCGGACCGTGTCGAGAGGCAACCCTGCGTCGCGCAAGGCTTCGAGCAGCTCGCGGGTCACCATGTGGACGCCGCGGGGCTTGGGCGCCAGCGTTATGCGCGTCCGATGCATCGCCATGCAGTAGCCTACCCGGCACTCGGCGTCATGGCCGTCGACCTCGCCAGGGCTCGTCGCGCCGCGTGCTCCCGCTCGACGTCACGGTGACGAAGCGCCCAAGCGAGCGTCGTGAGCGCCTCCAACAGCGCGACGTCGCGAACGACGTACCCCTCGAGCTTCGCGGGTCCATCGCTCGCCTCGTATCCCCGCATGAACGCTCGACGCCTCTCTGGAGCATCGAGCCAACCTTCGTTCACGAGCCGTGCGACGTCCGCCTCGGGAAGGTCGCTGCGCGCATGCTCGAAATCGATGACGCCCCGTAGGTGCGGTGGGTCGACCAGCCAATTGTCGGGCGTGAAGTCGCGGTGGCACGGCACGCGCACGCAACCTTCGAGCTGGGAGGGAAGCGCATCGAGCCGCGCGCGTAGGGCCGAAGTGAGGACGGCCGGCTCGCGCGCACCGAGCTCGCGCTCCACCCGCTCGACCCGGGCGCGGTACGCGTCTCCGAGCGGAACTTCGTCGACCTGCCACACGGGGCGTCGATGCAAACGGGCCAACCAACCCCCCGCATCCTCCATGACGGTCACCCATTCGGGCGAGGTGGCCGGCAGGGACGACGCACGTACGCCCGTCACGTGGGCCACGAGCACCACCCGCTCCCCCGCATCCACGCCAAGCAACGTCGGCACGAGCTCGTCGCCACGCAACGCCTCGTACGCCGCCACCTCCCGGGCGAACTTGCCGGCATCGGCGAACCAGGCGCCCACGACCACGTCACCGCCCTGTAAGGCGATCTGGTAGACGCGGGCCCCACCCGGCTGGTCGCGCACCCGTCGCCACGACACGACCTCACGTCCGGTCGTTCGCGTCACGAACCGCGCTGCAGCGTCACTCGGTGCTTCGCAAACCGTCTTCACGTGTGCTAGGCTACCCACTTGGAATTCGCGACCGTGATCGCACGTATCCGAATCCGGTTGGGAACCACCATTTGAAGGGAGCCATCACCATGGCCATTGACGCCGCCGCCAAGCGCGACATCATCAGCAAGTACGGCAAGAACGACACGGACAGCGGGTCCACCGAAGTGCAGGTCGCCCTGCTGACCGCCCGCATCAACGACCTCTCCCAGCACCTGCAGCGCAACAAGAAGGACCACCACAGCCGCCGCGGGTTGCTCATCATGGTCGGGAAGCGCAAGCGCCTCCTCAGCTAC
>CAJXWR010000193.1 GCA_913062675.1 uncultured Trueperaceae bacterium
GCATCGGTCTCGGGTCCGGTGACGCCACCGGTTGGCCGGCCACGGACTGGGTCGAGGACATCATGCTCCGCACGCAACCCCCGTCCGTGTACGACCAGTGGGTCGCCAACGAGATCCCCTTCAACGACGAGCGCATCGTGAACGCCATCGAGACCTTCGGTTCGTTCGCCAAGAACCCCGATTACGTCGATGGTGGCGGCGCTGCCGTGGCCTCCACGGACTTCCGTGACAGCCCCGCAGGCCTGTTCACCGTGCCCGCCGGCTGCTACATGCACCGCCAAGCGAGCTTCATCCCCTCCTTCTTCCCCGAAGGAACCGAACTGGGTGTGGACGCCGACTTCTTCTACTTCCCCGCCTTCGCGGATGAAGACCTCGGCAGCCCGGTGCTCGGTGCCGGAACGCTGTGGGCCATGACGGACGAGAACGCCGTCGCGCGTGAGCTGCTCGACTTTCTCACCACGCCCCTCGCCCATGAAATCTGGATGGCGCAATCCGGGTTCCTCACCCCCCACCTGGGTGTGAACCTCGACGCCTACGCCAACGACACGCTCCGCGGTCAGGGCCAGATTCTCCAGAATGCGACCACCTTCCGCTTCGACGCATCCGACCTGATGCCTGGAGCGATCGGTGCCGGCGCCTTCTGGACCGGCATGGTCGACTACGTGAGTGGCGCCTCCGCCGACGAAGCCGCCACGCAGATTCAACGCGCTTGGGATGCCCTGCAGTAACGGTGCAGACCCGCTGCGTGCCTGCACGCAGTGAAGGAAGGGGGTGGGGCGGCTTCGGTCGCCCCACCCTTCCATACCGTCCGGAACGCCGACCATGCGCGGCAATCCGGTCCCGTGAGGAGAGAACGCGGTGACGCAACAACTACTCTCGGCATTCCTGGCGGTCGCCGCAGGCATCGGCGCGAGCCTCGCCTATTTCTTTGGAACGAACTGGCTGCTCGACCGCCTCGCCGCCGACACGCGCGCGTCCGACGGACGCTACGTTTCGCGCGAGAACGTGCGCAACGCCATTCGACCCTGGCTGTTCCTCTTTCCAGCCCTCGCCATCCTCGGCGTGTATCTCGTCTACCCCGTAATCGAAACCACGCGCCTCAGCTTCTATGGCCGTTTCGGTGACGGGTTCGTCGGGCTCGACAACTACCGGTGGGCCGTGCAGGACCCCGGATTCCAGACTGCCGTACGAAACAACGTCCTGTGGCTCCTCGTCGTGCCCGCCCTCAGCACCATCTTCGGACTCATCGTCGCGACGCTCGCCGACCGGGTGAGCTGGGGCAACGTCGCCAAATCGCTCGTGTTCATGCCCATGGCCATCTCGTTCGTGGGGGCCAGCGTGATTTGGAAGTTCGTGTACGACTACCGCGGTCCCGACGCAAACCAAATCGGCGTCGTGAACGCCATCGTCGTCGCGCTCGGTGGGGAACCCCAAGCGTGGATTACCATCCCCTTCTGGAACAACTTCCTGCTCATGATCATCCTCGTCTGGATCCAAACCGGATTCGCCATGGTGATCCTCAGCGCCGCCTTGCGCGGGGTGCCCGAGGAAACGATCGAAGCCGCCCAAATCGACGGTGCGTCCGGCTTCCAGGTGTTCTTCCAAATCATCATTCCGCAAATCACCAGCACCATCCTCGTCGTGTGGACCACCATCACGATCGTCGTGCTCAAGATCTTCGACATCGTCGCCGCCATGACCAACGGGCAGTGGGGCACCGAAGTGCTGGCCAACGCCATGTACAACTGGATGTTCCGCGGTGGCGGTGACTTCGGTCGCGGCAGCACCATTGCACTCGTCATCATGGTCGCGGTGATTCCCATCATGATCTGGAACATCCGGCGCTTCCAGGCCGAGGAGGCCGGACGATGAACCGCTACGTGTTCGGCACGAAACTCACCGTCGGCAAACTCCTTGTGCACGCCACGCTCGCCCTCCTCGTCTTCCTGTGGACGGTGCCCACCCTCGGCCTGTTCATCAGCTCGCTGCGTGACAAGGATCAACTCATCATCAGCGGGTGGTGGAACGCTCTCGTATCGAGCGAACAGACCGCTGCAGGCCGACTCCTGGCCCGCGACGCCGAGGAGCTCGACGGCCGTTTCGTCATCCGGGGTGACCTGATCGACGACGACCGGCGCCGCATCGTCAGTTACGGCACCACCCAAACCAACCTCGCCGCTCACGCCCCTG
>CAJXWR010000194.1 GCA_913062675.1 uncultured Trueperaceae bacterium
TCCACGGCGCACGCGCCTACTTCGACGGCACGTACGTCCGCACGCGCGAGCTTCCGCGTGACGCCGTCCCTCACCTCGAGGCCTTGGGGCAGCGGGGGGTCACGCTCCGCTAATCACGCTCGTTCAGGCATGAATGCGTCGCGGCGCACCCCTTCCTGGGGCGTGCCGCGATGGCTTCTCATGCGGCGACCTCCGTACGCGCGCTCAACACGAGGCTCGCAAACCTACGCGCCCATGGAGGTGGTGGGAAACTGGAGAGCAAGGTGCGCTGCTGGGAAAACGGGCGCGAGCGTGCCGCCCCGTGTTCAGACCCGGGTGGCGTTCACCGCATCCAATAAGTGGGATTGAAGCCACGAGATGGCCTGTCGCCGAACGCTGCGGAGGGTGGGATCCTGTTCACCCAAGCGACCCAGCTGTGCGGCATGGCCCTGGACGACGGTGAGCACGAGGGTAATGGCGACGGCAAGGTCGTCGCTAGCGGGCGTGCTGGCTTGCCCGTCGAGTCGCTCTTGCAGTAGGTCGGCCAGCCATTCAGGCCCCTGCCAGGAGGCTGCTGCAAGCGGCTCACCGGAACCCTCCACCGCGTCATCCGTTGCAGCCACCCGCAGAATGGACCGTACGTGCACGTCGTCGAAGAGATGTTCTAGGAGTGCGTCACTCCAGTGAGGATCGTCCACGGGATGCTTCTTCAACGTGGCACTGATGGAGCGTTCGGCCTGCTCGGCAGCGTAGGTGAGCGTTTCGTCGAGAAGTGCTTGTTGGTTCTTCACGTAGTACTTGATTGAGGCATCCTCAAGCCCGCTGGCTTGCGCCACGGCGCCAAGATGCAGCCCGTCGCGACCACGTTCGGCCAGCAGTGCGGTGGAGGCTTGAAGGATGCGGTCGCGCGTCGCGTTCCTGGGCCCTCTCTCCCATGTGCCCACCTCGGCGACCGGGTGCCCGATGAGGAGTGCTTCCTCTTCGATGGCGTCACCGTGTAGGGGATCGAGCGCGGCGCGCGCGAGTTCGCGAATGAGGAGGTCGAGTTCAGCCGTTGCGTCCCGGTCGGGAAGATCGTCGTAAAGCGCGATTCCGATGGGGTTACTCATGACCCATAGTGCCTCGAGAGGCGCGTGCACGTTGGGTCCGATGGCCTCTCGCCAGGCTTCGATCATGGCAGCACCTTGCAGCGTACCGTCGTGATGCTCGCGGGCAGCGATGGCCGTCAGGTCGCTTCGGCCAAACGACGCTCCGATGGCTGCGATGCGGCGACGGCGGAGGGGGGCGCGTTCGGGTGCCATGACGATATGGATGGACCGCTGGAGTGCCGTCTCGACGTCGCGCGGAGTGGACACGGGCACGGCAAGGAAGTGTGCGTCAAGATCGCGGATGGCTTCTCCAACGAGCCGTCGTGCTTGAGCGTGCCGCTGGACGGTGCCGAGATCGCCTACGGATTGATAGACCTGGGAGACGTTGACGCCTGCCCGGTCGGCGAGACGCGCGGCTTTGAGACCTCCCTCTCCCTGTTCGTCGATGAGGTCGACGGCTTTGTCGGGCAAGAAGCGGTCTGTAATGTACCGATCGGACAGACCCGCAGCTGCGACCAGTGCGGAGTCTCTAATTTTGATCCCGTGATGAGATTCGTACCGAGACTTGAGTCCGCGAAGAATCGCGATGGTGTTCTCAACCGTCGGTTCTCCGACGTAAACAGGTTGGAAGCGTCTTTCTAAAGCGGCGTCTTTTTCAATGTATTCGCGGTACTCGTTGAGGGTTGTCGCTCCGATCAGTCGAAGCTCACCCCGAGCGAGCATGGGTTTCAGCATGTTTGCCGCCGCCACGGAGCCCTCGCCACCGCCTGCACCCATCAGGGTGTGGAGCTCATCGACGAAGGTGATGATTTCGCCCTCGGCGTCATTGATTTCTTTCAAGACGGCCTTGAGTCGCTCTTCAAACTCACCGCGATACTTCGCACCAGCGACCAGTGCCGCCATGTCCAGGGCAATCAACTGCTTGCCCTTTAGTGAATCGGCGACGTCGCCCGCGACGATGCGCTGGGCCAGGCCCTCGACGACAGCGGTCTTTCCCACCCCGGGCTCACCAATCAACACCGGGTTGTTTTTCGTGCGCCTGGTCAGCACCTGGGAGACACGGCGAA
>CAJXWR010000195.1 GCA_913062675.1 uncultured Trueperaceae bacterium
CCGCCCGAAGCGCTCCCCGTCGCGAAGGAGCTCGGCGAAACGTCGCTGGCCCTGCTGTGCCACCCGACGTTGGAGGAGAGCGAGGTCGAGCGAACGATAGCTACGTTACATCGCGTTGGAGCCTTGGCAACACGGTAGTCCCGCTGAACGGCAGAGGCACCGCAGCACGCCTTTGATGCGATGCGCCGAATGGCGCATGACCATGGAACTTTCAGCGTGTGGGTGCGTTCAATGAGTCACACGCGGCACAGTAGTGGGCCGTTGTGTCACCGTCGAACCTTCGGGTCCCGAAAGCGAATTCTAGACGTCGGTAGCGTCTCGTTCCATCAACGAATTGCCCTCGGAATCAATGAAGTCCAACAGCCCGGCGGCGGCATCGCTGTTTCGGACCGCCTCCTCCGCCGAGGTGCCCGACGCGATGACGTAGTAGTACCGGTCACGAGCCACTTTTAGCGGACGCACCTCCCAGTCACTGTCGGGCCCGTTGTAGTGCCCGAGCTCCAGCACGCCGCGCTGCTCGCGCGCAATGTCGACTCCCTTCACGTCCGAGACCCGTCCAGGGCGCAGCGGACCCGGTCGCCCATTGATGAATTTCACCGTGACGGCGTCATGAGGCGCATTTCCCGTCGTTGGCAGCTCATGAACGCGCTTCCCTAACGCATAGTTGAGTTGGAGAGCAACGAGGTCGATGCCGGTTGCGTACTCGAACAACTCCTTCATCAACCCGCCCGGAATGCGCTCGCCGGTTTCCAAAAGAACGGGGCCGCGCTCGGAGTAAATGAATTGTGGAAAGACGATCCCATTCGTGATTTGAAGGGTTTCGACGAGCCTCCGAACCTCATGTTCAACTTCGAGCAACTGGCCTGAGTCGAGAGAACTCGGATAAAGGTGGCGCTGCACTACGCCGAACGCCTGATACGGGTATCGCACGCGGTCGCTCACGAGAAGTTCGACCAGCTCGCCGCCGAGCACAACCCCCACGGCGTTGTATTCATTTCCGTTGACGAGCTCTTCGACGATTGCGCTTGAAGAAACCGAATGTTGAAACGCCTGCAAAAGCGCATTGGGAAGATCGTCGCCGTCTCGAACGACGTTCAAACCAAGTTGCCCACCAACGTCGGCCGATTTCACGATAGCGGGAAACGGGACCTCTGCGATGATTCGTTCGACGTCGTCAAGTGATTCGGCGCGCACGTAGCGCGGCGTGCGCATTTCTGCCGACTCGAGATATTGACGGAACCAGACTTTGTCCACCGTTGCTCGGGCACTCGCGAGCGACGGACCTTCGAGCCCCAAGCGGCGGGCGATTTCGTGCACGGACAGGATGGGACTCTCCGTAATCATGTACGTAATCGCATCAATATCGCGGTCCAGAGCCACCTCCAGCAAACGCTCCGTGTCGCGAGTACTCACGGTGTGGACCTCGCTCGCGTAGGAGAAGCCAGGCGCCTCTGGGTTGCCATCACACGCGATGACTTCGTGCCCCTGGGCGCGGGCCTCGCGAATGATTGGGATTTGATCGAAACCTGCGCCGATGACCATCACACGAGGCATAAAGAGAGTCTGTCACATAATGGGGAATGAATCGGGCGTCCGAAAGCTTCCAACCAAGGCCACTACACCTGGTCGAGCCCATTCCACTCGTCGAAGGCTGGGATGACGAGGATTGCTTTGACGAACGACAGGGCGGCACGCCCGGCGTGATGAACGACCCGCTCAATCCTGAGGAATCATGAAGTCTCTTTGCCATCATTTGCATGCGCTAGCTTCGGGCCATTTCCTAGTGCGGCAGCCTCAGCATCAACCTTTGCCAAACTCCCGAATGCGTGCAACCACCGCCTCACCGTGTCCGGCGGTCGCATCCTCGACGAGTTCATCGACGAACGCTCGCAGGGGCTTCCCAACGAACGACTGTCCCTTTCCGACGAAGATGTTCTCGAACAGCATCTCCCCCGTACGCTCGTCGTCGCCGAGCAGTTCCTCGTAGAGCTTCTCCCCCGGCCGGATGCCGGTCTCGCGGATCTCGACGTCCTCGTCGGGCTCGAGGCCGGAAAG
>CAJXWR010000196.1 GCA_913062675.1 uncultured Trueperaceae bacterium
TTGAAAGTGGACTGAGGGGCGTTGTAATGCTACGCAAAAAAATTTCGGTGTTGATGCGAATTTAAAGGTTGCTGAAGGCGCCTTGGGGTTCAATGAAAAGTATTGTTGTGATCCTTTGCCGATCATTCGCTGGGGTTACGTTAACCGCTAAATATTGTTACTTAACGGCACATTCCAGCAGGTCGATCACACCGGTGCGGGTATGCAAGCGGCCACGCAGGACGTCCCCGATTTGTACCGGACCCACTCCGGCCGGAGTACCCGTAAAAATGAGGTCGCCCTGCTGCAATTTGAAGAAGCGGCTGAGGTAGACGATGAGGTCGGTGAAGGGAATGGTGGCCTGATCGGCGGGGATGCAGGCGAGGTCGATCCCGAAGGTGCGCTGGGGCTTGGTCATGCGCGTAGTGTACCGGGATGGACGCACCTCCGCACGCGTGATACCCTCCAGGGGTATATGGCGTGGGTTGTCGCCGTGGACCGAACACCGGTGCTACAGTCGCGCCAGCACGAAGCGGAGGTCAACGCATGGCTCGAAAACAGGTACGCAGTGACGTAATCATCATTGGCGGCGGTCCCGCCGGCCTGACCGCCGGCATTTACGCCGGCCGCGGGCAACTCGACACGATCATCCTCGAGAAGGGTCTACCCGGCGGGCAGATCGCCCAAACCGAGGAGGTCGAGAACTACCCCGGTTTCGACGAGGCGGTCAGCGGCCCGGAGCTTTCGCAACGCATGGTGCGGCAAGCCGAAAAGTTCGGTGCCCGCATCCTCATGGAGGAAGTCGAGGGCGTCTCCGGAGACGCGTATCACGGCTTCACCGTCACCGGCTACGAGGCGGATTACCACGCGCGCGCCGTGATTCTCGCGACGGGCGCCAACCCGCGGCGCCTGGGCATCCCCGGCGAGGACGAGTTCTATGGGCGTGGCGTGAGCACCTGCGCGACGTGTGACGGCTTCTTCTACAAGGACAAGCGCGTCGTCGTCGTGGGGGGTGGCGATGCCGCCATCGAGGAGGGCCTCTTCCTCACCAAGTTCGCCACCGAAGTCGTGGTCGTCCACCGCCGCGATTCCCTTCGCGCGCACAAGAACGCGCAGGAGCGCGCCTTCGCCAACCCGAAGATGCGATTCGTGTGGAACACCGTCGCCGAGGAGGTTCTCGGGACCGACGGCATGGTGAGTGGCGTGCGGACACGCGACGTGGTCGACGGCAGCGAGGACGTCATCGAGACCGATGGCGTGTTCGTCTACATTGGACACGAACCGAACACCGGCTTCCTGAACGGCGTCGTGGACCTCACCGAAACCGGTTACGTCGCCGTGCGCGAGGAGATCTTCACGTCGGTGGAGGGCATCTTCGCCGCCGGCGACATCGCCGACGAGATCTACCGGCAGCTCGGCACGTCGGTCGGGGCGGGCACGCGGGCGGCCATGACGGCCGAACGCTGGCTGGCCGAACGCGAGCCGGTCGAACTGCCCGGCGAGTCCATGCAGGGCGACGGAGCCGAACCCACCGCAGCGGGAGCCGCACACAACTTGACGATTGGCCTGTAGCGCCGACGCGCCTCAGCGCGGCAGCAACTGCACCACGTCGAACCCGTCGTCCACCGAGACGAGCAGCAACGAACCGATTCCAGCGCGTGGCGCGCCCACCAGGGCGCGCCACGCGCCGTCGTTCACCTGCAGGCGCGTCCAGGCGCCATCGACCGTGGCGAACCACGCGTCACCCGCCACGACCCCCTCGACGCGGACGGCAGCCTCCGGCGCAACGGCGATCTCATCCTCCGCTGTGGCGGGAGCCTCGCTCGAGGCTTCACCCGTGGCGCTCGACTCGGTCGGACTCACGTCCACGTCCTCAACCGGCTCGGCGGGAACCTCGACGTCAGGCGTATCCACGGCACTCACGTCGACCGCGCTCAGGTCCACGGCGCTCACATCCACGGCGCTCACGTCCACCTGACCGTCCTCCGCAACACTCGCATCGACCGGCGAGACGTCCTCAGAC